>JBLHTS010000310.1:0-3078 GCA_047627695.1 Yoonia sp. | reverse complement strand
CGCTACTGAAAAAGGGTAGTGCTTTGGCATTCTTCGACTTTTTTTCTAAACTTCCGCAGTATGCAGGGCGCAATGATCAGGTTTCGCGGTTTAATAAGCGTTTCGAGTTTCTGATTGCAGGATTCTTAAAGGATATCAGCGGCGCAAGTGTTCTTGACCTTGGGGCGCATGATGACCGGTGGGCCTATGCTTTCGCCTCTGCTGGCGCTGCTGAAGTCACGGCCATTGAAGCCCGTGTGGACGTCGCGGCGCGCCTTCAATATTACCCCGATGCTGTGCTAAAGGCACAGGTCACCATGCGAGTGCAGGACGTATTTGTGGGTCTGGAAGATGCGGTCAGAGCAGGTGAAACCTATGACATGATCGCGATTTACGGGCTTTTGTACCACGTCATGGATTATTTCAGATTGCTCGACCTGTTGCGGCAGCTTGATCCCAAGGTCATTATTATCGACAGTGACTTTATCAAAAAAATGGTGCATTGATCCGGTTGGGCCGCGAACGGACTGACAAAGACCTGAATGCCACCTCACAGTTCGCGGGGCAGCAGTCGCGGTCAAGGCAATCCCCAGTCGGGCAGCGCTAGAAATGATGGCCGACGCGCTAGGCTATGCCGTCACTTGGGCGGATTGGGGGGCTTTGGCGCCAGATCAGCGATCAAGCGTCAAAGATTGTTTCCCATCACTGGACCGTAGCTTGCGACGGGCCACATGTTCGCTGCGACCGAAATAGCTACAGCAGACCTTTTTCTAGCCAATGCTCTAGCCAGTGGATGTTGTAGTTGCCCGATTGGACAGCTTCTTCTGCCAGCAATGCGTGGAACAACGGCAATGTTGTATCAACACCATCAACGATAAGTTCGCCCAAGGCGCGTTCTAGTCGAGCAAGCGCTTCGGGCCGGTCACGCCCATGAACGATCAGTTTGCCGATCAAGCTGTCGTAGTAAGGTGGGATGCGGTAGCCGTCATAAAGTGCAGAATCCATACGCACACCAAGACCACCGGGCGCATGATACTGCGTGATTGTACCAGGGCAGGGCGAAAACGCTGGAAGTTTTTCCGCGTTGATACGGACCTCAATCGCATGGCCGTTGATCTTAAGATCATCTTGGGTAAACGACATCGGCATGCCCGATGCGACGCGCAGTTGTTCACGCACCAAATCCACACCAAAGATAGCCTCGGTCACGGGATGTTCGACTTGCAGACGGGTGTTCATTTCGATGAAATAGAACTCGTCATTCTCGAACAAGAATTCAACTGTGCCAGCACCGATATAGTTGATCTTTGCCACGGCATCCGCACAAACTTTACCAATGCGCGCGCGCAATTCGGGTGTAATGCAAGGACCCGGTGCTTCTTCAAACACTTTCTGATGCCGCCGTTGCAGCGAACAATCGCGTTCGCCCAAGTGGACAGCGTTGCCTTTGCCATCACCAAAAACCTGGATTTCAATATGGCGCGGAGTCGTGAGATATTTTTCGATATAGACTTCATCGTTGCCAAAAGCAGCTTTGCCTTCAGCGCGGGCGGAATGGAATGCCTTTTCCATGTCAGCAGCGGTCTTGGCCACTTTCATACCACGGCCACCACCGCCTGCGGTCGCTTTGATGATGACAGGATAGCCGACTTCTTCGCCCACGCGTTGCGCGTCCTTCAACGTTGGAACACCACCGTCAGAGCCGGGCACACATGGCACGCCAAGCGCTCTCATCGTGTCTTTGGCGGTGATTTTATCGCCCATGACACGGATATGTTCAGATGTGGGGCCAATAAAGGTCAAGTCATGATCTTCAACGGCCTGCACGAAGGCTGCGTTTTCGGACAAAAAGCCGTAGCCGGGGTGGATCGCTTGAGCGCCCGTGATTTCACAAGCAGAAATGATCGCCGGAAATGATAAGTAGCTTTGTGCAGAGGCTGGCGGTCCAATACAGATTGCCTCGTCCGCCATACGCACATGCATCGCATCAGCGTCCGCGGTCGAGTGGACAGCGACCGATTTCACGCCCAATTCGCGACAAGCGCGGACGACCCGGAGGGCGATTTCGCCGCGGTTCGCGATAAGTATTTTGTCGAACATAGGCCCGCCTTTATTCGATGATCACAAGTGGGGCGCCGAATTCGACCGGGCCGCCATCTTCGACCAAAATACGTTTAATCGTACCTGCGCGTGGGGCAGGGATATGGTTCATGGTCTTCATCGCTTCGATGATAAGGATGGTGTCACCCTCTTTGACGGTTGAACCGACACTGACGAAATTGGGGGCATCAGGCTCTGCCGCCATATAAACAGTACCAACCATCGGAGAGGTAACAGCGCCAGGATGGCTTGCCGGATCAGCGCTGTCGCTGACAGCGGGTGCAGGAGCAGCGCCCGAAGGTGCAGCGGACAGTGCAGGTCCCGCTGCCAAAGGCGCGCTGGCTTGCATGACCATCTGTGTTTGGCGACTGACCCGCACGTTCAGACTGTCATTATCGCCATACTCGCGCTTTACCTGCAATTCGGTCAGGTCGTTTTCGCGCAAGAGTTCTGCCAATGCCTGAATAAAACTGACATCGCTTTCGTGAGACGTTTTGTTGCTCATGTTTACCTCGGCCTATTGCCCATTTATTGGTGCTTGTGTGACGCAACGTCACAAAGCGTTTGGTCACTTATAGGGCAAGCTATCGAGGGTGGAAAGTACACCTTGTTGGAAATGTCTTAGGCGTCTGTTTTGGCTGGCTTTGGCCTTGTATCTACAGCCGTTGCTTCCGCTCAGGTGGGGGTGCGTCCAAAGGTGTCAGGTAGGGCAGCATGGGGACACCATAAGGGCGCAATGTCCGGTCTGGCGGTGCAATTTCGCTTGGGTTTGCGGGAAATCTGTTCCTGACAGTCGTGCTGCGACAACTTGCGCCGCAAACGGCTTTTTGGCTGTGCGTGCGAATGCCTTGTTGCTGGTTTCGATGGGCGTCATTTTCGTTGTACCAAATCGAACCAGTACTGACGTTGGCGCCACAGCCAAAGATGTGAGGGTGGGAAGGTTAAGTGAAGTATCCATTTCGGTAGCCTCAAGGAGTGGAAAATTGAGGGCCACAGAAT
>JBLHTS010000309.1:0-3100 GCA_047627695.1 Yoonia sp. | reverse complement strand
CCCGCCATTTGTCCAGTGTCGCCTCGGAAATCCCTTCCTCCTGTGACAGCCGCCGAATGGCCATGTTGTTCGGAGGTAGCATTCGCTTCAACACCGCTGCCTTGCGTTCCGGTGAATATCCCATGTCATCGTTCCTATCCCGCCCACCTGAGAAATAGAGGAAAAAAAGAGCGGCGGACAACTACGCTGACACAGGGGGACTGGCGGGAAGTCGTTGGGCAACATGCGCCATTGGCACCCGGTCGTCGCGATGTAGAGGATTGCATCGAACACGTCGCGCAAACGCGTCGTGCGTGGCCTACCAGTTGTCTTGTGCGACGGCATCAAGGGTTCAATCAGCGTCCATTCCGCATCAGTCAAATCACTTGCGGGCACCTCTATTTTTGGTTGTTTTTGCGCGGGCCGAGCGTTTGGACCATCATGACACGCGTCTCAAGACCGTCATCTGACGGGTTATTGTGCCGTATCTGATGGCTCGCTGTCTATTTTGAGGTGTTTTTCGTTGTAAGCAGCATGATCTGCGTCTTTACCCGGGTCGTTTTTCACGCCGGGTTTGGGTTGATGCGGCGCAACTGACAGAGGCGGCGCATGTTGTAAGCGAGGTTCTTCATTCCGATCTTGGCCTCGGCTCGAACAAGGCCGATGGTACGCACCATGGTGCCGCCCATATCGTTAGTCTGCGCGCCAAAGACGAGTTCGACCCGGACGCGCACGGTGGACTTGGTCTGGTTGCTACTCTTAGCCTGCTTGGTCAGCGGCTTGCCCCGTTTTCCCTTGCGATGAATGTGGCTCGTGAGCTTCCGGTCGCGCAGCTTTGCTTCCATCTCTGCAGACCGATAGGCCGCATCGGCCCACACGCCGGACGCGGTGTTGCCTCGCATCAGCAGATGATCCACGGATTGGCTGTCATGCAGGGCTGCATCGCTAACGTGATAACGCCGTACCAGCTTGTGCTTTCGATCCACATTTACATGGTTTTTGTAGCCGTAGTGGCTCTTGCCGTGCTTTTTAGTCCAGCGCGCGTCCACGTCCTTCTGCACCCGTTTCGCGGGTTTATCTGTCCAACCATCGGGCACTTCGCCCTTCTTGATCGCCGCGTTCTCGTCGCGCGTGTTGTGATTGCGCGGCACCGGCACGATGGAAGCGTCCAAGATTTGCCCGCCGCGGGCGATGTAGCCTTTTCGATTGAGATGACCGTCGAACAGCTCAAATAGCTCCTCCACCTTACCTGCCTGCGCCAGCGCGTCACGATAAAGCCAAACCGTCTTGGCATCAGGAACACGGTCTCCAAGGCTAGGCCCCAGAAACCGCATGAAGGAAAGTCAGTCTCGGATCTGATACTCAATCTGGTCGTCAGAAAGGTTATAAAGTGCGCTCAGGACCAGCGCCTTGAACATCAGCACTGCATCTATCGGCTTGCGCCCGGCGCGAGACTTCCGGTCCGCATCCGGCTTGCGCCAGATCCGTTCAAGAGCCGGACGAAACTCTTCCCACAGCACCACGGCATCAATCTCAAGCAGCGGGTCTTTCTTGGCGTCCAGACTCGCATAACGGTCCGAAAGATCAAAAAATACCATCTGCGTCATCACCGCATTTCTCTGCTATTTACGTCACAATCATATAGCAGGGCCAAGGAGAAGGCAATTTTTAGAGGTGTCCTCCTGTATTTCAAAGCCCACGATCGAGAAACATTCAAAATATTGCTTCGCAGCGACAGTGCAATGGCCTTGAGGCCGTCATACTGATTGTTGGGGTGCCTCTTTTGCACCGGTCATAAATGCAACCGCATCCGACATCGTGTAGTCTTTTGGATCAATCACACAGAGCCGTTTGCCGAGGCGGTGCACATGAATGCGGTCTGCCACTTCGAACACGTGGGGCATGTTGTGGCTGATCAGGATAATTGGGATGCCACGTGACCGAACATCGAGGATCATTTCCAGTACGCGGCGGGATTCTTTGACGCCCAATGCCGCCGTCGGTTCATCCAAGATAATGATCTTTGAACCGAATGCTGCCGCGCGGGCAACTGCCACACCTTGGCGCTGCCCTCCGGACAATGTTTCAACTGCTTGGTTAATGTTCTGGATTGTCATCAGGCCAAGTTCGGTCAGTTTATCACGGGCAATGTCCTCCATCCGCTTTCGATCCAATTGACGCAGAAATTTACCTCGAAACCCGGATTTGCGCAGTTCGCGACCCATGAACATGTTGTCCGCAATCGACAGTGCAGGCGACATCGCTAGAGTTTGGTAGACTGTCTCGATACCTTCTTTGCGCGCATCCGTGGGTGAGCTGAAATTTACTCGCTTCCCTTCAAGGTAGAGTTTCCCTTCGTCGGGGACAACTGCGCCTGACACGGCCTTAATCAGTGATGATTTCCCTGCACCGTTATCGCCAATCACAGCAAGGATCTCACCGGGGAATAGATCAAAGTCACAGTGATCGAGCGCTGTGACACGGCCATAGCGTTTAACCAGCCCACGCCCTTTGAGAATTGGTTCTAGCGATCCATTTGCAGTAATTTCCATCAGTTTCATGCCGTCAGCTTTCTGATCCATTGATCAACCGCAACTGCTCCGATAATAAGCGAACCAATCAGCAAGTATGTCCATTGTGCGTCTGCACCTGCCAGCCGCAAGCCAAGGGTGAACACCCCGACGATTAGCGCGCCAAACAACGGCCCCATGATCGATCCGCGACCACCGAACAGCGATATACCACCGATCACAACAGCCGTGATGCTTTCAATGTTCAGCAGTTGGCCAGACGTTGGACTGACCGACCCGATACGCCCTATCAAGGCCCAGCCTGCGATCGCACAGATGAAACCTGTAACTGCATAGACAGAAATGAGCGTACGCTTCACGTTGACGCCGGACAGTTGAGCCGCCTCTGGATCATCGCCGACGGCATAGACATGTCGCCCCCAAGCAGTTTGGCTAAGGACATAGGACAATATCGCGAAAATCATCACCATGGCGATGACGCCGTAGGTAAAGGTTGCCCCGCCACGACCGTCAACGTCCGCGCCTATCTTAAAGGTTGTGCCCAAGAATTGGAGCAGCGGAGCCTGTGCTTCGATGTCTTGGCTACGGAT
>JBLHTS010000308.1:0-3168 GCA_047627695.1 Yoonia sp. | reverse complement strand
TCACAACAGCAACGTCGCAAAGTGGCGCGAGATCGAAGCGCAACGCGCAAACGACGGCTGACCCCTTAAAAGGTTAACATGTCTTGCGCCAACCGCGCGCTGTGAAACGGTCAGATATTTGACTTTTCGTCATGAATTCAGTATGTTGCTTAGGCTAGATACCAATTTTCATGGTGACATGAGGATTGGTGCTCGACTGTAACGGAAGTGTCCTTACAGGCTTGATAATCGTGACCAAGCGCTTAGCCTGGTGCGGGCAGCGGCTGCCGAAATCGCAGGGCGGGTGCAATTGGCCTATGTGAACGCCGAAGGCCAATATGACGCCATCGCCGCTGAGGCGATCATGCCCGATGAAACCACAATCTCGGTCAGACGTAACGAAGTGCCGCTGGCTTTGACCCGCAAAGAGGGAGCGCGAATTGTGACACGCTGGTTGCAAGAGGCGCGAGTCGGGCGCGACACAGCCGAATTTGCACTGCCACCGTCGCAGGCACAAATCGGCGTGGGTGATGTGGTGGCTTTGACCGCATCAGGCAACACCAGCCTTTACCGGATTGACCGCATCTAAGAGGCCGGCTTGCGCAGGCGACGCGTGTTGACGCAGCGATTGACCGTGCCCAATCAGGCGGCGAAGATGCCGTGGCCCTACAACCCTTTGTGGGACCAATTCCAGCAGAAATTCTTTTCCTTGATCTGCCGCTATTGACAGGCGATGAGGTGCCGAATGCGCCTTTTGTCGCCGTCACTGGCAAGCCTTGGCCAGGTCCAACCGCGCTGTTCGGGGCGCCGCAGGACAGCGACTACCCGCTGTTGGATGTGTTGGGCGAGGCTTCGGTCATTGGTACGACGCGAACCGCGCTTGGCGCAGGGCCAGTGGGCATATGGGACAGGCAGGGCGCGCTCACGGTTGGATTGGTCAATGGCACGTTAAGCAGTGCTACGTCCGAGGCAGTGTTGGCAGGGGCAACACAATTGCGATTGGAGACGGGTTGGCGGGCAATTGGGAAGTGCTGCAGTTTCAGAAGGCCGTTCCGTTGGCCGCGAACCGTCTTGCTTTGTCGGGTCTGCTGCGCGGGCAATACGGCAGTCGGGGTGTGACGCCGCAGGTTTGGCCCGCAGGGGCTAAGGTCGTGCTGTTGAATGCGGTGCCAACCCAGATCAATCTGCCCAGTGCATCACGCGGAACAGCACGGCATTTCCGTTTCGGACCTGCACAACAGCCGATGACTGATCCCAGCTACCGTTACGAAACCCATGTCTTTGAAGGTGTCGGTCTGCAGCCTTATCCAGTGGCGCATTTTGCGGTAAAACGCACAACGCAGGGAGCAACGATCAGCTGGATCAGATGCACACGGATCGACGGTGATATTTGGGTAAATGGTGACGTGCCACTGGGCGAAGACACGGAATTCTATGTTCTGCGGATATCGCAAAACTGGACGCTCAAGCGTGAAGTAACAGTTTCCGCACCCTTATGGACCTATGATGCAGCGATGCTGGCCGCAGATGTCGGAACAGGTTATTTTGATGTGTTGATCGCCCAAGTATCGGCCCGATTTGGCGCGGGACCGTTCAGTAAAATTCACCTCGCAGAATTAGGGCCGTGCAACTTGCAGACATCGACGCGGTCGCCAATGCCTTGATGTGTTGCCCTCAATCTGCGCGATCCCAGATGGTCGCGCGATTGATTGCCCATGCCGATACGGCTGACAGATACCGCGAGCGTTTGCGCAAACCACACCCGCAATTTGGAGCGGGAACGCTGATGTCAGCGGCAGCAAAATACCTTCAGTCTGCGCGGGTAGATTTTTTTGATGACGATGTGCTGGATGTTTTTTCTATGTAATCAAAGCATTGACTGCTCAAAAAGCACATCAGTCTTTGAGAAGTCCTTGATCACAGCTTTACTCTTGGCTTTAGGTCGCTAACTGGCTTAACGATAGAGACTATAGCGACCGAAGGAATACGTGATGGCACACCTGCAACCTAAGCTAAGGGAACTCGATCCCGTTTGGCATCGTATCTGCGATGAGGCCGAGGCTGCAATCGCGGCAGAACCGCTGATGGGCGGGTTGATCCATGCAGGTATTCTGCACCATAAATCCTTTGAAGGGGCGTTAGCCTACCGTATTTCGATGAAGCTGTCTTCGCCCGAAATGTCAGAGCAGATCCTGCGCGAGATTGCAGACCAAGCCTATGTTGAAGCACCGGAACTGGCCGCCGCTGCGCGCGCTGATCTTGTAGCGACATATGACCGTGATCCAGCTTGCCATCGGTTTATGAAACCGCTGTTGTTCTTTAAGGGCTTTCAGGCAGTGCAAGCCTACCGCCTTGGTCATTGGCTTTATGAAAACGACCGGCGCGATCTGGCCTATTTCATCCAAATGCGTACGAGCGAAATGTTCGGCGTCGACATTCATCCTGCCGCGAAAATCGGCAAAGGCATCATGATCGACCACGCGCATTCCATCGTGATCGGTGAAACGGCTGTTGTCGGCGACAATGTCTCAATGCTGCATTCGGTCACGCTTGGCGGTACCGGCAAAGAAGATGACGACCGTCATCCAAAGATCGGCGATGGCGTGCTGATCGGTGCAGGGGCGCATGTTCTGGGCAATATCAAAGTCGGGCATTGCAGCCGGATCGCGGCCGGTTCGGTCGTGTTGCAAGAAGTGCCGCCAATGAAAACCGTCGCTGGTGTTCCAGCTAAGATCGTGGGCGAAGCAGGGTGTTCGCAGCCGTCTGTCACGATGGATCAAATCCTGAAAGCCGTAATGTAGAACGCAAAACGCCAGCTCCCCGCAAGGAACCGGCGCTGAAAGCAATGGGCCGCGCGACGTTTCCGTCGCGCGGCCTTATTTTTCAGGCAAGCATTGTCAGCGGGTTTTCAAGGTTGTCCTTGATTGCATTGAGCAGGTTCGCACCCAACGCCCCATCAATCACACGGTGATCGACAGACAATGTCGTCGACATGACGATCCCCACGGTCAGTTCGCCATCCGCACCAACAATTGGCTTTTTCGTACCCGCACCAACAGCCAAAATAGCCGAGTGTGGCGGGTTGATGATTGCATCGAAGTTATCGATGCCGAACATGCCAAGGTTGGAAATCGCAAAGCTACCGCCTTGGTATTCGTGCGGTGCCAGCTTGCGGTCGCGGGCGCGGGT
>JBLHTS010000307.1:0-3228 GCA_047627695.1 Yoonia sp. | reverse complement strand
ATGCACGTGGTCTCGTCAGGACTGCGCGTAATGTGACCGTCGCCAGCTGGTGCTTTTACCCCGTCGTCTACTTTGCAGGCGCTATCGGGCTTGAAGGTGCGACAGCGACAGTTGTCGTCGAGGTTGGTTACACAATTGCCGACATCATCGCGAAAGCCGGCTTTGGCGTTCTCATCTTCCTGATTGCAATGCGCAAAAGCGAAGCCCCCGAGCACAAAAAAGACCAGTCTGTCCCTGCTTAGGAACAGTCCAGACCGCCCTCGCGCTTCGAGGGCGGTCATCTTTCTTGACCAGATTGGATGTTCTCGATGTTCGATGCAAAATATCGTTCGGCTGTGTCACTCAGTGACGTGGACACAGAGATCAATCGCCTCGTGGCGTCCATGCCATCACGTGTGACGGATGCAGCAATGTATCATCTGTCTGCAGGAGGGGCACGGGTTCGCGCGCAACTGGGCCTTGAGGCTGCCGCCGCGCTGAACCTTTCGGCGCAGGCTTGCGTCGCTTGCGCTGCCGCACCCGAGCTGTTGCACAACGCTTCGTTGGTGCACGATGATCTTCAAGACGGTGATGATATGCGCCGCGGCGCAGCTACCGTCTGGTCAAAGTACGGCAATGACATAGCAATCTCGACAGGCGATCTGTTGATTTCAGCTGCCTACGCTACAATTGCAAATCACCCACAACCTGCGCGCGCTTTGGGCATAATGCATCATGCCATTGCGGTCACGATAGCGGGCCAGACCGAAGATTGCCGCACTGGAATACCAACACCCGAAGACTGCACAAACGTTGCAGCGAACAAATCCGGTCCCCTGCTGGCCTTGCCGATCCGCTTGGCGTTGATCGCGGCCGAAGCACCGGGACACGATATTGCCGAACGCGCTGCACGCGGATTGGCCATTGCCTACCAGACCCTTGATGACATCGCGGACCGTGCAGACGATCTGGCAAACGGAGCTACGAATATTTGCCTCTCGCTTGAGGCCTCTGGCCACACGCCAGCACACTCACAAACCCTCGCCCGTTATCGGGCGCATGCGTCATTGGACGCGGCACGGCAGGACGCCCGTAAACTGCCAAGCAACGTGGGCGCTTCTTTTCTACGCCTTGCTGACCGCCTTGAGGCTCAACTGAAGGGAATTGTCCATGCCACGTGATACAACTTTTCCGGTCCGGCAATCAGCGATCGTGGCTGGTGCCGGCTTTGGCGGTATTGCCGCCGCTCTGCGGATGCGTGCCAAAGGCTATGATGTCCATCTTATTGACCGGTGTGCCCGTCTTGGGGGACGGGGTCAGGTTTTTGAAAAAGACGGTTTTCGTCACGACGCAGGGCCAACAGTTCTGACGGCACCGCATCTGTTCGAGGAATTGTTCGGGCTGTTTGGCAAGAAGATGTCGGACTACGTAACCATGGTTCAGCCCGACCCTTGGTACCGATTTTGGTATCACGATGGCGATACGTTCGATTACGGCCCTACGGATGCCGCAACCGAGGCTGAGATCGAGCGCATTTCACCGGGTGAGGTCGCAGGCTACCGCCGCATGGCGGCTTGGTCCAAGAAAATTTATGATGTCGGCTTTGCGAAGCTTTCGGATATGCCTTTCCACTCGCCGGCCTTCATGACCAAACAGATCCCAGAGCTGTTGCGGCTCCGCTCATTTGAAAGCGTATGGTCCATGGTGTCGCGCCACCTCAAACACGACAAGCTGCGCCGCGCGTTTTCGATACAACCGCTGCTGCTGGGCGGTAACCCGTTTTCGACAACTGCCATCTACGGGATGATCAATCATCTCGAACGTGAACACGGCGTCTGGTTCGCCATGGGCGGCACCGGCGCGCTTGTTGATGCGTTTGAACGGCTGATGACTGAAGAAGGCATCAAGATGTCCCTCAATACGACCATCGTCCAAATCAAGGTCGACAACGGGCATGCCACAGGCGTCATTCTGGAAAATGGTGAATATCTTGACGCCGATGTCGTCGTGTCAAACATGGATCCAGTTCATGTGTACCGGAACATGCTTCCGCAAACTCAAATCACAAAACTGGCCAAGATGCGGTCAAAAAAGTCCAGATTGTCGATGGGGCTTTACGTGATGTATTTCGGTGCGACCAAGACCTGGCCAGACGTTGCGCACCACACGGTTTGGTTTGGTGAACGCTACAAAAGCCTACTGCGCGATATTTTCGATAACAAGAAACTCGCCGACGATTTTTCGCTATACATTCACCGGCCCACGGCGACAGATCCCAGCTTTGCGCCAGATGGATGTGACAGCTTTTACGTGCTGTGCCCCGTCCCCAATTTAAGCGGTGGGCAAGACTGGGAGATAGAAGGCCCCAAGCTGCGTAACCGTATCGTTGCGGCCCTTGATGCCACGATGCTGCCTGGGCTGAGCGATCACATCACCGCCGAATTTGCGATGACCCCGGAAGACTTCAGAACTGACTACCTTTCGGTGGATGGTGCAGGGTTTTCACTCTCGCCATTTTTCACTCAATCTGCATGGTTCAGGTTCCACAACCGTGGTGAAGGCGTGCGCAATCTATACTTTGTCGGTGCTGGCACCCACCCCGGTGCAGGACTGCCGGGGGTCGTTTCATCAGCGAAGGTTTTGGAGACCCTCGTGCCAGTTTCGGAAAACGTAACATGAGCCCCGAAGACATAATGGCCTACCATGCGCGTAGTTTTGCTCCCGCAACGCTTTTGTTGCCGCGACATGACCGCAAGCGTATCGCACGGCTTTATGTGTTGTGCCGAACGGTCGATGACATCGCAGACGAGATCGGCGGACCAGTGGGCCAGCGCCAATTGCAGAAACTGCACAACGAACTTGGGTCGCATGATCCGCAAGGATACCTTGCACGAGAGGCCAGCGACCTGTTTCAAGGCCAACCTTCGGGTTTGGCTGCTTTTTCGCATTTGGTTGCCACTGCGGCCGCCGACACAGGCAACATTTGTATCTCCGACGTCAACGCACTCGATGCGTATTGTATGGGCGTTGCGGGGACGGTGGGGGTCATGGTCTGCTCAATCTTTGGTATTGACCCCGTCCATCACAAAAAGGCAGCCGATCTTGGCAAGGCAATGCAGTTGACAAATATTTGCCGCGATGTGGTGGAAGACGCCCGCATTGGCCGTCGATATTTACCCTTTACGCTGTGCCCCCATTCATCTGAGGATATCGCCGCAGGTGTCCCAGCAGCTATCGCGGCGACGGAGG
>JBLHTS010000306.1:0-3290 GCA_047627695.1 Yoonia sp. | reverse complement strand
CGGTGCGCGTGTTATAGAAAGTTTTGTAGGGGATCCGGATTTCATGGGGCAGGGGCATGCATCGGCCTATATTGGCGCGCGCGTGCGCGAATTGCGGCTGCGTCATCCTATCGTGGCGGTAAGTCCCAACACAAAGGATACCCATGCAATCAGCATCTACAATCAGGCAGGTTTCATGAAACGACGATTGGTCCCGACCCGCAGCGGCCGCCTTGTCCAAGTCATGACCCATCTTTGAAGGATCGGGCCCGGTGCCCCAATAGAAGCGAAACTGATGAACCACTTTCTTGATATCCACACGACGCCCACTGATCAGTTGCGGCAGATTATCGACAATGCGCAGGCAATGAAAACCGCGCGTGCAGGCAAACCCAAAGGTACGCTTGATGCCGATCAACCGCTTGCGGGGCATATGGTTGCGCTGATTTTTGAAAAGCCTTCGACCCGCACCCGTGTCTCTTTTGATGTCGGTGTGCGGCAAATGGGGGGGCAGACTTTGGTGTTGTCTGGGGCTGACATGCAGCTTGGGCATGGTGAAACCATCGCCGATACCGCCCGTGTACTGTCGCGCTACGTAGACCTGATCATGATTCGCACGTTCGAGGAACAAACCCTGCTGGACATGGCCGAATACGCCACCGTACCCGTCATCAACGGGCTGACCAACCGGACGCATCCATGCCAAATCATGGCCGATATCATGACGTTCGAAGAACACAACGGTCCGATCAAAGGCAAAAAGGTCGTCTGGACCGGCGACGGCAACAACGTCTTTGCAAGCTTTGCGCATGCGGCCAAACAGTTCGACTTTGATCTGGTGTTTACCGGCCCACCACCTTTGGACCCTGAACCAGCCCTTGATGGACTTTACACAACTGTGCGCGACCCCAACGAGGCCGTACTAGGCGCCGATTTGGTGGTGACCGACACATGGGTCAGCATGCACGATCCGCAATCCGCCCGCGAACGGCGGCATAACCAACTGCGCGGCTATCAAGTTAATGACGCGCTGATGTCCAAGGCCAAAAGCGACGCCCTGTTCATGCACTGCCTGCCTGCGCACCGCGATGACGAAGCCACAAGCAGCGTAATGGACGGCCCAAGCTCGGTGATCTTCGACGAAGCAGAGAACCGGCTGCACGCGCAAAAGGCAATCATGCGGTATTGTTTGGGCGTTTAGTCAAGGACGCTGTCTGTCTGATCTAAACGGCAAAGGTCCACGGATACGCCGCAGCAAACAACTCCGCTCCCGGTGCGTAATGCCTAAAAGTAGACATTGGACCTTTCGTCTTGCTAGACAGAAAGTGTCTGTATTCGACGTTCCACGATTGCGGGGTATTTCCACCATGACTGCCAGCGCCATTCAGCTTGCGCCTGAAAGCCGTAAATACAGCGGCAAGATTACAGATTTCAACCGTTGGACAACATGGACCCCGCACAAGGGCGACATCCTTGTTTGCACACCGCCCAAATGCGGCACCACGTGGACGCAGACAATGCTGGCGATGCTGGTTCACGGTGGGCCGACGCTTCCCGAGAAGCTGCCTTTCCTATCGCCCTGGGTCGACGCCGATCTAGGGGTATCAGCACAAGACGTTGCCGCAGAGCTTGCGACGCAAAAGCAGCGTCGGGTTGTCAAAACGCATACCCCCGCTGATGGGTTTCCAATCTGGCAAGACGTCACTGTCATCGCAGTTTACCGTCATCCGCTCGATGTCTTTTTCTCGCTTCGCAAGCACGTCGCGAATATGGAACAAGCCGAAGAAGACCACCCGATGCGCGGGCCATTGCCAAGCGCAGTGCGTTCTTTCCTTGAAGGCACTTCAGATCCGAATGATTTGGATCGCGACACACTTGCCACCTTAGTTCACCATTATTCTGAAACAGTGCTGTCTGGCAGATTGCCTGACATCAAGTTGTTTCACTATTCAGACATGATACGCGACGGGCGAAAAACAGTAGAGCGGCTGGCAGAGGTCGCAAATATCGATGCCGACGCCGCATTGGTAGACGCCGTTGCACAAGCCACGGCCTTTGGTGCCATGAAAGCAAAGGCAGCGGACTACGCGCCGGTTGGAGGGACTGGTTTCTGGAAATCTGATTCCAATTTCTTCGACTCTGCCAGTTCACGCAAATGGGAAGGGCGGCTTACTGAAGAAGAAATCGATCTCTTTCACGCGCGGCTGTCAGTGTTGATCCCGGACGCTAATGCACGGGCGTGGCTCGAGAATGGGAGCTGCGCATAGATATAAGATCCGACTGTATTTGTGGGGTAGTCTCAGCACCACGCAGCGCTGGATAGCATCGACGCGCACAGCCACCATGCACACCTGATTGTCAGCCGCATTTTGCTGGGACCTTACACCAACGCCTTCAGCAACGCCCCCAGACCGGCATCATCGACTTTCTTTTTCGCCTTCTTCAGCGGCATCCATTTGCGTTTGCGCAGGCCTGCCTCTGGATAGATATCGGTCATTTTGGTCACATAAATCCGGTACACGCTGACATGGCAAGGCACGCGGCGACCGTCATCAAATCGCTTTTCGGTCATATAGCCGCCAACGGGTGTTTTTCCGACCTCGCCTTTGCGCACGCCGCCTTCTTCCCAAGCTTCGATTTTGGCGGCCTCGGCATCAGTATGCCCGTCCATTGGCCAACCTTTCGGCACGATCCAGCGCCCGCGTGACGACTTGACCAACAGCACCTCTGAACCTGTCTTGCCATCACGCAAACACAGCGCACCGATCTGCATCATCGCAGTCGGGTCGGTCAAACGCACCTCACGGCCCGTCCAAAAGGATGGGTCTAGATTACTCATTTACCTGCCAATAGGTTGTTTTTATTGCGTTTAGGTTAACACACAGCGATTCGATGTGCAAATTTGCCTAAGTCCCGCGTGGCTTGACCCGCAATGTGGGGTCCGCTTGGGTGGGGTTCTCGGGCCACGGATGACGCGGATAACGCCCGCGCATATCGCGGCGCACGTCCGCATAGGACGTCGCCCAAAAGCCGACGATATCTTGGGTCACCTGCACCGGCTTTTGCCCCGGTGACAACAATGTGACGCGCAATGGCGTGCGCCCGATCATAGGGTGCGTCGTGACGCCAAACATCTCTTGCAGGCGCAACGTGATCTCGGGGGCGTCGCCCGCGTAATCAATCGGGATTTTGCGGCCCAAGGGCGTGATGAAATGCGCAGGCGCCGCTTGATCAAGCCGCTGCGTTTGCCCCCAATCCAGCATCGTGCGCAAAGCAGGCAATAGATCGAACCGCTTCCAATCCTCAGTAGA
>JBLHTS010000305.1:0-3329 GCA_047627695.1 Yoonia sp. | reverse complement strand
GGGGTTCCCGCATAGGTCGTTGCTCCAAGATCAGTCGCGGCATGCACTTGCAATTCGGTCTGACCGGGGCCGGCCGCAAAGACCTGCGCACCAACGGCCAAGGCGGCACTTTCAAACATCGCGCCAGCAGGGGTGAAATGATACGAAAACGTGTTGTGAACCACGTCTCCCGCACCAATGCTAAGGCTGCGCAAGAACCGCCCAAACCGCCACCAATCGGGCGTTGATCCACCGGGTTCATAGATCGGTCCGGGTGATTGAAACAGGCGCGTCACACCGCGGGTCAGGATACCCCCAAAAGGGGGATGTTCGGCCTGCCAAGTGCTCAGGTCGGATTTGCGCAAAACTGGCAAATGGCGCAAATCAGCAAGCGTCTGAACTTTTTCGAAACCGCTGAGGCAGCCTTGCGCGCTATCGCTTATACGGGCGAGCAATGGCAACAATTGCGCCAATTGATCTGCCTCGCGTTCATCTGCTGATCGCACTTCAAGTCGGTCCAAGTTCTTCATGCCAGCCACCTTTTGCGGCGTCGGTAAGATCGCACATCGCGGAATGATTTGCGCCCTTCGTCCGACATACCAAGGTAAAATTCTTTGACATCTGGGTTCTCTCGCAGCTCTGCGGCAGGGCCTTCCATGACGATACGACCGCTTTCCATAATATAGCCTTGATGGGCAAAGCGCAGAGCGACGTTTGTGTTCTGTTCGGCCAAAAGAAACGAAACGCCCTCTTGCTCATTTAGGTTCTTTACGATGGTAAAAATCTCTTCGACCAATTGCGGTGCCAAGCCCATCGACGGTTCGTCCAGCAAGATCATTTCGGGTCGCGACATCAGCGCGCGCCCGATTGCGCACATCTGCTGTTCGCCACCTGACGTGTAGCCCGCTTGGCTTTTGCGCCGCTCGCGCAAGCGCGGGAAATAATTGTAGACCTTTTCGAGGTCAGCCGCGATGGCCGCCCCACGTTCCAAACGCGTATACGCGCCGGTCAATAGATTCTCTTCGACGGTCAGGTGTTCAAAACAGTGACGCCCTTCCATCACCTGAATGACGCCGGTCTTGACCAAATCAGAGGGTGAGCTGCCCTCAATTCGTTTGCCACGATAAAGGATCGACCCCTTAGTCACTTCGCCACGCTCCGATTGAAGGAGGTTTGAAATCGCCTTAAGGGTCGTTGTCTTACCGGCGCCATTACCGCCGAGAAGTGCCGTGATCCCGCCTATAGGGACACTCAAAGAAACACCTTTCAGAACAAGGATCACATGATTGTAGATCACCTCAATATTGTTGACCTCTAGCAAGCCTTCGGTTTTTTCAGTGTCCAACATGTGCGTTCCTCAGGTCGGGGTTTGAATTGGGCGGCTTGAGAGCCGCCCAAAAAATCAGCTTAGTTACAGCCAGGTGTGATGTTGTTTTCAGCTGCGAATGCGGCAGCGTCTTCCGTGATCAATGGCTGAGTGACACTATCATCGGGAGCGATGAAATCGGTCAATGCAACCCATTCAGCAGCGCTAGCATCCCACTGCTGAACGATCCCAAGACCAGAACCACCGTGATCTTCGCAAGAGACAGAGAACGCGGGGCCAACGCCCGCCATCCCCAATTCGGCCATGCGTGCATCAGTCATTTCCAAGGCTTCCATACCGTCTCGAACCATCGCAGATGTCACAGCTGTAACGCCGTGGATTTCTTGGGCCTTGGCAATCGCTTCTGAAGCCAGCATCGCCGCATACATGCCGCGAATATAGAGCACTGAACCTAGGTTACTTCCATCGCCAGCGGCTTCGCCAGCATCATGCACCGCAGCTTTGATTTCAGCCAGAACTGGCAAGTCTTTGCTAACGCGGTTCATGTTCAACGACTTGTATCCGTTGGCGTCTGCACCAGCGGGGATCACGTCGTGTTCTGCACCAGCCCACCAGTTGCCGATGAAGTTTTCCATCGGAAAACCAATGTTGGCAGCTTCTTGAACCGCCACCTGGTTCATAACACCCCAGCCCCACATCAGAACATAGTCAGGACGCTCGCGACGGATTTGAAGCCACTGCGATTTTTGTTCCTGACCCGGGTGGTCAACAGCCAGTTGCGACAACTCAAAACCATGCATTTCTGCAAGTGCTTCCAGTGTGCGGATAGGTTCCTTGCCGTAGGCAGAGTTGTGGTAGACCAACGCCAGCGTCTTGCCTTCAAGGCTGCCGCCGTTCTCTTCCAACAAATAGTTCACCATAACTGATGCCGCGTCCCAGTAGTTCGCAGGGTAGTTAAAGACCCATGGAAAGACGGATCCGTCAGCCGCAGACGTTCGGCCATAACCCATTGTATGGATCGGGATGCCGTCAGCCATTGCTTTGGGAATGATCTGATAGGTGATGCCAGTTGAAAGCGGTTGATAGATCAACGCGCCTTCGCCTTTGGTCGCCTCGTAACACTCCACACCTTTTTCGGTGTTATAACCTGTCTCGCATTCGATGATACGGATCGCCTCGCCACCGATGCCGCCATCGCGTGCGTTCAGCAGATTGAAATAGTCTTGATAGCCGTCGGAAAACGGTGTACCGCCTGCCGCATAAGGTCCTGTGCGGTAGCTCAGGTCTGGAATGACCAGTTCGGCCATGACGGGCGCTGCCGCCATCGTCGCAGTTACGACCAAAGCGGCCAGTTTGTTCATCTTCATTGTCTTATCCTCCCATGGATTTCGGTTAGAGATTGGAAGCCGAGTTTATCCCGACCCACGTGTTAATAAGGGAACGGCCACAGCCGTAGTTTTTCCTTTGCCAGACGCCAGTATTGGGCCAAACCGTGTGGTTCCTTGACCAAGAAAAACATGATCAGCGCGCCGACAACGACCAGCTGCAAATGGGCGACCAAGTCAGTCGGCCAGCCCAGGAAATCAACGCCGATGACTTTTAGCGCGACAGGTAGAACAACCAATAGGGCCGCACCTGCAAAGCTGCCAAAAATTGATCCAAGTCCACCGATGATGATCATGAACAACACCAAGAATGATTTTTGAATGCCAAAGGCTTCGCCAACTTCGACGGCCCCAAGATAGACTGAAAAGAACAGCGCGCCAGATATCCCGATAAAGAATGACGACACCGCAAAAGCTGTCAATTTGGCCTTTAGCGGGTTCACTCCGATAATCTCGGCAGCGATGTCCATGTCCCGGATCGCCATCCATGACCGGCCCACGTTGCCACGCGTCAGGTTCCGCGAGATCAAGGCGCAGACGGTCACGAAGACCAAGCAGACCAAATACTTTGCCCAAGCGTCAGCGTTCGGTCCTGTGACCGCAAAGCCGCCGACAAGACGTTCTGGCGCGTTGATCTG
>JBLHTS010000304.1:0-3390 GCA_047627695.1 Yoonia sp. | reverse complement strand
GTCGCGTTTTATCATCGGCGTGGTCATTAGACGCAGGCGCCGCTGTTCCCTTTATGTCTTTGTTAAGGCCATTGTGCGTATGGTCATTTTGACATTGTAGACCTTGGCAGGCTGTCTTAGTGTTGGGACCAACACTTTCCAATTGATGTTTTATAAGGGCTATTTGCCCAGAGGTTTGAGATGGCGACGACAAGCAGCACCGACAGTAAAAATACACTCTACTGCAGTTTCTGCGGAAAAAGCCAACATGAGGTTCGCAAGTTGATTGCGGGACCGACGGTATTCATCTGTGATGAATGTGTTGAGCTATGCATGGACATCATTCGTGAAGAAACGAAAACCGCCGACCTGAAAGCTGGCGAAGGGGTGCCAACCCCGTCCGATATTTGTGGCGTTCTGGACGATTACGTGATCGGTCAGGTCCACGCAAAGCGCGTGTTGTCGGTTGCTGTTCATAACCATTACAAGCGTCTAAATCATGCTGAAAAGTCCGATATCGAATTGGCGAAGTCCAACATAATGCTGATTGGTCCGACGGGTTGCGGTAAGACTTTGTTGGCTCAGACCTTGGCACGGATCTTGGATGTGCCTTTTACAATGGCTGACGCAACCACTTTGACCGAAGCCGGTTATGTGGGTGAAGATGTTGAAAACATTATCCTTAAATTACTGCAGTCGTCCGAGTACAATGTCGAGCGCGCGCAGCGCGGCATTGTCTACATTGACGAAGTCGACAAGATTACACGCAAATCTGATAACCCATCAATCACGCGCGACGTGTCTGGTGAGGGTGTGCAGCAGGCTTTGCTGAAGATTATGGAAGGCACTATCGCCTCGGTTCCGCCGCAAGGTGGGCGCAAGCATCCACAACAGGAATTCCTGCAAGTGGATACCACAAATATTCTGTTTATTTGTGGCGGTGCGTTTGCTGGTCTGGATAAGATTATTGAACAACGTGGCAAAGGTTCTGCGATGGGCTTTGGCGCGGATGTGCGCGAGCCAGATGATCGTGGTGTCGGCGAGATATTCAGCGACCTTGAACCAGAAGATCTGCTCAAGTTCGGTCTGATCCCCGAATTTGTGGGGCGTTTGCCTGTTATTGCGACCCTGACCGATCTTGACGAGGACGCACTTATCACAATTCTGACGCAGCCGAAGAACGCTTTGGTCAAACAGTATCAGCGTCTCTTTGACATTGAGAACACTAAACTGACTTTTACAGAGGATGCGCTAAGTGCCATCGCCAAGCGCGCAATTGACCGTAAAACTGGTGCGCGTGGTTTGCGGTCGATCATGGAAGATATCTTGCTTGATACAATGTTCGACCTGCCGGGGATGGATACAGTCACCGAAGTTGTGGTCAATGAAGAGGCAGTGATGTCTGATGTGGCACCTTTGATGATCCACGATGATGGCAAGAAAAAAGAAGCGGCGACCGCAAGCTAGTCCGATGACCGTTCGCCACATCAGCACCGATTCCCCGTTCGAAGAACAGATCGGCTATAGCCGTGCGGTTGTTGCCGATGGGTGGGTGTTTGTGGCAGGCACGACTGGATATGAATACGCCAGTATGGCAATGCCAGAAAGCATCGAAGAACAGACGACCAATGCCCTTGCCACCATTTCCAAAGCGTTGGAGCAGGCAGGAAGCAGTCTGAATGACGTCGTGCGCGTGACCTACATTGTGCCTAATGCGAATGAATGGCCCGCATGCTGGCCTATCACCAGCAAGGCATTCGCGCTTTCCAAGCCCGCGGCAACGATGATTTCAGCGCAACTTCAAAATTCCGAGATGAAGATCGAAATCGAAGTGACAGCACGGTTGACCGCTTGAACCCACTGGACCTTGTGGGACCTTTGGTGCATGCATAGGCAACGATATCGGAGACGCGACATGGGCCTTGCTCACAACTTCAAACGTATTTTCACATGGTGGGATGGTCAATCTTTTGGCACCCAACTTTGGACAAGCCGGAACGGCAAAAAAGTCGGTGAAGATGCGCAGGGAAATATCTATTATCACAATGCAGATGATAGCCGGCGCTGGGTCATTTATAATGGCCAAAACGAAGCGTCCCGCGTGAGCCCTGAATGGCACGGCTGGCTGCACCGGACATGGGATCAGGCCCCGACAGAGGCCCCTTTGCCGCGCAAAGTCTGGGAAAAACCACATCAGGAGAACCTGACAGGAACGGTAGCGGCCTATGCGCCTGCGGGATCTATCAGACGCAGCGCACCAGCTGACCGCTCCGACTATGAGGCATGGTCGCCGGAATAAGGGATCAACATGCGTTTCGTTCATGCCTTTGCGACATCTCTCGCGCTGCTGGCCGCAGACGCCGCATTTTCGCAAGAGATCGTAACCACGCCGCTGGACGAACTGATCCTTGAATTGGTTACCCCGATTGAACAGCAAGGGCCGACAGAGGCACCTAAAATCGCTGTGATGGCAGGCTTGGGTGCAGAACTTCGTATCCTTGATAAGCTAACCGGAGCCGTCACCGATCTAAGCTTGCAACAAGGCGAAACCGCGCAGCTGGGCTTTCTTTCTGTGGGTTTGGTTGAATGCCGCTACCCGGTCGACAACCCGTTTGGTGATGCATTCGCAAACCTTCAAGTCCAAGACCGCAAAGAGAATATTGCATTATTTTCGGGTTGGATGCTTGCGTCTGCGCCTGCTTTGAACGCAATGGACCACCCGCGTTATGACGTATGGGCGTTGCGCTGTGTTACGTCTTGAACACTGGAGATCCCGTTTCGGGGATCAAATGAAGCCTCCCGCGACGTCGCGATTGCAAGGCTGCGGTGATATGCGTCGCGGGGAACTTCTATCGCGCCGAGGCTTGCGAGATGTGGCGTGATGAACTGCGTGTCGAAAAGCAAATACCCGCCCGTCCGTAGCCGATCCACCAGAAAGGCGAGTGCCGTCTTTGATGCATCTGTCTGGCGGCTGAACATGCTTTCCCCAAAAAACGCAGCTCCGATCGAAACACCGTAAACACCGCCGACCAACTGGTCACCAGCCCAGACCTCGACGGAATGCGCCTGACCGCGCTGGAACAGCGTGAGGTACAGCGCAAATATCGTGTCGTTGATCCAGGTTTCTGGACGATCTGCACAACCGCGCATGACCTCTTCAAATGCGGTATCAAACGTTACCTGAAACGCTGATCCTCGGATGCGCCGCGCAAGACGTCGTGAAATATGAAAACCATCAATCGGGAAAACCCCCCGCATTTTCGGATCGACCCAAAAGACCTCTGGATCGTCGCGTCCTTCTGACATCGGGAACAGCCCAATCCGGTAGGCCTGCAGAAGCAGTTCGTCCGTAAGTGTCGTATCGTCTTTCATCGGGGCCCGTGCCTTCTGAAGGTTCGTTCTACGGTCAGC
>JBLHTS010000303.1:0-3405 GCA_047627695.1 Yoonia sp. | reverse complement strand
CGAAGAAGCCGTCGTGCGTATAGCCAAGATTTATGAGGGCATCGCCTAGAGACGACATCGCGTTTTCGACAAAAACCGTTTGTTTGATGTGGTCCCCGTCCGGTGCCTCCGGTGGGAGTTTAGAAGGACAAGATGATGTGCAAACGCATTGATATGCGGCCGAGCGATCATTGCTTGACCATCACCGCCCTGCGCACCACGTTGCGCGGCACATAAGCAGGAGCAGACATGGCCTTGGTGAAATCCACAAAGCCCTTCGCCAAATTCGAATGGATGATCGCGTGGCGCTATATACGCGCCAAACGCGCCGAAGGCGGCGTGAGCGTCATGACATGGATCAGCCTGATCGGCGTGACCTTGGCCGTATTCGCATTAATTGCAACACTTGCTGTGCGGTCCGGTTTTCGGGCCGAATTTATCGACACGATTGCGGGGGCGAATGCGCACGTCACTGTCGTTCAGCCGCGCGGTGTCATTGAGGGTTTCGAAGCCGCAGCCGAACGTGTGCGTGCGGTAGAAGGTGTAAGTTCTGTAGCTCCTTTAATCCGTGGACAGGCGATGGCGTCTGGATCAGGTCGCATCGGGCTTGCTGATATCTATGGCATCAGACTCGAGGATCTCAAAGCGTCAGATGCAATCGTGCAAAGCGAGCGGACAATTGGCAATATCGATGATCTGCCTAACGGTATCGCGATTGGTTCGGCGCTGGCGTCCAACCTTGGGCTGGGGGTTGGTGACCGGATTGAACTGACCACACGGTCTGGTGCCGCAACCCCGATGGGGCAATCGACGCGGCGCAATGCTTACGAGGTGGTTTATATTTTCTCGACCGGCCGCTTTCAGATCGACGAAGTGCGGGTCTATCTGCCCTTTGATGTCGCGCAGTTGGTCTTGAACCGTGACGATGTTGCGGATGAGCTAGAGGTCCGTTTGGATGACCTCAACCAGTCCGAAGACCTCAAACAAACAATAGCGGATGTCGCAGGCCCCGGAATGTGGGCTTATAGCTGGCAAGACCGTGTGGGTCGTTTCCTGCGGGCCCTGACGATCGAGGACAATGTGATGTTTATTATCCTGTCGATCCTCGTGCTGGTGGCGTCGATGAACATTATCAGCGGATTGATTATGCTGGTCAAAAATAAAGGCCGCGATGTGGGTATTTTGCGCACGATGGGTCTGACTGAAGGGTCAATCTTGCGCATCTTCTTTATCTGCGGGGCCGGGATCGGTACGATTGGCACCGCGCTGGGCGTAGTCCTTGGATGTGTGTTTGCGATCTATATTGATCAGATTTTCAGTCTTGTGAATTATGTGGCGGGTGGCGGTGTGTGGGATCCGTCTATTCGTGGCATCTATAACGTTCCGGCTGAACTGCGCCTCGCGGATGTCGTCAAAGCGATGTCGCTGTCGCTTGGTCTTTCGTGGATCATCACGATCTTTCCCGCGCGTCGTGCCGCACGCATGAACCCTGTCGAGGCGCTGCGATATGAGTGAGTTTACCCTTCAGGTCACCGACCTGACCAAAACGTACAAGGCTGGCAAGCCTGGCGAAGTGCGCGTGCTGCAAGGTGTGTCATTGAATGTCCGCCCTGGCGAAGTGGTGGCTTTGGTGGCCCCGTCAGGTGCTGGTAAATCGACGTTACTGCATATTGCAGGGTTGCTTGATACGTCCGATACAGGATCGGTTGCGATTGCAGGCACCGACATGACCAATTTGTCTGACCGCAAGCGCACTGCGGTGCGACGGTCTGCTGTTGGTTTTATCTATCAATTCCATCACTTGTTGCCAGAGTTTTCAGCCCTTGAAAACATCGTTCTGCCGCAACTGGCCAACGGCGTGCCTGACAAGACTGCCGCTGACCGTGCGATGGCGTTGCTGGACCGTGTTGGCATCGCCGCGCGTGCATCACATCGCCCCGCCGCCCTTTCAGGTGGTGAACAACAACGGGTCGCGTTTTGTCGCGCACTGGCAAACGAACCGTCACTGCTGCTGGCGGATGAACCAACAGGTAACCTTGATCCCGATACATCGGCCCGTGTTTTTGATGCGTTGATGGGTTTGGTGCGAGACACGGGGCTGGCGGCCGTGATCGCAACGCATAACCTTGAGCTGGCCGCCCGCATGGACCGACAGGTCCGGTTGAACAGCGGCGTATTGGAGGCTCTATGAAAATCACCATAACAGAGATCGAAGCGCATAGCCATGCAGCCCTTTTGGCACATGGCGCAGGGCAAATGCAGGCTACAGCGGTTGCCAAGGCCGTTGCCCGTGCTGAGGCTTTGGGAAATGTCATTTGCGGCCTCTATTATCTGGAAAGCTACTGCACCCAGTTGGCGTCAGGACGCGTCAAGGGCACCGTCATTCCCAAAGTTTCGCGCCCGCGCCCAAGTGCTGTTCTGGCAGATGCCAAGTTCGGTTTCGCGCAACCGGCCTTTGACGCAGGTTTGCCCGAAGCGGTGGCCGCGACTTTTGAAAACGGCGTTGCGACTTTGGCGATAGCCCACGCGCACACATGTACGTCGCTGGGCTATTTCACCGAACAAATCGCAGCGGCGGGGCTGATCGGTATCGGTTTCACGAATGCGTCGCCTGTCGTGGCACCGCCCGGTGGCAACAAGCGGGTCATTGGCACGAACCCCATTGCGATGACCGTTCCGGGTGACGGTGAGCCAGCAATGCATTTCGATTTTTCGACTTCTGCTGTGGCATTGGGCAAAATCACAATGGCCAAGGCTGCGGGCGAGGCGATTCCGCTGGGCTGGGCCGTTGATGAACACGGTACGCCAACGACTGATCCGGACGCGGCCTTGAAGGGCGCATTGGTGAGCGCGGGAGGCTACAAAGGCTGGGGCTTTGGCCTGATGGCGGAACTTCTTGCCGCAGGCATGACAGGTTCAGTCAATTCGCTGGATGTGGCGGGCCTGAAGGTTGCCGAAGGCAAACCGCATGATTTGGGGCAGTTTTATATCCTGATGGACCCCGGCACATATCATGATGGCTTTGCGGACCGTTTCGCACGTGTGGCAGAGGCCGTAGCAGCTCAAGAGGGCGCGCGCATCCCCGGTGCTGACAGGCAAACCATGACCGATATAGAGGTCCCTGAAGCGTTGTGGGCTTTAGTGCGAAAACTAGCCGCCTGATATGGATCATGGCGGCACTGGCAAACACTTGCTAGGCTGAACAAAACAGGGAGGCACAGCGCTATGCGTTATCTAGTTATTCTTGCCGCACTTGGCCTTGCGGCTTGTGTCGAAGAACCGGTCGATGGGCGCACTAACTTTATGGAAAATTGCGCCAGCTGTCACGGTGCGGATGCCACGGGTGGTGGCGACGCAGGACGCGATCTGGCCACAGCGCCGCCCGATCTGACGATGATTGCCATGCGCAATGGCGGTACATTTCCG
>JBLHTS010000302.1:0-3428 GCA_047627695.1 Yoonia sp. | reverse complement strand
TGTTCAAAGATCTTGGACATTCCATTTTTGAAGGCGACGCGGCGCGGCATCGCAACATCCTGTCAATCCGGCTTCAGCCGAACGAGGGCATGGACCTGCAAGTGACCATTAAAGAACCGGGTCCCGGTGGGATGCGATTGATTGATGTTCCGCTTGATATGTCATTTGCCGACGCGCTGGGCGAAGATGCCGAAGATGTCACAGACGCTTACGAGCGGCTGATTATGGACGTTATTCGAGGCAACCAGACCTTGTTCATGCGCGGTGATGAGGTCGAGGCCGCATGGGAATGGACTGACCCGCTGATTAAAGGTTGGGAAGCCCGCAATGATGTGCCAAAGCTGTACGATGCAGGTTCTTCCGGGCCAGAGGACGCGATGATTCTGTTGCATCGTGATGGTAGAAAGTGGCGTGAAATCAAGGGCTAATACCCTTTATATAATGCGCTAAATCATACTGAAAAAAGGAGAATGTCTCATGGAGATCGTCACTTACCCAGACGCCGAAATGATGATGATGGATTTGGCCGATACATTAGCCAGTGAGTTGAAAACCAGCTTGCTGGGGAATGATTTTGCCTCCTTGGCGGTGCCGGGCGGTACAACGCCTGGCCCGATTTTCGACAGTCTGTGCGCCGTGGATATCGACTGGTCGCGGGTGCGCGTCATGCTGACCGACGAACGATGGGTACCTGAAACATCGGAGCGGTCGAACACACGGCTGCTGCGCGACCGTCTTTTGGTAAACCGTGCCGCGGCTGCAACCTATGTGCCGTTGTTTGCCGATGCCGAAACACCGGAGGAAAAGCTGCCAGAATTGTCTCAAACCTTGACCCCGCTGTTGCCGATCTCGGTGATGCTGGTGGGGATGGGGACTGACATGCACACGGCGTCAATCTTTCCGGGCGCGGATCAGCTTGATCTGGCATTGCATGGCAATGACAATCTGGTTGCGATGCGTGCGCCCGGTGCGCCAGAGCCGCGGATCACCCTGTCGGCCAAAGTATTGAAGTCCGCAATCAGCCGTCACATCGTCATTGTCGGCGCTCAGAAGCGCGAAGCGCTGGAAAAAGCGCGACATTTGCCGCCGGAAGAGGCACCTGTTGCTGCGATCTTGAACGGATCAATTATTCACTGGGCGGAACGCTAACCATGTGGGACAAACTTATTGCACATCACGCCCAAGTGGCTGACCGCCGCTTTGCTGATCTGGTAGATGCGGCGCGGGCGACCGATTTCAGCGCGCAATTGGGCGATATGCGTCTTGATTACGCTAAGACTAATATCGACGCAAAGGGCCGAGCGCTGCTGCTCGAACTGCTTGATACGACAGGCGTTGCGACCAAGCTTGATGCGATGTTTGCGGGTCAGTCGATTAACGAGACCGAAGGCCGTGCGGTTTTGCATACCGCCCTGCGCAACCTTGATGGTGGTCCGGTTTATGTGGACGGTCAGGATGTGATGCCCGCAGTGCTTGAGACTTTGGCGCGAATGGATAATTTTGCCACTGACGTCCGCTCCGGCTCGTTCAAGGGGCAGGGTGGCAAGATTACCGACGTGGTCAATATCGGCATCGGCGGCTCTGATCTGGGGCCAGCGATGGCCGTGCATGCGCTTGCGCCGTATCATGACGGACCGCGCTGCCATTTTGTCAGCAACGTTGATCCTGTGGATGTCGCAGCGGTGTTGCGCGGCTGTGATCCAACAACAACGCTGGTCATCGTGGCCTCAAAGACGTTTACAACCATTGAAACAATGACCAACGCGCGCACCGCCCAAGCTTGGATGAGCGAAGAAGTCGCTGATACTGGTGCACAGTTTGCTGCCCTTTCAACGGCGGCGGACCAGACGGTAGCGTTTGGCATTCATCCGTCTCGCGTGTTCGGTTTTGAAGACTGGGTCGGTGGGCGGTATTCCATGTGGGGGCCGATTGGTCTGTCGCTGATGATCGCCGTTGGGCCTGATGCGTTTCGCGCTTTTTTGCGCGGTGCGCAGGATATGGACCGCCATTTCCAAGCGGCTGAATGGCAAGAAAACCTGCCTGCGATGCTGGCTCTTGTCGGGATATGGCACAATCAGGTTTGCGGTTACACAACGCGCGCTGTTCTGCCTTATGATAACCTTCTCAATCGCTTACCAGCCTATCTTCAACAGCTTGAAATGGAAAGCAACGGCAAGGGTGTCAGCATGGATGGCGCTGATTTGGCGGTCCACAGCGGGCCAGTTGTCTGGGGTGAACCGGGCACCAACGGCCAGCATGCTTTTTACCAGTTGATCCACCAAGGCACACGTGTCGTCCCGTGCGAATTTCTGGTTGCTGCGCGTGGACATGAAGACACGTTGCATCATCAGCACCAGTTGCTTGTCGCCAATTGTCTTGCGCAATCTGAGGCGCTTATGCGTGGGCGGAACTTGGACGAAGCTCGCGCGAAACTGAATGGTAAGTTCGAAGGCGCGGAGTTGGATCGCCAAGCACGACACCGCGTTTTCAAGGGCAATCGTCCCTCGGTAACGCTCGCCTATCCCCAGTTGACGCCAGAAGTGCTGGGCCAGATCGTTGCGCTTTATGAGCACCGTGTGTTCGTCGAGGGGGTCGTTTTGGGCATCAATTCATACGATCAATGGGGCGTTGAACTGGGCAAAGAATTAGCCACAGCGTTGCAACCTGTTGTCGAAGGACAAATGGGTACGGAAGGGAAGGATGGCTCAACTGCCGCACTTGTCAGTTTTCTGCAAAGCCATGGGGTGTCATAAGCCAAACACTTTGCCATAAGCGTTTGTAAGTCTTGGTAAAGGAACGTCCCAATGATCGCGCAATACGCAACATTCGCTATGGCCGCAATTTTAATTTCTGCGATAGTGTTGGAAATCAGAACTGGTCGAATCCCAAATTGGCTAACGGCATTGCCGTTCGTGATCTTTGCAGCTGTGTTGGCAATGGCTCATGACCGCACGCCGTTTTACTGGCAAGTTGCCCTTGCTGGTGGCGTGTTTATCTTTGGTCTGATCATGTTTGCGATCGGTGGTATGGGGGCTGGTGCCGTCAAATTGATGTCCGGCACAGTTCTGTTTATCCCGCTAGAGGACGCGTTCTATACGTTGATTGCCTATCTGGTTGTCTTCTTTGTCAGCACGTTTATCTTCATTCAAATCCGTAAGATGTTCGGTTCCGAAGACAGTTCGTGGCATTTGATGGCCAATGCCGTCATTCCGCTTAGTTTTTCAATCGGGGTGGCCGGTTTGTTCGGGATGTTCTTTGTTTAACGGCAGCGTTTCAAAGAACTGATTGGAGCGGGTAACGGGAATCGAACCCGTAACTGAAGCTTGGGAAGCTTTCGTGATACCTTTTCACCATACCCGCTCGCAGCTTTTGAGGTAGAACGCTGCCTGCGCCGCGTCAAGAGGGTTAGACATTGAAACGCCGCTGAG
>JBLHTS010000301.1:0-3533 GCA_047627695.1 Yoonia sp. | reverse complement strand
GACCCGTGCAGTTGATGGGAATGTGTTGTCGCTGCTTGACGACACCACTGAAACTGTTGCGCAATATGATGCCCTGTCGAACGAACGGGGCAAGCTCTTGTTCCAGTTTGGTCTGCTTTACATGGGCTTTGCTGTCATTTTGATCCTTGGGGCGATCTGGGGCGGTCTTTGGTTCGCCGAGCGGTTGGCGCGCCCTGTCGGGCGGCTGGTGTCAGCGTCGCAGCGGGTTGGTGCGGGTGATCTTGATGTGCAAGTCATCGAGGATGATGGCGAGGACGAGATTTCGCAACTTGGTACTTACTTTAACCAAATGACAACCCAGTTGAAGGGCCAGCGTGACGAGTTACTGGAATCCCACCAAACGACCGAACGTCGCGGGCGTCTTTTTGATAGCGTACTAAGTTCGGTGACTTCGGGGGTGATGGGACTTGATGCCAATGGCCGTATGACCTTTGTGAACCCGTCAGCGCACCGTTTGTTATCATTCAGCACCGATCAGGCACAGACAGCGCTTGCCGTTGCGGTCCCGGAGTTCGCCGATCTCTATGACGAAGTCTGCGTGACAGACCGTGATAGCGTGCAAAGTCAGATCAATCTAACGCGCCGCGGCCAGCAAGAAAGCCTTTTGGTGCGCATGTCACAGCGTCGTAGTGTCGATGGCGCGCTGGAAGGCTACGTTGTGGCTTTTGATGATGTAACTGATCTGGTTAGTGCGCAGCGCATGGCCGCATGGGGTGATGTGGCCCGTCGGATCGCGCACGAGATCAAGAACCCTCTCACGCCAATCCAACTGTCGGCAGAGCGGATCAAACGCAAGTTCATGAGTCAGGTCGGGCACGATGCCGAAAAGTTAGAACAGATGACAGACGTAATTATTCGTCAAACCAATGACTTAAGGCGCATTGTTGATGAATTTTCGAAGTTTGCGCGCATGCCTGAGCCGGAACTCAAGCGCACTGATATGACGCAGTTGGTCCATGATGCCCTGTCCTTGCAAATCACAGGACAGCCGGACGTACAATTTGCGGCCAGCATTCCGGATGAAATCGTGACTGTCGACATGGATGATACGATGATCGGTCAGGCGCTGACGAATTTGCTTAAGAACGCGGGCGAGGCCACGGAAACCTATGCCCAAAAACACGGCAGCGAAAGTTATGCGCCGCAGATCCAGCTACGTATGTCTTATGATGATCGCCACGTATATGTGAAAATATCCGACAATGGCATCGGATTACCAGAAGACCGCGCACGTCTTTTCGAACCCTACGTGACGACCCGCGACAAAGGCACCGGCCTTGGTTTGCCGATTGTGAAGAAAATAATTGAAGAACACGGCGGTACACTGTCGCTTAACGACGCAGAGATATTCGACGGCCAGTCCCACGCTGGGGCTTGTGCTATCATTCAATTGCCCGTTGTCTTGACACAGACGCGGGCCACAAAAGTACCGGCATGAGGGAAATAATGGGCGATATTCTGATCACAGATGATGAACGCGATATCCGAGAGTTGATTTCAGAAATCCTGATCGACGAAGGATATACGACACGGCTAGCTGGGACATCCGATGAATGCATGGCTCAAATTGCGGCCGAGCCTCCGGCGCTAATGATTTTGGATATCTGGCTTAAAGACAGCAATATGGACGGGATTGATATTCTCAAATCTGTCAAACACGAGCATCCGGGGATCCCGATTGTGATTATTTCCGGTCACGGCAATATAGAGATTGCTGTCGCCGCGATCAAACAGGGGGCCTACGATTTCATCGAGAAGCCTTTCAACATTGACCAGCTTTTGGTGGTGATCCGTCGCGCGATGGAAACGTCACGGCTGCGACGCGAAAACGTCGAACTAAAGCGTGGCGACAATCAAAGTACAGAAATGCTTGGGGATAGTGCTGCGTTTCGGATGTTGAAATCGCAGTTGGACAAGGTGACAAAATCAAACGGGCGCGTCATGCTGACCGGTCCTGCGGGTGCGGGCAAAGAAATTGCTGCGCGCTATATTCACGCAAATTCCAATCGCGCCTCAGCGCCTTTCGTCACGGTTAACTCGGCCTCGATTGAGCCTGACCGGATGGAAGAAGTGCTGTTTGGACGCGAAATTGAGGGTCGCGGTATCGAGCATGGATTGCTGGAAGAAGCGAATGGCGGCGTCGTCTATTTTGACGAGATCGCCGATATGCCATTGGGAACGCAATCTAAAATCCTTCGTGTTCTAGTGGATCAGAGGTTTCAACGGGTGGGCGGTACCGACAAGGTGCAGGTCGATCTACGCGTGGTGTCTAGCACAAATCGCGATCTTTCGTCGGCGATTGCAGCAGGGACATTCCGCGAAGAGCTGTTTCACCGCCTGAACGTTGTGCCAGTCGCCGTGCCGTCGCTTGAAGAACGCCGCGAAGACATTCCACTGCTGGCCGAACATTTCATTGCGGTCTTTAACAAAGCACAGGGGCTGCCATTGCGCCACCTTGCTGATGATGCACGCGCTTTGCTTCAGACAATGCTATGGCCAGGCAATGTACGGCAATTAAAGAACGTCGTGGAACGTATTCTTATCCTTGGAGAAAACACAGGTGACATTAACTCCAAAGAACTGCCCAGCATCGAAGAAGGCGGCGGCGAAGAAGGCCGTATCGTTTTGGCGGGTGGTCTTGCGACCCTGCCGCTGCGCGAAGCACGCGAGTTGTTTGAACGTGAATACCTGCTGACGCAAATCAACCGTTTTGGCGGCAACATTAGCCGTACTGCATCTTTTGTTGGGATGGAGCGTTCTGCTTTGCACCGCAAGCTGAAGTCACTGGGTGTTGTGACCTCAAACAAAGCGGGCGGTCGCGTGGCCTATCTTGAAGGTGACGACGCATGAAAGTCATCATTTGTGGCGCAGGGCAGGTCGGCTGGCAGATTGCGCGCCATTTGTCGGGCGAGAACAACGATGTAACGGTCGTTGATAGTAATCCAGAATTGGTTCGCCGCGCCACTGATACGCTAGATGTGCAAGGGATCGCGGGCTTTGCGAGCTATCCGGACGTGCTGGATCGGGCGGGCGCGGGCGACGCAGACATGATCATTGCTGCCACCCATTCTGACGAGGTGAACATGGTCACCTGCCAAGTCGCCCATTCGGTCTTTTCTGTGCAGCGCAAAATCGCTCGTCTGCGCGCGCAGAACTATCTTGATCCCGCTTACGCAGATCTCTACCGGCGTAATCATCTTCCGATCGACGTGGTAATCTCACCTGAACGCGAAGTTGCAGAGGCCGCTTTGCAACGCCTTTCAGCACCTGCTGCCTTTGACACAGAACGGTTTCTAGAAGGTCGCGCCCAGCTGCTTGGGATCACGATTGACGCCGATTGTCCCGTGATCAACACGCCATTGCGGCAACTTACCGACCTCTTTTCGACCCTGCGGGCGATCGTTGTTGGTATTCGTCGCGATGGTGTTCTTTTTGCGCCCTCAGCAGGTGATCAGGTTTTCCCGGGCGATGAGTGCTATATTTTCACCGAAACCCATGATATGAACCGAACA
>JBLHTS010000300.1:0-3548 GCA_047627695.1 Yoonia sp. | reverse complement strand
CAGCGCTTGATACACTGAAGGCCGCAGGCATCACGCCAATAGCCCACGGGGGTCAGGCTTGGCAGGACACGACTGTGTTCGACGCTGTTGCGATGTCCGTGCTGGGGATCGATGGCTACAGGGCAGCCTTCATCGATCTGGACGAAGCTGTCCTTGGCGGCGACGCAATGGTCGAAGCTTTTGAACGGATGGCTGTGATCCGCGCCAACGTGGATGACAACTTTTCTGGCCGTGACTGGAACCTTGCGACTGCAATGGTGATCAACGGCGAAGCCGGTTTCCAGATGATGGGTGACTGGGCGAAGGGCGAATTCCTGAACGCAGGTCAGGTTCCGGGTGAAGATTTCCTTTGCTTCCGCTTCCCGGGCACGCAAGATCAGGTGACGTTCAACGCCGATCAGTTCATGATGTTTGACCAAGGTGGCGCGGTGTCAGCCGAGCAGGCAGCGTTGGCCTCTGCCATTCTGTCACCTTCGTTCCAGTCCGCGTTCAACGTCGTCAAGGGCTCCGTTCCGGCGCGTACAGATGTGTCAAACGAAGCATTTGACGCCTGCGGCAAGCAAGGCATGGCCGATCTGGCTGCTGCCGCCGCGTCCGACAACCTTGTTGGGTCGGTTGCACATGGTCACGCTAACGCTGCATCCGTGAAGAACGCGATCTACGACGTTGTGACCGCTCACTTCAACGGCGAGTACGACAGTGCAACCGCAGCGCTTGAGCTTGTGGACGCAGTTTCTATCGCAAAGTAAACCAGACCCGATGGGGCGGCGCATGTCGCCGCCCTGTCACCTTTGGTGTCAAACTTAACCACTTCAATGTGAGGAGGTGGCGTGATGGCAATGCAAGCCAACGCCGATTTCAAAACAAGGCTTCAGATTTGGTTGCCAAAATTGGTCTTGTCACCGTCGGTGGCTTTGATGGTGGTATTCGTCTACGGCTTCATCATCTTTTCGGTCTACCTGTCGTTTACCGATAGCCGCCTGCTGCCGTCATATGGATGGGTCGGGCTCGAGAATTATTCCAAGCTTTGGCGCCTGAGCCATTGGGAAACCTCTCTCAAGAATATGGGCATCTTTGCCCTACTTTATATCAGTATTTGCACCTTTCTGGGCCTTGGATTGGCGATCTTTCTGGATCAAAAAATCCGCGCCGAAGGGATGTTACGCACAATATACCTGTATCCAATGGCGCTTAGCTTCATTGTGACGGGTACAGCTTGGAAATGGTTCCTTGATCCGGGCATCGGACTTGAGAACGTGATGCAAAGCTGGGGCTGGACGAGTTTCGAATTCGACTGGATCAAGAACAGCGACTTTGCGATCTACACCGTGGTCCTTGCCGCCGTCTGGCAAACCAGCGGGTTCGTTATGGCGATGTTTCTTGCGGGTCTGCGCGGTATCGACAATGAAATCTTGAAAGCCGCCCAGATGGACGGCGCATCCAACTGGAACCTCTATCGCCGCATCATCATTCCGCAACTGCGCCCTGCGTTCCTGTCGGCTTTCGTGATCCTGAGCCACCTTGCGATCAAGACCTTTGATCTGGTCATCGCGCTGACAGGTGGCGGGCCGGGGCGCGCGACCGAATTACCCGCGACCTTCATGTATTCCTACACCTTTACGCGCAATCAGATGGGCATTGGTGCGGCGTCTGCCACGATCATGCTAATGACAATCGCTGCGATCATGATCCCTTATCTATACGCCGAACTGCGGGAGAAAAAATAATGTCTGTTGCTTCTCAAGATACCGCCATTCGCACAGGGCGTGCCGTTCGCACGTTGATCTATCTGGTGCTGATACTTTTCGCGCTGTTCTACATGCTGCCGCTTTACGTAATGGTCGTGAATTCGGTCAAACCGCTAAGCGAAATTACAGGCGGTGGCATGATGAACCTGCCGCAAGTCTGGACACTCGAGCCCTGGGCAAAAGCATGGTCCTCTGCCCAGATCGGCGTCGAACCGACAGGGCTGTCGCCTTACTTCTGGAACTCGATCAAGATGGTTGTGCCTGCGGTTGCAATCTCGACCGTCCTCGGTGCGCTGAACGGATATGTGCTGACCAAATGGCGGTTCAAATATGATACGATCCTGTTTGGTCTGATGCTGTTTGCCTGCTTTATACCGTTCCAGATCGTGCTGATCCCGATGGCACGGATGCTGGGCCTGATGGGCATGGCGGGGTCAACCAGCGGGCTGGTTCTAGTGCATGTGGTTTACGGGATTGGGTTTACGACCCTCTATTTCCGCAACTACTATGCCGTGTTCCCGACCGAACTAGTGCGGGCCGCACAAATCGACGGCGCAGGGTTCTTCCAGATTTTCTGGCGCATTCTGCTGCCCTCATCGGGGCCAATCGCGGTGGTGTCGATCATTTGGCAGTTCACCAACATCTGGAACGACTTTTTGTTTGGCGCATCCTTTGCAGGTGCAGACAGCCAACCGATGACAGTCGCTTTAAATAACCTCGTCCAGTCATCGCACGGGGTGAAGGAATATAATGTTCACTTCGCCGGTGCGATCCTGGCCGCACTTCCCACACTCCTCGTATACATCGTCGCGGGCCGCTATTTTGTGCGCGGTTTGATGGCTGGTTCAGTAAAGGGCTAAAACCATGGGCTTTCTCGATATTGATAACACAACCAAGTCCTATGGCGCCGTTGAGGTTCTCCATAAGATCGACATTTCAGTGGAAGAGGGCGAGTTCCTTGTTCTTGTCGGCCCGTCTGGCTGCGGCAAATCCACATTGCTGAACATGATCGCGGGGTTGGAAGAAATCACCAGCGGCGAGATCCGCATCAAGGACGCAACGATGAACGGTGTCCACCCGTCGCGGCGCAATATCGCGATGGTGTTCCAGTCCTATGCGCTTTACCCCAACATGACTGTCGGCAAGAACATCACCTTCGGGCTCGAGATGCACGGCGTTCCTAAGCCAGAGCGTGACAAGGCGATGAACGACGTGGCCAAGCTTTTGCAGATCGAACAATTGCTGGACCGCAAACCGGGTGCATTATCCGGCGGACAGCGACAGCGTGTCGCAATGGGTCGCGCATTGGTGCGTAACCCTGATGTCTTTCTATTTGACGAACCTTTGTCGAACCTTGATGCCAAACTGCGCGTCGACATGCGCACAGAGATCAAGAAACTGCACCAAAAGCTTGGAACAACCATCGTCTATGTGACCCACGACCAGATCGAAGCGATGACCCTATCCACCCGTATCGCGGTGATGAATGGCGGCTATGTGCAGCAGTTGGGCACGCCGCAAGAAATCTACGATACGCCTGCAAACATCTTTGTGGCAACCTTTATGGGATCGCCCGCGATGAACGTGTTGCCCGCCAAGGTCGCGATTGAAAACGGCACGCCTGTGGCGCAGGTCGCGTCGCACGATGGGGCAATAACCTCGCTCCCATTCAGTCAGCAGAATATGTCTGAATGGGAGGGTAAAACGATCTTGCTTGGCATCCGGCCAGAGACGATCACGGACGAGGATGCCTCTGACCGCAAATCAAACAACATTGCCTATCTGACCAACCGGATTGAT
>JBLHTS010000299.1:0-3558 GCA_047627695.1 Yoonia sp. | reverse complement strand
CATACGCTTGGAATTCACCAAAGTACTTTGTGATCGCAGCTGTCAGGGTCGTTTTGCCGTGGTCAACGTGGCCGATTGTGCCAATGTTTACGTGCGGCTTATTACGTTCAAACTTTGCCTTTGCCATTTTGCAGGGCCCTTAGTTTTGTGGGGCCAAAACCGGCCCGGTTCAACATCGCGGGCGACGTATTGGGAAACGGGACGGAAATCAAGCCTCACTTGCTCTAAAATTGGACCTCTAAGACTTTCTGGCGCAGCATTGGTGATTTTGCCGATCTGCGGCTCCGTGATAATTTATGCAGCAAGCACATGCGCGTGGAACACCTCCAATCACGTTAGAATACTATGAAACTAGGTTCATTTTCTGTCAGCCTGAACGTCAAGGATATCGGTGCATCACAGGCGTTTTATGAAAAGCTAGGGTTCGCGCCCTTTGCTGGTGATCCGACCCAAGGGTGGTTAATCCTTCGCAACGGGGACTCGCTTATTGGCTTGTTTTTCGGGATGATCCAAGCTGACACAATGACCTTCAATCCCGGATGGGATCAAAACGCACAAAATATTGATGAATTCGAAGATGTCCGCGACATCCAAAAGCGGCTAAAGGCGGACGGGATCGCGTTCGTGACCGAGGCGGATGAGACCACTTCCGGCCCCACCAGTTTTGTCGTGCTGGACCCAGATGGTAATCCGATTTTAGTTGACCAGCATCGCTAGGCTCTTGATGCGCGGGCAACATTCGACAATACGTACCACCTGTTCCATAGTCTTGGAAAGAAGCGGTGAGATAGATGTTTGGAGACCGACAGTGACAAAAAGTTTATTAGGCACAGCATTTGCCGTTTTGAATTTGCTGGCAGCACCAGTTGCCGCAGAAACAGACTTGGCCTTTTATTTGGGCGGGCAATCGCTACCGCATAGTGTGGTGACAGGAAGCGACCCGGGAAACGATCCTGATCTGGACTTTACCGCTGCGTGGGAGGGGCGCTCGTTTGAAGCCCCTGTCTACTACGGCTTGCGCGTAACCCAATGGCGTAGCGACACCATCGGGTGGGGTGCTGAATTCACACATTCAAAAGCATACTCTGATGATGACACTCGCGCCGACCAAGGATTTGACCGGCTAGAGCTCACGGATGGGGTGAATATTTTTACGATCAATGCGTATCGCCGCTGGCCCAATCAGATGGGTGCGTTGACCCCCTATGTGGGAGGCGGTTTGGGCTTTGCAGTCCCACATGTTGAAGTTGAATCCGATGGCGGCAGTACCATCGGCTATCAAGTGACCGGCGCCGCGATGCGCTGGACCGCCGGAGCGACCTACAGCATCAACAAAACCTGGGGCGTTTTTGGTGAATATCAGGGCACTTTTTCACAACATGACATGCAACTGGACAACGGCGGATCGCTTGAGACTTCGCTGGTTACCAACGCTCTGAATATCGGTGTTAGCTTCACGTTTTAAGGCGTATCTGAAAACAAGAGGGGCGTTTGCAACTATCTGCAAGCCCCCTTTTCGCATTCTCAATACCAGGCAGCAGCGTCTTGCTGGCCTAGCCAAACTTATTATTCTTGGGGAACCCATGCGGTGGGCGTTTGCCCACACCTGCTCGGGCTGCTTTCCAGTCTGACATATCCGGTTCAGTTCGCGTTTTGCCGCCGCCCATTTGCCACGACAATCCCGCGTCCCATTGGAACGTGGTCAGGTCAGCCAATCCGCCGTCCAATTCCAGCGTGCCCTGACGACCGGCGGCTTTTTTGTATTTCTGGATGCGCACACCTTTGCCACGGCCCATTTCGGGCAGTTCGCTGACATCGAACACCAGCAATTTCGCGTTCTCGGAAACGACAGCGACGTAATCCCCGGCAATCCGGTGGCAGACCATGGCAATGGTGTCTTTAACATTCAGAACCTGTTTGCCAGAGCGCGTCTGCGCCAGAACATCCTCTTCTGCCACCACAAAACCATTGCCTTCTGCGGATGCGACCAGCAGCTTTTGACCTGGTTTGTGGATCAGCATATCAACGATTTCGACCTCGTTGGGCAGATCAATCATCAGGCGCAATGGTTCACCCATGCCGCGCCCACCGGGCAGATTGACCGCACCGATCGTATAGAAACGGCCATTAGCACCAAAGACCAACAGCTTGTCTGTAGTTTCAGCATGGAAGATAAACCGAGGTGCATCGCCGTCTTTGAATTTCAATTCGCGGGTCAGATCAATATGACCTGTCAATGCGCGAACCCAGCCCATTTCAGAGCATACAACCGTGATAGGCTCGCGTTCGATCATGGCCTCAAGCGGAACTTCGACGATTTCTGCGGCTTCAGCAAACTGCGTGCGGCGTGCGCCGCCGATGCTGTCGCGGCCAAAGTTTTTGCGGGTTTCGCGCAGCTGTTCGGCGATCTTGGCCCATTGCAGATCATCGCTTTCCAGCAAGTCCTCGATGCCCGCACGTTCGGCCATCAAGGCATCACGTTCGGCGACCAACTCTAACTCTTCCAAGCGACGCAAACTGCGCAGACGCATGTTCAGAATCGCCTCTGCCTGCACTTCGGACAGGGAAACCTCTGGATCAGCACCGACCACGATGGGCGAAATGTAATCCACTTCGGACGTGGCGCGGACGTGATCCTTGGACCAATCCTCGATCATCAACGCCTTCTTGGGGTCGTCGTCGTAGCGGATTATATCGATCACCCGGTCCAGATGGAGGAAGGCAATGATAAAGCCCTCAAGCACCTCAAGACGGTGATCAATCTTTTCCAGACGGTATTTGCTGCGACGGGTCAGAACCTCGCGGCGGTGATCAAGAAAGGCGCGAAGCACCTCTTTGAGAGAACAAACCTTTGGGGTCAGCCCATCAATCAACACGTTCATATTGAGGCTGAACCGCGTCTCAAGATCGGAATTGCGGAACAGCATGCCCATCAGAACTTCGGGATCGACGGTCTTGACGCGGGGTTCTAGCACGACGCGTACGTCTTCGGCGCTTTCATCACGCACATCGGCCAGAAGCGGGACTTTCTTAAGCTGGATCACTTCGGCCAGCTTTTCGATCAGCTTGGATTTCTGGACCTGATAGGGGATTTCAGTGACGACAATCTGCCATTGACCACGACCCATATCCTCGATTTCCCATTTCGCGCGCAGGCGGAATGACCCGCGCCCAGTGCGGTAGGCCTCGGCGATATTCTCGGCTGGTTCAACAATGGTGCCGCCAGTCGGAAAATCAGGACCAGGGATGTAGTTTAGCAAGGTATCGTCACGCGCATCAGGTGTCTTGATCAGATGCAAACAGGCGTCGATCAATTCATGCAGGTTATGGGGCGGGATATTCGTGGCCATGCCCACCGCGATACCAGTTGAGCCATTGGCCAAAAGGTTAGGGAAGGTCGCAGGCAAAACCGTCGGTTCGGTCAGACGGCCATCGTAGTTGTCGCGAAAATCAACAGAATTCTCGGCCAAACCTTCCAATAACGCCTCTGCGGCGGCGGTCATCCGCGCTTCGGTATAGCGCGACGCAGCGGGGTTATCGCCGTCTATGTTACCAAAG
>JBLHTS010000298.1:0-3561 GCA_047627695.1 Yoonia sp. | reverse complement strand
GATCTTGCCGATGGTCGAGTTGGACGCCGACTGACCTCTGCGCTTGGCCCGCTAAAGCTGCGCGAAATCAAAGACAGCAAGAAAACGATCAAAGCATATGTCCGCGAAACCATGGCCCAGCTGCATGATGAAATGGGCAATGAAACGGGCAAGCGCTTGTTTCTTGTGGGGGGATCATGGCGTGCGATTGCGCGGGTCGACATGGAACGGCGCAATTACCCGCTGACGGTCTTGCACGAATACCGCATGTCATCGCGCCAGATCAGCAAGACCGCCGAATACATTCGCAAGTCAGACCTGCAGGACTTGCGCGGCCGCTGCAATATTTCGGACAGTCGGATGTCGTTGGTACCGCTGGCGATGATTGTGCTTAAGGAATTGATCCGCACTTTCAAGCCCAAGGACGTGGCGATTTCATCTTACGGCATTCGCGAAGGCATGTTGTACGAACAGATGCCGCGCGAGCTGCGCGAACGTGACCCACTGATCGAGGCTTGCCGCTTTGTCGAAGCTAAAGACGCCAGGCTTCCCGGCTTTGGCCGTGTGCTGTATAATTTCGTGGAACCGCTTTTCCCGCGGGCCAATTGGCAGCGCAAACGCATCATCAAGGCCGCTTGTCTGCTGCATGATGTAAGCTGGCGGGCGCATCCCAATTACCGCGCAGAAGTGACGTTCGACAATGCGACGCGGGCCAATTTGGGCGGACTGAAACATTATGAACGAGTGTTGCTGGGGCTAGCTCTTATGAACCGCTACACAAACAAAACCGACAATTCGCGATTTGATCCGCTTTTCGCGTTGCTTGATGAAACCCAGATCAAAGAAGCCGAAGTTTTGGGCAAAGCCATGCGACTGGGTGCAATGCTTTGGCTGACGGCGGACGCAGAACCCGGCACATTGAAATGGCGGCCCAAGTCGGGCGAATTGACGCTACGTCTCAGGCAACAGGCACGGCCTCTTTATGGCGAGGTCGCCGAAGCCCGTTTTGCGGCTTTAGCTGTTGCGATGGGCGCCACTGGTACAGTCAAATTTACACAGTGATTAAAGCTCTACTTCGCCAGTTTCTGGATCAGGTTGCCAGGCGGGCGCATCAGGCCTGCGCCGAATGATGATATCACCGTTGGGCAGGAATTCCGGTACTTCGTAATTGCGAAAGTCGTCGATTTCGCCAAGCAAATCTGAAAAGGCCGGTCCAATTGCTTTGGCAAATTCGTCACAGGCTGGGCCCATCTCTTCAAAACCGTCACGCAGATCGCTGATTGCTGGTTCCATCTCTGTCATCAGCCCACGCAGAAGCATTCTGCGCACCCTCTTCCATCAGGCCGAAACCCTCTTCGGGTTCGGTATCGGGTCGTTCTTGCGCAAAGGCTGGGGAAACCGCCAAGCTTAACACGAGTATCGCTGGGGCTAACTGTCTCATATATCTCAGATAGGCAGACCGCCACATAATTTCAAATCACAAGTCGATGTCCAGAACGACGGGAAAGTGATCGGACGCCATAAGCAGTGCTTCGCGAAGGGCAATATTTTCATAGCAAACAGGGTGGTCGAAGGGGTGCCAGATCTGCCAGACGGGTTGCTTTGCAGCCAAACTAGGTGAAACCATTATGTAGTCCAACAGCGCTTGCAAATAAGGCTCTCCCTTGCGCTTGAAACGCGCGGTAGCGGGCATAGCCCCGACCCTTCGCCCAAGTGCCATCTTTGCATGCGGGTCGAACAGACGTATGGCGTCGCCCTCGCCCAAGACAATCTCGATCCCGGAGCGACCGAACAGTTTTTCGTATTCGTCCAGACCCGGACCATCGTTAAAATCACCCAAGACGATCAGATCCTCGCATGCCTCTAGATGATGTGTCACGCGTCGGCGCAGCCAGATACATTGCGCCAACTGCTTGCGACGGTTCTGGATAGAAATACGCGTGGCTTCGGCATCGTCGCGTGCGCCGTGCGGGGCCTTCGATTTGGCATGGACACCTATCAACCGTAAAGGACCCGACGCGGTTGTTACGGCAACTTCCAAAGGCGGTTTGGACCAACGGATTGGGTCGGGATGGGCGTCAAGATCAACGTCCATCTGAAGTTTCGTCTCAAACGAAGGCGCATTGTCGTCGTCACATGGATCGTGGACCGCTGTCATCACGTCGGGATCATAGAGAAGCGCTATTTCTTGTTGCGTGTCGTTGGTGAAACCTGTGATCGCATCACGGGTGCGCAGGCCAAAATGTGCAGCAAATTCTTCAAGCGCTATCATTGTGTTGCGATGGGGGCTGGTATCAGGCGCCTCTATAATCATCACCGCATCCGCGTCCATTGCGGCAAAAACGGCACCCAGACCTGCAGTTTGCTGCGCTTTGGTCACATTCCAACGCGATGACCAACTCCCGTCGTCGATCAGTTTACCGCCGTCATCAAAAAGGCTGTTGAACCATTCGACGTTATACGTGGCGATCCTCACGCGCGTTTGCCTTGAATCTCTTCCCACGCGCGGTTGATCGCGACCATGCGGCGTTCTGCCAGCTTCACGGCTTCTAGGGGGACACCGCGCGCAATCATCTGATCGGGGTGGGTTTCGCGCACAAGTTGACGCCATGCGGCCCGCACGTCGTCCATTGGAGCGTCTGGGTCCACGCCCAGAACATCATGCGGGTCGCGATCGGCCTCGGCTACGAACTGCGCGCGAATACCCTTAAAGCGGCGTTCGTCAAATCCGAAAATGGCCGCGACCGAATGCAAAAAATCATCCTCTTTGGGATGATAAAAACCATCGGCGACCGCAATATGGAACAACCCTTCCAGCAAGTCACACAAGGGGCGGTCATCTTCGCCATACATAGCTTTGATCCGACGCGCATAGATATCGTAGCCCGCGACGTCATGACGGGCGAGGTTGAAAACACGCGCCGCGTTCGCTTCTTCTTCGCGAGGGATCAAAAACACTTCACGGAAGGCCACGACTTCGTCTTTGGTCACTTTGCCGTCTGCCTTGGCCATTTTGGCACCAAGGGCGATCACAGCAATCGTAAAGGCAACCGACCGATCAGGTGACGCACGCAGCTTTTCAAAGACCTCTGACAGCCCCTGGCCTTTGGCAAGCGCTGCAATCGCTTCGCCGATGCGCGTCCATATCGACATCAGTTTGGGCCTTTCAAAGGGTTTTTTGCATTAACACCAGATCAATCCAACGCCCGAACTTGAACCCCACTTCGGGCAGTGTTGCAACCTCTTGAAACCCTAGCTTGGCATGAAAACGCACGGCATCAGGGTTTTCAGCACTACAACCAGCAAACATGCTGCGTTTGCCGGCAGTTTTGGCATGGCGCAGAACTGTCTCCATCAACGCACGCCCGCCACCACGGCCCTGCTGATCGGGATGCACCATGACCGTATGATCAGTGGTGAACCGATAGCCTTCACCGCCGCGAAACGCAAAGTACCGTGCAAAGCCAAGGACCTGCCCCTGCTCATCCCATACAAAGCTGTCTTTTGCGATCAAGGCGGCCACTTCGTCTTGCGATTTTTCAACTGGATTAAAGGTAAAAGTTGTCTCACGGATCAAGTGGT
>JBLHTS010000297.1:0-3574 GCA_047627695.1 Yoonia sp. | reverse complement strand
CTCAACGCGCACCCAGATCACTTGCCTGCGCAGTTCTAGGGGCGGATTGTTCCGTTTCCAGTGACGAGGTACTTAAAACTGGTAAGCTGCATCGCCCCGACAGGGCCACGCGCATGCAGCTTGCCCGTTGCGATCCCAATCTCGGCCCCCATGCCGAATTCACCGCCATCAGCAAACTGCGTCGACGCGTTACGCATGAGAATTGCACTGTCGAGATGGGTAAAGAAGCGTGCCGCAATCGCGTCGTCTTCGGTGATGATCGCATCGGTGTGGTTCGAGCCATAATTGCGAATATGCGCAATCGCCCCATCTACACCGTCAACGGTTTTGGCAGCGATGATCATATCCAGAAACTCTTGGCCAAAATCTTCGGGCTTCGCAGGCACAGTCCCTGCGGTTTGTGCCAAGACGCCATCAGCGCGCACTTCAACACCTGCCGCAAGCAAATCGCGGGTTAGGATATCACCGTGCAGATCAAAAAAGCCCTGATCGACCAGTACAGTTTCGGCCGATCCGCAAATTCCAGTGCGGCGCGTTTTGGCATTCACCAAGACAGCACGGGCTTTTTCAAGGTCGGCAGTCGCGTCAACATACACGTGGCAGATACCCTCAAGGTGGGCAAAAACAGGCACGCGGGCTTCGCGTTGGACCAAGCCAACAAGGCCTTTGCCGCCGCGTGGCACAATTACGTCAATATGGTCGGTCGCCTGCAACATCGCTGTAACCGCTGCACGATCACGCGTTGGGATAAGCTGAATTGCAGCCTCTGGCAGACCAGCCGCAGCTAGGCCATTTACAAGACAGGCATGGATCGCATGGCTGGAATGGAAGCTTTCAGAGCCGCCGCGCAGGATCACCGCATTGCCGGACTTCAGGCACAAGGCACCGGCATCGGCAGTCACATTCGGGCGGCTTTCGTAAATCACGCCGATCACGCCGATCGGTGTGCGAACCCGTTGGATGTGAAGGCCGCTGGGCCGGGTCCATTCTTCGGTAACCTGCCCGATTGGATCAACCTGCCCCGCCACGGCGCGCAGACTCTCAACGATCCCTTGAATACGCTCTGGGTTCAGCAGCAAGCGGTCCATCATCGCAGGGGAAAGCCCCTTGTCGGCACCGTAGGCTAGGTCGTTCTTGTTGGCCGCAATAATAGTGTCACGCGCATCCCAAACCGCATCAGCGGCCGCGTACAAAGCATCCGCTTTCATCTGTGCCGGGGCAGTAGCAAGGATCGTCGCCGCCGCGCACGCATCCGCACCGATTTGCTGCATCATTGGTCCGATTGAAGTTTGATCATCCATCATCTTGTCCTTTTACAGAACCATATCGTCGCGATGTACCAACGCAGCGCGACCCTCATAGCCCAGCACTTCGAAAATTTCAGCCGACCTGCGGCCCATGATCTGACGAGCCTCTGCGCTTGTATAGCGCACAAGGCCCTGCCCCAGTTGTGTACCTGCTGGATCAACAATCGCGACCAGATCGCCGCGCCCGAAACTACCGTTGATCTGCACTACGCCAGCCGGAAGCAAACTTTTGCCGCGCCCAAGTGCGCCTGCGGCACCCGCATCAACCATCAAAGTCCCGCGCGGTTTCATCGCGGAAATCCAACGTTTTCGCGCGGCCTGTGGGTCAGTTTGGGCGCTGAACCAAGTAGCGGCAGCACCTTCTTCAAGCTTGCCCAATGGGTTCATCGCGGTGCCAAGCGAAATCGCCATCGCGCAACCTGCTTCTGTCGCAACCCGTGCTGCCATCACTTTAGTGATCATCCCACCCTTTGACAGTCCCGATCCGGCATCACCTGCCATGGCTTCGATTTCTGGTGTTATTTTATTAACAATATCAATATGTTTAGCGTCACTATTAATCCTAGGATTAGCAGTATAAAGACCATTCACATCCGATAAAAGCACAAGTTGATCCGCCCCAACGGTCACAGCTACTTGGGCTGCGAGCCGGTCATTGTCGCCATATCTGATCTCATCCGTTGCGATTGTATCATTTTCGTTAACAATGGGCGTTACGCCAAGACCCAGCATCGTTTCCATCGTGGCACGGCTGTTGAGATAACGACGACGATCCTGACTGTCTTCGAGGGTCACCAGCACTTGACCAGCAATAATCCCGTGCGGCGAAAGGGCCTCTTCATAGGCGCGGGCCAATCTGATCTGGCCGACGGCCGCTGCCGCTTGCGACTGTTCGAGCGCTAAAGGGACCATTGGCAGTCCCAAAATCCTGCGTCCCAAGGCTATTGCACCGGACGAAACGACGATGACATCTGTGCCTCTTGCGCGAATGAGGGCAACATCAGCGGCCAAGGACGTCAGCCATTCTTGGCGCAACGCTCCCGTTTCGTTATCGACTAAAAGGGCCGAACCGATCTTTACGACAAGGCGTTTGGCATCTATTAGGGCCGCCATGCTTCAGCCTCTTGCATCTCCTCCGCCGCTGTACGGTGACGCAGGCGGTTGTCGTCGATCTCGGTGCGCAACGCGCGTAACACGTCGGGAACACCCTCGCGGCTAACGCCGGACATCATCAACACCGGACCCTTTGCAACGACGGCGATTTCATCGCGCAAGAACGCGCGTTCTTCGTCGTCTAGCGCGTCGATTTTGTTGAGCACGGTAATCCGAGGCTTGTCAGCCAGTTCGCCGCCGTAAGCTTCAAGTTCTTTAATAATTGTCGTCAGATCGCTCGCCGGATCGCCGGATGTGCCGTCAATCAAGTGCAGCAACACAGCACAGCGTTCCACGTGACCAAGGAACATATCCCCCAGACCGCGCCCTTCGCTGGCACCCGCAATCAGGCCGGGAATGTCGGCGACAACAAATTCCACTTCGTCAATACCGACCACGCCAAGATTGGGGATCAGCGTCGTAAAAGGATAATCAGCAACTTTGGGCCGTGCATTCGACGTGGCAGCCAAAAAGGTGGACTTGCCCGCGTTCGGCATGCCCAATAGGCCCACATCTGCAATGAGTTTCAGGCGCAGCCAGATTGTGCGTTCAATCGCTTCTTGTCCGGGATTGGCACGGCGCGGTGCTTGGTTTGTTGCGGTCTTGAACCGCAAGTTACCCCAACCACCATTGCCGCCTTTGGCAATCACGATTGTCTGACCGACTTCTGTGAGGTCAGCAATAACGGTTTCTTCGTCTTCATCAATAATCTCAGTACCGACAGGCACACGCAGCAACTTTGCCTCGCCATCTTTGCCGGTGCGCTGACTGCCCATACCATGCTGACCGCTGCCCGCAAAAAAGTGCCGCTGATACCGAAAATCAATAAGGGTGTTGAGACCGTCTACGGCCTCGATAATGACATCGCCGCCTTTGCCGCCGTCGCCACCATCAGGGCCTCCATATTCCATGAATTTCTCGCGACGAAACGAGATACAGCCCGCGCCACCGGATCCGGACCGAATATAGACCTTTGCAAGATCGAGGAACTTCATGTTATTGGCTTTCTGGGGCTGTTCTTTATCGCCGATAAACTACTGTGAAGCAGTTCTCAAGCGGTCCTGGGTCAAATCCACGATGGCCGATCAATGTGATTGTTTAAGCGTGTAGGTCCA
>JBLHTS010000296.1:0-3590 GCA_047627695.1 Yoonia sp. | reverse complement strand
GGGCGCTTAGAGAACACATGCCAGAAATACTGCCGCTTTATGACAACCTGTGCGAGCTTGCTGGCGGGGGTGACCAAGCGGCGCGGTTCTTAAGTTTTTACTGCCCGCCGCCATACCTTTCCGGTTGTTCGCAGGCAATCTGGACCGGCCAAGAACCCGTGCTTGTGCGCAATTACGATTATAACCCCAATTCTTTCGACTGCCTTTTGTTGCAGACAAACTGGCTTGGCCGAAAAGTGATCGGAACGTCAGATGGCCTTTGGGGGCTTGTGGACGGAATGAATGACGCGGGATTGGCGATTTCGCTGACCTTTGGCGGACGGCGGGTTGTGGGTAACGGTTTTGGCGTTCCACTGATCCTGCGCTACGTGCTACAAACATGCGAAACGGCAGAGGAAGCGGGCAAAGTGCTGGCCCGCGTGCCCACGCACATGAGCTATAACGTCACCGTGCTGGACGCAAAACGCAATTACCTTACCGCAATGATGGCACCTGACCGACCTGCCGTGATCACACATGCTGCAGTCGCGACGAACCACCAAGAAAACGTGGAATGGATCAGTCATGCACGCTTTACCGCGACAGTCGAACGCGAGCGGTTTTTGCTGCAACGTCTAACCCTTCACCGTGATCCAGAAGATAAGTTTATCGGTGCGTTCTTGCGACCACCGCTTTATTCGACCGCATTCAGTGCCGGATTCGGAACGCTTTACACGGCGGTCTATCGTCCCCGTTTGGGCGAGATGGAAGTGAGGTGGCCGGGAACTGTCTGGTCGCAAAGTTTTGATAATTTTCAAGAAGGTGGCCGTCGCGTCCAAATCCCTGGCGCTGCCTAAAGGAGACACCAATGTCACATATTTTTCCACGCCATAACAAGCAGCTACCGCCCAAAGCCGTGCGGGGCGAAGGCTGTTATTTGTATGATGAAAGCGGCAAGCAATACCTTGACGCATCAGGTGGCGCGGCGGTGTCGTGTCTTGGTCATGGTGACCAGACGGTGATTGATGCCGTCAAAACCCAACTTGATAGTCTTGCTTACGCCCATACCGGATTTTTCACGTCAGAACCTGCCGAAACACTCGCTGATTTGTTGATCAAGCATGCACCGGGCGACCTAGACCGTGTTTACCTTGTGTCTGGCGGGTCTGAGGCGATGGAGGCAGCGCTAAAGCTTGCGCGGCAGTACTTTGTTGAAAAGGGTGAACCTAGCCGGGGCCGTGTGATTGCGCGAAAGCAAAGCTATCATGGCAACACGATGGGTGCGTTATCAGCAGGCGGCAATGCTTGGCGACGGGCGCAATTCGGACCGCTGTTGATCGACATGAGCCACATCGATCCGTGCTACGAATACCGTCTGAAGCATGTCGGTGAAAGCCTTGAGGACTACGGTCTGCGTGCCGCAAATCTTCTTGAAGAAGAGCTGCTGCGCGTTGGGCCGGAAAATGTGATGGCCTTTGCCGCAGAACCCGTAGTCGGGGCCACTGCAGGTGCGTTGACGGCCGCGCCGGGATACTTCAGACGGATTCGAGAAATCTGTGACCAATATGGGATCTTGTTGATCTTGGATGAAGTAATGTGCGGGATGGGTCGCACGGGCAGCCTATTTGCGTGTGATCAAGAGGATGTATCGCCTGATATATTATGCATTGCCAAAGGGTTAGGCGCCGGATACCAACCGATTGGCGCAATGCTATGTAGCAAAAAAATATACGAGACAATCGAGAACGGTAGCGGTTTTTTCCAACATGGTCATACTTACCTTGGCCACCCGACTGCCGCGGCCGCAGGTGTCGCAGTCGTCAATGTGATGCTGGATCGGAAGTTGATCCCGCGCGTGAAAACGCAAGGTGACAAGCTAATGGCCACCCTCGAAGCTGAGTTCGGGCAGCACCCAAATGTTGGCGATATCCGCGGGCGGGGGTTGTTTCAAGGTGTCGAATTTGTCGTGGATCGCGCAACCAAAGCGCCCTTTGATGCTTCGCGCAAAATCGCGGGCCGGATAAAAACCGTGGCCTTCAACGCGGGCCTGATCTGTTACCCGATGAGTGGCACAATTGACGGGAAAAACGGCGACCACGTGCTTTTGGCGCCACCATTTATCATCAGCGATGACCAAATTGACGAACTTGTAAGCAAGTTGTCTGGTGCTATCGAAACAGTGCTTCGGAACTGAGGACAGACCATGACAAACCCTTGCATCATCTGCGTCGCCATTACCGGATCTGTCCCGCAAAAGAAGGACAATCCTGCGGTTCCGGTTACAATCAGCGAACAAATTGAATCTACCCATGCCGCATATGAAGCGGGGGCCGCAATCTGTCATGCTCATGTGCGCAACCACGACGAAACGCCGTCATCAGATCCTGAAAAATTTGCGGCACTGAGGGAAGGTGTCGAAAAACACTGCCCCGGCATGATTATCCAGCTGTCAACCGGCGGGCGTTCTGGGGCAGGGGCGGAACGGGGCGGAATGCTGTCTTTGCGGCCCGATATGGCATCACTGTCAGTTGGCTCAAACAACTTCCCGACCCGCGTCTATGAGAACCCACCCGACCTTGTAGATTGGCTTGCCTCGGAGATGCGCAAGTATGACGTGAAACCCGAAATCGAGGCTTTTGATCTGTCCCACATCCATCAAGCTGTGGCGCTGAACCGTGACGGCCGGATTGCGGGCCAGCTCTATATACAGTTCGTCATGGGTGTGAAAAATGCGATGCCAGTGGACCGTGATGTGTTTGATTATTATGTGAAAACCGTAAATCGGCTTGCACCTGACGCACTATGGTGTGCGGCTGGGGTGGGCGCGGGTCAAGTTGCTGTGAGTGAATGGGCAATTGCCGCTGGTGGTCACACGCGCACCGGGCTTGAAGATAACGTACGTTGGGACAAGGATACGCTTGCGCCGTCGAACGCCGCCCTTGTCGCCCGCACGACAGAAATCTGCGCGCGTTATGATCGCCCCGTGGCGACACCGGCGCAAGCCCGCGTAATTCTGGGCCTGCGTCCGCCGTCTTAGCTGATTTCACCCATGCAGAGGTATTTGATCTCTAGGTAGTCTTCAGTACCGTATTTGGACCCTTCACGGCCCAACCCGGATTGTTTGACGCCCCCAAAGGGGGCCACTTCTGTCGAAATAAGCCCGGTGTTGATACCGACCATTCCGGTTTCAAGCGCTTCTGCGACACGCCAGACTCGAGCCAGATCCTTGCTATAGAAATAAGAGGCCAAACCAAATTCGCTATCGTTGGCCATAGCAATGACTTCGACTTCATCCGTGAATTTGAATAGCGGTGCGACGGGGCCAAAAGTTTCTTCCTTGGCGATTTTCATCTCTGCGGTCACACCCGTCAGGACTGTGGGCTCGAAAAAGGTGCCCCCAAGTTCAGCGCGCTTGCCGCCAAGGGCAATCTTTGCACCTTTGCTGAGGGCGTCAGCAATATGATCTTCGACCTTGGCAATCGCTGCTTCGTTGATCAACGGGCCAGTCGTTACGCCGTCGGCAAAGCCGTCACCGACCATCAGACCCTTGGTCTTTCCAGCAAGCTTTGACGCAAATGCGTCGTACACGCCGGACTGCACATAGATGCGGT
>JBLHTS010000295.1:0-3599 GCA_047627695.1 Yoonia sp. | reverse complement strand
CTGACCTTTTCCTCTTTAAGGATTACGAGACCAAGAAAGGCATGATCTCGGAATTACGCAAGCCGATCACGGTGGAAATGTTGATCCAAGAGATTAACCGCTATGCTGACAGTGAATTCCGTTATGCCGACAAGTCGGACGAAGTTGCGATTGATGCGATGGTGCGTGATTTTGGCCGTCAAGAGATTGCGAAAAAGCGGTATCTGGAAGGAAAGGGCTAGGATGCGTGAGGTGCTGTCAGATGGACTGCTTTTACCAGCTTTACTGCTGGCGATTGCCGCATTTGTCGTGCCCCGTTTCATGGCGCGAATGCTGCCTGAAGGGGTGACGCCCTTGATGGTGAATGCGTTCCTTTCGACGCTGATCCTGATTGCAGTCTCGGGTATCCTTTTCTGGTGCCTCTATCTTTGGCAAGGGTTGCAGGCGGAGCAATTGGCGGATCAAGGGTTGGCCGCGAACCTGGTTTTCTTTGGTCGGTTGGCGCTGCTATCTGGGTTGATTTGGGCTCCTATCATGATCTTGTCAGTCGCAGGTCTACCGCGCAAATGGGTGCATGCGACATGGTAAAAAGGTCCTACCCATGCACCGCTTGATAGAGAAGGGTTTGATGTTCGGGAACCTTGTTCGTGTGGATTCGTCCGTGTTGGTTGAACGGTACAATCGTGCGCTAAAACACCTTATTGGTCGAGAAACGCAGCTAAAGGTGTTTCATATTGATATTTCTGGATACTCGCCAGAGATCGGCGATGCGTTTGGCGATCAGCTTTATCTGAACCATCAAGGCGTCAATCGGCAGTTCATTCTGGTCACGACCGATCAGGTCACGGCCCCTTTGTTGAACGCCAAGTTCTCGACCTCGCGCGAGATCCTCAAGCAGTTCATCGAAGACAACAGGGCCGAATTATTCGCGTTGACGGCGCGTGATGCGGTTGCAGGTGAATTGGTGAATTCGGTTTATCGTGCCGACACGCCCGCCAAGCTGTTTGATATCCGCATGATCACGGTCGAAGCAGATACAACCAGTGGAACGGTTGCCGAGGCCAAGCAGTTGGGCGGGCTGATAGACCAGTTCAAGACGAAACCGGACGGTTGGTATGATGATGTGCTGATCGCGAAAATGATCGGTATGGCCAAGCGCACGGGCGATGTGATCCGCAATCCGGTGTCTCTGCGACAGATGTCTTTCGCCCAAGACAATTTCTGGACCAGCCATTTTGGCGGAATATACGTGTTTCGCGGTGTTGAACATCCAGCGGCGATTGTTGCACAGCCCAAGGAACAGTTGGGTGCACTACCGATCCCTTATACGTTTGACTTCAAAGACAGCTCGGCCATCGCCAAGTTCCTGAGTATCAACAAACTTGTCGAGCCGATCATGGAGGCTCGCGGGGTCGATTCCGCGGCAATCATCCGCCAGAAGATGGATTTTATTGTCATGTCAGTTGCCACTGAGATGAAAGAGGGTCTAACTGGTGCGACCCGACGTGACTTGCACCGCATGGGCCGACAATATGCGGATAAGTTGCCGGAAGCGTGGCAGGGTTTGGCAGCACTTTTGCGTTGGGCAGAAGAAGACGGGCCTTGGCCTGTGATCACGTCAGAGCATCCAGCCTACTTCTACACTCTGCGCGCGCGTGCACATGTGGATGCGGATCTTGTGAATATGCTTTTGGCAGAATTGTCGCCGCTTGATATTCGTCAGCTATTCATTTGCCATAAAGAGGCGTTTTATGCGGCTTACGCTGGCTGGCCAGATGAAAAACGAGCCTATGTCGTTGATTTTCTTGACCGCGAGTACCAAGTCGATAAGGCTGGTGCGCGCGAGGCGTTATTCGGGCATGAAGGGTCAATGTTTGATCTACCCACTGTATCGCAGCCTGATTTAATCGCACGGGTCGGCCCGTGGGGTGCCGTTTCGCGAAGGAGGGACTGATGGGATTTATCAAACTTGTCGTGTTCGGTTTTGTCGGACTGAGTGTGATATATTTTTCTGTGTCGCTCTATTCACGGTCTGTGCGCAAGGAACGGCTGGAAGACGCATTTGACGCGGAACACCCAGACGGCGCTGACGTCGGCGCGCGCGAAGTATTTGTTACTGCCGGATTGCAGGCCTATGATAGCTCGATCCGGCCCAAACTGATCGGGTTGGTTTATGTGGTGCCGACGATCGTGATAGGCGCGATCATTTACACCATTAACGCGAATTGAGGGTTTTGATATGCGGCGGTTGAAGATCATTTTTCGGGTTGTGGTATTGGTGTTGGCGGGATCATTCCTGCACTATGTTTTACCGCAGCATGATATCGTGCAAGTCAGTCAGGCAGAACCCCGGCGTACAGATTTTGGGTCTTTCAACAGATGGTTCTATGCTCAGGCCGATAGCGGCAGCGCCGAAAGAGATGACCGCGATATATTTTATATTTTTACCGAGAAAAGACAAACATTCCTGCTAGGTTTTGTTCCCCGCGAGAGCATGGAAACCATGGTCTACCGCAACGAGGACACGGGTTGGATCTGGCCACCCTATTTCAAGTTCGACAGCTCTAATTTGCATGGACAGGCAACAACGCAAGCGCGCAAAGATGTCCAAAGCGAAGGCGGCAATTGGGCTGTCATCACCCACTATGGTTGGCGCATTCCGTTCTTGTCTATTTTCCCGAACGCTGTAGGCATCAAATCAGTGGCAGGGCCCGATGTGCAGATTACTCCGTGGTTCAACATTTTCTTCTTTGTGTTCTTGATGGTCGCAATCGTGTTTATCCGCGCCATGTGGCGCCAATTCCGCGAACGGTCAGTTGATCCGCTGTTGGATGCGGCAGGGCATGAATTTGACGAGGTTCAGGCCAGCGTCGCTGAACGCAAAGGCAGGCTGTCGCGTTGGATTGATACGTGGCGCAGCAAAAAATAGAGCTTTGCCATTGTTGCCGCGCCCAGCGTGTTTATTCGCGCCCGCAGGATTATTCGCCGTAAGGTATCCAGATGTTTTTGATCTCTGTCGCAGCGGCAAGGTATTCCTTTGTGGTCGGAGCCAGTACCTGACCATTGTTCACCCAAGTGCGTTTGAGGTTTCCTGCGCTGGCTTTTTCGATCTGTGCCGAAAGGTCGGTGCTTGAGAACGACCAGACTGCATCGATATCAAGGTGCTTGGCAAAGGTTGAAGCGAGTTCCGCATGGCTGCCGGTCAAGATGTTCACGACGCCTGCTGGCACATCTGATGTCTCGAGCACTTGATAAAAGTCTATCGCGGCAAGCGGGAAGGGTTCACTTGCGGCAAGGATCACGCGGTTGCCCATTGCGATGGCGGGGGCCATTGCATTGACTAGCCCTGCAAGGGGGGCGGCGTCATCACATAAGATGCTGATTGTGCCGACGGGTTCTTTCATCGCCAACGCAACCCCGCGAATGGGAACGCCATGTGCTTGGCCATCGTATTTGTCTGCCCAAGCGGCATAAGTGAACAGCGTGCGAATTGCGGTTTCAACTTCGTTTGCGCCTGATCGTTTGCCGGTCATGTTGTTGACGCGGGTCGCGAATTCGTCAGTCCGCGCCGACAGGTTTTCGGCGATGTAATAAAGGATTTGCGCGCGCAGATGCCCTGT
>JBLHTS010000294.1:0-3608 GCA_047627695.1 Yoonia sp. | reverse complement strand
TTCGACGCTGGGCTGTCCGGATGCCGTGCTCAAGGCCATCGGTGCGCGGTTTGACAACGAAGGCCACCCGAAGAACATCACTGCCTTGCACCCGATTGCGGCGGGCGATGTCTATGGCGTCAAAGGCATGGACCATATCGCCAAAGACGGGCTTTTGGCCCGTGTTCTGGCGGGTTCCTATCCTTCCGGCCCTTCCCATGTGGAAATTCCCGCAATCTGGAAGATGATCGTTGAAAACCGAGTGGCGGCTTATAACGTGCCGTCCGGCATCTTGTTTGACATGCACCGCGAGGCCGCAGCACACCGGCCCGGCGTTCTGACCAAAGTTGGCCTTGATACGTTTGTCGATCCGCAGCGGCATGGCTGCGCCATGAACGACAAGGGGGCCGAAGCCGCGATCGTGGGCCGTGTCGCGTTCATGGGCGAGACGTGGCTGCATTTTCCCAATGTGATCCCTAACGTCGCTATCATCCGCGCTACCACGGCCGATGAGCGGGGCAACCTGACATACGAGCACGAAGGCGCATACCTTGGCGGGCTAGAGCAGGCGATTTGCGTACGCAACAATGGCGGGCTTGTGATCGCGCAGGTCAAAAGGGTCACGGCCAATGGCAGTCTGCGTCCCCATAACGTGCGGGTACCGGGTCATTTGGTGGACTGCATCGTCGTAGACCCCGACCAAAAACAAACAACGCAAACCGACTACGATCCAGCGATCTCGGGCGAGGTTATGCGCCCTTGGGACAGCTTTAGCCATGCCGAGCACGGCATCGAAAAGGTAATCGCACGCCGTGCCGCACAAGAATTGCGCCTTGGGATGACGGCCAACCTGGGCTTTGGTATTAGCGCTATGGTGCCGCGTATCTTGCTCGAGGAAGGACATCCCGAAGCCGTCACTTGGGCGATTGAGCAAGGTGCGGTTGGGGGTGTTCCCTTGACCGGATTTGCCTTTGGCTGTGCGTCGAATGCAGATGCTTTTGTGCCGGCCCCGCAGCAATTCATCTATTTCCAAGGCGGCGGGTTTGATGTGTCGTTCCTGTCGTTCCTAGAGGTGGACATCCAAGGCAATGTGAATGTTTCAAAATTAGGCAAAAAACCATATCTGACAGCGGGTTGCGGCGGCTTTGTCGATATCACAGCCCGCGCCAAGAATATCGTCTTCTCTGGTTGGTTCGAGGCTGGCGCGCAGATTGATCTTGATGAAAACGGGATCAAGATCGCAGCGCCCGGCAAATTCACAAAGATGGTGGATGAGGTCGAACATGTAACGTTCAGTGGCCGCCGCGCCCGCGAGCAAGGCCAGAACGTGATTTATGTTACAGAGCGTTGCGTGATCCGCCTGACCGATCAGGGACTTGTCGCGACCGAGATCATGCCGGGTGTGAACCCGCAAGACCACATTATCGGGGCTTCTGGTGGGCGTGTTCAGGTCGCTGAGAACGCGATTCTGATGCCAAAATCACTGCTACGCAAGGCGCCAATGGGGTTAGTGCTATGAGCGAAATCACCTGCACATATGAAGGCAATGCAGCAGTTCTGACGCTGTGCAACGAGAGCAAGTTGAACGCACTCACAACGTCTATGCTGCGCCAGTTGGAAACTTATCTGGTCGAAATTGAACATCAGCCAGAAGTACGCTGTGTAATACTGACAGGAGCCGGCGAAAAAGCCTTTTGCTGTGGCGCAGATATTGCTGAATGGGGTGGATTAAAGCCTGCAGAATTCGCACGGTTCTGGGTGCGTGACGGCCACCGCGTTTTTGACCGCCTTGCGCGGTTCAGCAAGCCAACGATTGGCGCTATCAACGGGCACGCATTTGGCGGCGGGCTGGAACTTGCGGCCTGTTGCGATATCCGCTTGCTGTCCACCAAGGCGCGATTGGCCTTGCCCGAGGCAAAAATTGGCATCGTTCCCGGCTGGTCCGGGACCCAGCGTCTCACACGGCTGCTGCCTGAGCCAATCGTCAAGGAAATGGCCCTTTTGGGCCGACAAATCATTGCAGAACGTGCTTTCCAGCTTGGATTTGTCTCCGAAATTTGCGACAATACGATGTCCCAAGCGCGGGACATCGCGGCCGCACTCAATGCGGTTTCGCCGCGTGCCAATGAACTTGCCAAGGCAATGATCCACGGCGCCGTCGGCGAAGATCGGGCCGCCGCGATAGAGGCGCTGGGCACTGCTGCCGCCGCTGCAAGTGCGGACCGCGCCGAAGGTGTGCTGGCTTTTCTTGAAAAACGCACTCCGAAATTTGACGGGCAATAGACTTATGAATGAACTGACAATTAACCCCGCTATCGACTTTGAATTGCCCCCTGCTTTCGTGGGGCGGCACCTGATTGATGGTGTCTGGATCCAAAGCGCTGACACTTTCGACCGTGTGTCTCCCTCCCATGGGACGGTCGTCAGCGTTTCGGCGCGCGGCGACGAAGCGGTCACCAATGACGCAATCGCTGCTGCGCGCCGAGCTTTTGATGCTGGCATCTGGAGCCGTCTTTCAGGCAAGGCGCGTGCAACTGTCCTTTTCAAAGTGGCCGATCTGATCGAGGCGAATGTCGAACGCATCGCACTTCTTGAAACGCTTGAAAGCGGCAAACCTATTAGCCAATCGCGCGGCGAAGTTGGCGGTGCGGCGGATCTTTGGCGCTATGCGGCGTCACTAGCGCGGACCTCGCATGGCGATAGCCACAACACGCTTGGCAAAGACATGTTGGGTGTTGTCCTCAAGGAACCCATCGGTGTGGTGTCTATCATCACGCCCTGGAATTTCCCGTTCTGGATCCTGAGCCAAAAGCTGCCATTCGCGCTGGCCGCTGGCTGCACCGTGGTCGTCAAACCGTCCGAGATGACACCATCCTCGACCGTGATGATGGGCGAGTTGTTGATCGAAGCGGGGCTTCCTGCAGGTGTGTGCAATATCGTGCTGGGTTATGGCGATCCAGTAGGACGCGTCATGGCGTCCCATGCGGACGTCCATATGGTCACGTTCACTGGTTCTACCGCTGTGGGTAAGCTCATTACGCAGGCCGCGTCCGAGACACTGAAAAAGGTCGCGTTGGAACTGGGCGGCAAGAACCCGCAAGTGATCTTTCCAGACGCAAATCTGGAAGATGCCGCTGATGCGGTGACCTTTGGCGTCTATTTCAATGTGGGCCAGTGTTGCAATTCATCCAGCCGGATCATCGTGCATGAAGATATCGCCGAGAGTTTTGTGGCGAGCGTGGTGTCATTGTCGAAACTGGTCAAATTTGGTGACCCTTTGGACCCAGACACGCAGGTCGGTGCCATTGTGACACCGGAACACAACGCTAAGATTGACGGCTATGTGCAGGCGGCAATTGCCGAAGGCGCGACGCTGGCTCTTGGTGGTGGCACTATGGCTGTGGCAGGTCTGAGTGAACAATTCTATCAGCCCACAATCGTCACGAATGTCAGTTCTGATATGGCCATCTCACAAAAAGAGGTCTTTGGTCCTGTCCTCACCGTCCTGACCTTCCGCACTTTCGACGAAGCGATTGCGCTGACCAATGATAGCGACTTTGGGCTGTCCGCAGGCGTCTGGAGCGAGAACATGCACACCTGCATGGAATTCGCGCGTCGCGCGCAAGCTG
>JBLHTS010000293.1:0-3614 GCA_047627695.1 Yoonia sp. | reverse complement strand
GGCAATCCATGCAAGGATTTCGGATTTTGAAGGTATACGTGTCATGGGCCAGCCCTAGCACGCCATGCGCGGGGCGTCATCCAAATTGGCGTGCCTCAGGTTGATGCAAAATAATCGGATAAAATGCGCTTATAGATCGTCTTGAGTTGCCCGATTTGCTCAACCAATACCCGTTCATCGACCTGATGCATGGTCTTGCCAACCAAACCGAATTCCACGACCGGACAGTGGTGTTTCACAAACCGCGCATCAGAGGTGCCGCCCGACGTGGATAATTCTGGCTTGCGCCCCGTTTCGGCCTCAACTGCTTTGCCAATGAGATCAGAAAGCGGACCAGGAGGAGTAATAAAGCTTTCGCCAGACACTTTGACATGCATCGCGACTTTCACATCAAATGCAGCAGCAACCTTGTCGGCCTCGTCTTGCATCCAAGCGGTGAGATCTGCGCTGTTGTGCATGTCGTTAAAGCGGACGTTGACGCAGGCTTTGGTCTGGGCCGGAATCACGTTCGTCGCGGGATTTCCAGTGTCGATGGTCAGCACCTGAAGCGATGAGGGGTCAAAGTGACTAGTGCCTTCGTCCAGCACGCGTGACGACAGCACATCCATTAGCCGCGCCATCGCAGGCATCGGGTTCTTGGCGCGGTGTTGGTACGCCGCATGGCCTTGCACGCCTGTCACGGTAAAGAACGCGTTCATCGACCCACGCCTGCCGATTTTCATCGCTTCACCCATGACATCGGGGCAGGTAGGTTCGCCCACAAGGCAGACGGTCATCGCTTCGTTGTTGGTCTGCATCCAGTCCAGCAGGGAGGTCGTGCCATCCAGCGCATCGCCTTCCTCATCGCCGGTGATCGCTAGCACGACTGCACCATCTGGGGGTGTTTCGTGCACAAAATCAATAGCGGCGGCCGCAAAGGCGGCCACACCGGATTTCATATCTGTGGACCCGCGACCGTATAGATACCCATCCTTAATCTCAGCCCCAAAAGGCGGCATGGTCCATGCGGCCTCGTCCCCCAAAGGAACCACGTCCGTGTGACCATTAAAGCCAAAAGTGCGGTTGGAACCCTGCCTGCCCCAACGTGCATAAAGGTTTGAAATCCCGCCACGATCCACGCGTGTACACGTAAACCCGCCTTTGGTCAGCACATCTTCAAGTAAGACCAGCGCACCACCCTCAATCGGCGTGACAGACGGGCAACGGACCAGATCAGCGGTCAGGGCAACGGGATCAATCGGGGACATGGGCAAGGCTCCTTTTTGCTATGGCTAGCGGTAAGGGCGCGGGGATGCAATTTTTGGTTTAGGCAAAGGTTGCTGGCTTACTCGTATTGAATGATCACGGATTCAAAGTCTTCGTCGCTTGTGACCATCGTATGATGACCTTTGCCGAACTTGTCTTCCATGTGCCAAACGGCACCCGGACCGATATCGCGGGCTTCCCCGTCACTTGCGGTGACCCTTACAGTCCCCGCAAGGCAAACCAGCTTTTGCGCGACTGGCGTTGGATGGATCGGTTCGTTCCATCCGGACCGTAGCCTGAGAAACATCGTCTTTTTCACCGGTTCAGGCTCCGAGATCTCGATATCTTGCGCGGGGGGCGCAAAGCTGTGTGCCACTAGCGTGACATCGATATTTTCCCAATGGCTTTCGCCGTCCGCGTCGCAATAGAGTTTATGAAATTTAATACGGGTCCCCTTGGGATCAAATTGATAACGGCAGATCGTGATAAGAAAGCACGATATGTACTGTAGATCGATCAGGCAAATATTTCCTGATTGGACGCAGCGATATCGTCTTGGACTTGGCACTGATGTTGCTCTGGTTTCGAGAATTGTCGATAGTGAACAAGCGCGCGCAGAGTTATGCGAAACCGAGCTTCGCCGTTGCCAACTAAATCAGCCTAATTGTTCCATAGAGTGACCGAAAACATCATGACGCAAGATCAGCAACCCTGTCCTGAATATCGCATTACTGCTGATCAGTTGAAGTTGCTGGGAAAATCCGGTGATCGGCACAAATACGCATATGGACATGCAATTGTTGTTTCCGGTCCAGCAGGTCAAGGTGGGGCTGCAAGGTTGGCGGCGCGGGGCGCACTTCGGATCGGTGCAGGGCTTGTCAGCGTCTTTAGCGCGCAAGATGCAAAAGCGGAGCATGCCGCCCGCTTGGACGCAATCATGTTGAAAACCTACAGCGACGATCGGGGTTTCGCAGATCAGCTATCTGCACTTAAGCCGTCGGCGGTCTGCATTGGGCCGAACTTTGGATTATCCAGAGATCATCGGAATAAGCTTTCTGAAACACTGTCGTTGCGGTTTCCGCTCTGCCTTGATGCGGATGCAATCACGTTGATCGCCCAAGAACCGGATTTGATCAAAGCGGTGTCGCATGCACAGGTCATCATGACGCCGCATGAAGGAGAGTTGCGCCGCCTTATTCCAAATGCATTCGACAAAACAAGTTGCCGCGTTTCACTGGCAAAGATCGCGGCGCGAGAAATGGGCTGCAACGTTCTTTTCAAAGGCGCGGATACGATTGTCGCGCGACCCAGCGGCGACTGCGTTGTCTTGAAATCAAAAGCTTTTGCGCATGCCGCTTGGCTTGCGACCGCTGGTTCCGGCGACGTGCTTTCAGGTTTTATTACAGGTTTGATGGTCCGTGGGTTTGCTTCGTTTGATGCTGCGGCACTTGGCGCAAGTCTTCATCTGCAATGTGCAGAAGTTATCGGTCCCGGTTTGATAGCCGAGGATATCCCAGACGCCCTTCCTTCCGTTCTTGCGCGCTACCTCGCTGTCCAAACGGCGCAATAATATCCTGTTGTCACTCAATCATCCGTGTCGCACGGCAAAGTGCCCGGCAGCCGTGGCTTGCCCGATAGCAAAGCGGGTAGACTGTCGTGAAGGACAACGGTCATGCGGCCTGGGCCCTTAGACCTTGTCGAAGAACGGTGTCATTTGCGCGACGATCACGCTGTTTTCGGCTAGGGCGCGTTCCATCAAGGCGATTTCTTCGTCGGGGATATCATGCCCTTCGGCCAGCCGTTCGTCCAAGGTGCCGTAGCCGGACACATCAAGGGGGGCAAGGTCAGCCTGCTTAAGAATTGCCACAGTTTCGCGCACGGCTTCCGCTTCATCTACGCCGCTGGCATAGCACATCAAGGCGGCACCCGTGGCCTCTGGCGGTAGGCCGTCACCGGCGTTGCGGCCAACTTCGACCAGCAAAGTATAGACTTGCTGGCGGCTTTCTTTTTTGGTCATTTGGTTTCTTTCTCTTCCCAGCGCGACCGCACTGCCGCGATTGTCGAGACGATAATCACGATCTGGAGGGGGGCGTAGATCAAGACCATCAAGACAACAACGGTCACGAACAGTGAGAACTCCATCACGTAGATGAAGGTTAGTGCAGGCCCCCAAAGGGCGGCCAGCACCAAAGCGATGATGAAGACGTCAAACGCAACCGGCGCCCAAGCGGCCTTAAACGAAGGACGAACCCCCGCTGCAATGCGCTTGCGCGCCAGGATGCGGCTGAGGATCATTTAGTCACGCAGCAATTCGTTGATGCCTGTTTTCGAACGGGTGCGTTCGTCCACGCGCTTTACGATCACGGCAC
>JBLHTS010000292.1:0-3865 GCA_047627695.1 Yoonia sp. | reverse complement strand
GACAGCTCTAAAATTTTGTTGCATCTGCGCACAATTTGCCGCCTCCGTCCTGACGGCACATATGAATGTCTGCGCGAGCAATACAAGGAATGCTCGTCCTCTTGGGTCTTCATTGTGGATGACAGGTCAGACGCGCAAAACGCTATCGCGCCAGATGCAGGAAGCTATTTTGCCATCGGTCTAGCGTTCTGTTTTATGACCCAGATCGGGCGCTACTCGCATATGGCGAAGCTGCCAGTCTCGGCGTACCGTGTTGTGCAGGACTTGCACCTGACCACGGGCGGTGCGTCAAGCGGCACCGGGCAGGGCGGTACTGGCGACCCCGTTGAAACGCATGTCTATATGGATACTGAAATTGACGATGACGCAGCGCGCGATGTCGTCCGCATCGCAGAGACGACGTGTTTTCTTCATGCGCTCTGCCGTGATAAGGCCAAGATCAAAATACGCAAAGACCCGATCGCGAGTTGAGTATACGGGTCAGCCGCTAAGGCCGACCCTGATGAGATTAAGAGAAATCAGGAGGAGCGCAAATTCGACGACAACAAAAAAGGCACGCTGCGGGATGAGGCGTGTCAGCCTATAACCAACCCATGCGCCAATGATTGCCATGGGGGACAGGATCGCGACGGTGCGCAGATCAGCCCATGCGATCAGCCCTAGGGCAAGGTAAGGCGGGACTTTCATCAAGTTGATGATCGCAAACAGGATCGTCGCTGTCCCAGCAAACATCAGTTTCGGCAGCTGTTGTGGCAGGACATAAAGCTGGAATGCGGGGCCGCCGGCGTGGGACACAAAACTGGTAAAACCCGACACGCTACCCCAGATCAAACCACGCGGTATATCTGCGGGGCGTGGGTCGCTTTTCCCAATATAACGCCCCCACTGCCGCATAGCCAAAAAGGTCAAACCCACGCAACCGATGATCACGCGCACCACGTTTTCATCTGTATCACCGGCAAGCATCCAGCCCGTAAACACGCCAATCGCAGCGGCCGGAATCAGGATCTTAAGGTTCCGTATGGAAAAGGATTTACGGTAAATCCAAATGCCAAAAACATCGCTAACCAAGTAGACGGGCAGAAGCAATGCAGCACCCTGCATCGGTGACATTACAAGCGACATCGTCGGCACGCTCAGCAGTGCAATCATCGGTAATCCGCCTTTGCTACCACCCACAAAAAATGCAGCGGCAAAAGCGGCGACCCAGAAGAGGGTTGGATCTGTCATGCTGTGTGACCTGTCAAAGGTGCTGGCTCAAAGACCGGCGTCCTCGCCATGTACGTGATAAGCGATGTCGCGCACGGGGGGCCGCCCGCGCACGTCTTTGCCAGTGGGTAACCAAGCACAGACATTGGCGTCTTTGGACCAGATGGTTTCGCAATGGCCAGGTATGAAAAGTTCAACAAACACGAACGTCTCTGATGCTGCTGGATCGGTGAAAAAATAGTGCCACTCTTTGGGGTAATGATAAAGCACATCTCCGGCGACTAAAGGCTGTTCGATCCCATTTAGTACAGCGGTGCCCGCGCCAGAAATCACATACTGAAAATGTTCTGCCCCGTCGTGATAATGCTCGGGTGCGGCGGCACCAGCGGGGTATGATATGATCTCGGCCTTGATTGCCGTCGTTTCACTTAATCCCGGTGTGGTCACATAGACGCGGGTGCGTCCGTCATGTTCAGATTGCAACACAGGTTCGCGCGACCGATCCACAATGCGAATGCCCGGCCCGATATCTGTGTCAAACCGCGCGGCTTGGGGTACATTGGCCCAGATCAGTTGAAGTGCGTCCTGCGCCACCAGCGCTATTTTGCTGTCTGGGCCCGCGACGACAACGCTTGTGTCGTTAATAGGCGCGTCGCCAAGAGTGCCACGACCAGCCAATACGAAGAACCAAACAAGATCATCCGGCCCGACCTGTTGATCCAAGGTGGCACCTTGGGGCAAGACGACCCGATGGACCTGACACACGTCAGTCGCCAGAACCAATTGTTCGGGGGTAAGGCCAGAAGAACCCTTTGGTTGCGTGGTCTCTGCTCGGCAAAAAATTGGCATGACTTTCCCTTGGAATAACCCAGCTAAACATTCATGAAATCTGAAACCGTTTCACCCAGATCACCCAGTAGAACCATGGCCGCATTCCGTCCCGGTATGCCGGTAATTGATCCCCCAGGATGGGTCGTGCCCCCGGTTTGATAGAGGCCCTCGATAGGCATGCGATGGCTTGCCCAACCGGGAACAGGGCGTTGCGGCCCCGAAAAGGTATAGGAACGATCACCGCCATGGGGTGCGCCATGGATCATGTGTTGGTTTGCAGCTTCAATATCGACCGGTGACTTGGTCAGGCGGGACAGGATAACATCGTCTGTAAAACTCGGGCAGAACCGCTGAATGGTTTGTACTAGTTTGTCGGCAAAGGCCTCTTTGGTGCTGTGCCATCCGGCTGGGCCAGTGCCGGGTAGATCATAGATCGTATGGGTCAACAGTTTCAGCGTTTGGTGCCCATCGGGCGCACGGCCCGGATCGACAAGCGACGGGGTTGCAGCAAGCAGCCATTGGACATCCTTGCTGAGGACACCGTCGTAGATATCGCGCCCTGACCGGACCAGATCATCAAGCCATCCGGCGTAGCCTGCGGAAACCGCCGTCACATCGCCGTTCGGCGTCTTGAAAACAGGTGGTGCTGTCGTGGCCATGTAAGAGGCAAAGAAGGGCACGCCCACGTTGTAGGTCTCCGCTCCAAAGACAAAGCCTTCGCCCCAAGCAGTCTTGGGGGCCATCTTCACCAGATGCTTGATGTGAATGGTTGATACGACAGCCTTGCGCGCCCGAAATTCTTGCCCTTCGTCGGTGCACACGCCGACGCAACGATCCCCGTCAAGGATCAGATTGCTGATCTGCGTGTTGCAATGGAACGTGGCGCCGTGGTCTTCAAGATAGCCAACAAGTGCGTTGATCAGCATGCCTGAGCCACCGACAGGGATAGACCAACTGCGCGCCTGTCGCGGCGCGATGATCTGATAGGCTAGCAACCCTGTGCCTGCTTGATCAATGGGGACAGCGGTTTGAAACGCCATCCAGCCCATGAAGGCGCGAATGTGTTTGTTCTTGAACTCAAAACGGATGACGTCATTCGCGCTCATCGCCATGCGACGAGACCAGATGCCACCGCGCGGGTGCGCGGCCATAATTTCGGCGAGCGATTTGCCATAACCGATGGGCATAGAGCGGGCTTGGCCCAGCATCGGGCGCAATTCATCAAACTCACGCAACAGTTTGCGATAGCTCTCGGCGTCTTCTTGGGAAAACCGCGCGAACTCTTTGATCGTCTTCTCTGGATCAAGATACATCGTGATCTGTTCACCATCGGGCAAGGCGACATGAGCGACCGGATCGGGATCAACGTAAGACAGTCCATGTTTAGCGACTAAGCCAAGCTCGTCTAGCCGGATCAAAGGGTTTTGCTGAATAAGCGTATGCCCCGTTGAGCATGTATCAATGGCATAACCCGGCCCCAGTATTTCCTCGGTCGTGGCTCCGCCACCCGGAACGGGGCGCGCATCCAGAATGGTGCAACTGTATCCAGCGGCAGCCAGATAACAGGCGGTCACAAGGCTGTTGTGGCCAGCGCCCGCGACGATAATGTCGTCTGTTGTCATTTAATGTTCCTCGCCGGTTAGAAGTGTCAATACGTTCACGCAATCGATTGCATAAATATGATCAAACTTCCTATCGCTGTCAAAGAAAACTGCATCTTTTAGATGAAATCCAGCCAGACCCACCACGCCCACGTCAAAGGAATTCCAATGCAGGTGGTCACAAAGGCAAACACAAGGCAAAGCCGCGTCAGCGCGCCAACCGG
>JBLHTS010000291.1:0-3922 GCA_047627695.1 Yoonia sp. | reverse complement strand
CGAGCCCTTCTTTGAGCAGAGTTTCCGTCGCCAGAAGCAGTCCGTTCATCAAGCCAACGGGCGGCGTGTAAGGAAAAGCGTTCGCATTGTAACCCTTGGCCATGTCGTTGATGTCAAAGAAAGTGCACGGCAGACCTGCCGTTTTTGAGGCATCCACAGCGCCCTGGCTAAAACCGACAATCGCCAAACCAGCAGGCAACATGAAGCCCTTTTGCGAACCGGTTACAGCGACATCAACGCCCCATTCGTCAAAGCGAAAGTCCATTGATCCGATTGAACTGACACCATCCACGAACAGCATCGCAGGGTGATTTGCCGCGTTCATCGCTTTGCGGACTGTTTCGATGTCTGACTTAACGCCAGTTGCTGTCTCATTGTGTGTTGCAAGCACCGCTTTAATCTTATGATCTTTGTCGGCGGCAAGGATTTCGGCATAACGATCAGCGGGCAAGCCGTGGCCCCAAGGCGTTTCCACGATTTCAACATTCAGACCGTGGCGTTGGCACATGTCAATCCAGCGGTGGCTGAACATGCCGTTGCGTGCAGCCAGTACGGTGTCACCAGCGGACAATGTGTTGGTCAGCGCAGTTTCCCAACCTCCTGTTCCAGTTGATGGAAAAATGAACACCTGGGCTGTTTCGGACTTCAAGACCTTCTGAACGCCTGCGCGGGCTGGGTGTAGTATTTGACCAAACAAGGGTGAGCGGTGGTCAATTGTGGGCATGTCGCAAGCTTTGCGAATGGCCTCGGGCATATTCGTTGGGCCGGGAATAAATACTGGGTTCTGAAAACTCATGGTCCGTTCCTCCATTGGATTGAGCCTGTTTTGGCAGAGGCCGCTCTGCCACTCAATTTTTTTGAAATTATTTTTCAAAAGTTGTTTGAGAGATAAACTTGTTTATTGTCAGTGGTTTGATTTTTTCATAATATGAAATCGAATTTCAAAAATGGAAAAAGCATGAAAGAAGTTACAAAACGTGGTCGCGGCAGGCCAAAGGCTTGGGACGACAAGGGCGCACAAAACACCATTAAGTCGCTTGACCGCGCGCTAGAGGTCTTGGTGCAGCTTGGCGATATGCAGGGCGGCACATTGTCAGAGGTTGCAAACGCTCTCGATCAATCTCCCGCTACGATCTACCGCGTGCTCACCACATTTCAGGGTCGCAGGTTTGCCGATTTTGACGAACAAACCCAGATTTGGAGCATTGGCCCCGCCGCCTTCCTCACGGGTTCGCAGTTTCTGCGACGCACGTCGCTGGTGGAACGCGCCCGCCCGATTATGCGTGAATTGATGGAAGCCACAGGCGAAACCGCAAACCTAGGTATCGAACGGGACGGTATGGTCTTGTTCTTAGGCCAAGTCGAAACACACGCAACAATCCGCGCCTTTTTCCCGCCCGGAACGGCTTCTGCGATGCATGCATCGGGCATCGGCAAAGCGCTTTTGTGCCGAATGGATGACAAACGCCAAAGGCAGGTATTGGCGGCCAGCCAGTTGGAACAATACACCCCCTTCACGTTGACCGACCCCGAAGCAATGATTGCCGATCTGCATGCTGCCAAAGCACGCGGTTATGCGGTGGACGGCGAAGAACGCAACATCGGGATGCGCTGCATCGCGGCACCTGTTTTCAACGTGTTCGGAGAGGTCGTGGCGGGTATCTCGGTCTCTGGGCCAACGACGCGGATTGCCGAAGACCGCATTGAAGCACTTGCCGCCCATGTGATGGACGCCGCCGCGCGTTTGACCCGCGCGATTGGCGGCAACAACCGTCCGGCGGGATAGGCCTATCGCTTGGTCGAGCGGATCGCGCTGTTTTTATAGTTGGGATCATCCACAATCGGATGATCGACGGCGCGGTCGTGCAGGTCTGTGAAAGCAGGTTTTGGCTGAGAAATCCGCGCCCAAAGTTTGCGTGCGATGAATTGTGCTATCACGACCAAGGCAATGAACGCGCCAAAGGCGGAAAGGATCGACCACAGATCCAGCATGATGCACGCGTTGCCTGCGCCAAAGACAATGGCGTAAAGGATGCTGACCGTCTCAGTGCATGCGTCGAACAAGGCGTGTGCCCCTTTCATTTATGTTACCTTAACAGCGTCTGATTTGCGGGGCAAAGGCGGCGTCGCAGAAAGGTCATGACACTGCGTTATTCTGCATGACTTTCGCATAAACCGTTCTTAGGGTTTTGACTGCAACACCTGACCGGAGATCGCGATGCAGTTTGGCCTGACCGACGAACAGCAAATGATTGTGGATACTGTCCGCAGTTTTGTTGAAAAAGAGATTTATCCTCACGAGGACGCGGTCGAGCGTAGTGGTGAAGTGCCTGCGGAAATCGCGGACGAGATCAAGCGCAAAACGATCGAGCTTGGCTTTTACGCCTGCAACTTTCCCGAAGAAGTCGGTGGCGCAGGCCTATCCCATGTAGATTTCGCATTGGTAGAGCGTGAATTGGGGCGCGGATCGATGGCGCTGAACCATTTCTTTGGCCGCCCGCAGAATATCTTGATGGCTTGCAAGGGTGACCAACGTGACCGCTATCTTTTGCCTGCTGTGCGCGGTGAACGCATGGATGCGCTTGCTATGACCGAACCTGACGCAGGATCGGATGTGCGGGGCATGAAATGCAATGCGGTGCGCGACGGGGGCGATTGGGTACTGAATGGGTCCAAACACTTTATCTCTGGTGCGGATCACGCAGACTTCGTCACCGTCTTTGTGGCGACTGGCGTCGATGAAACCCCGCGCGGGCCCAAGAAGCGGATCACAACCTTTTTGGTAGACCGTGGCACGCCGGGGTTCGAGGTGCGCGATGGGTATGCCTCTGTCAGTCACCGCGGTTATAAAAACTGCATCCTCGATTTCGACAATTGCCGTCTGCCTGACGCGCAAGTGCTTGGTGAGGTCGATGGCGGTTTTGCCGTGATGAACGAATGGCTTTATGCCACGCGGATCACGGTCGCGACCATGTCCGTGGGCCGGGCGCGGCGCTGTTTTGACTATGCGCTGAACTACGCCGCTGAACGCAAACAATTTGGCCAATCGATTGGCAAATTCCAAGGCGTTAGTTTCCAGATCGCCGATATGATTACCGAGATTGATGCCGCAGATATGCTGACTCTCGCCGCCGCATGGCGTCTGGACGAGGAGCTGCCCGCGAATCGTGAAATTGCGTCCGCCAAGGTTTATGCAACAGAGATGCTGTCGCGGGTCACTGATAAGACTCTGCAAATCTTCGGCGGCATGGGCTTAATGAGCGATTTTCCGATTGAACGCTTCTGGCGCGATGCCCGAGTTGAGCGTATTTGGGACGGCACCTCAGAAATTCAGCGCCACATCATCAGTCGTGAACTCTTGCGTCCTTTGGGTGCTTGATGGAGCGTTTGCAGCGGCTTTTTAACCCACAATCCATTGCAGTGATCGGCGGCGGTGCTTGGGGGGCAGAGGTGCTTCGGCAATGCCAAAAGATAGGTTTTGCCGGGAATCTTTGGGTAGTGCATCCGACCAAAACGGAAATCGCGGGGCTGGTTCCGTTTGCGCATGTGAATGATCTGCCAGCTGCGCCGGACGCGGTTTTTGTCGGGGTCAACCGCCGCGCGACCGTTGATGTTGTGCGCGATCTTTCGGTGATGGGTGCAGGCGGTGTGATTTGCTTTGCCTCGGGTTTTAGCGAAGCAGCTGCCGAAGATACTGACGGCGTAAATCTGCAGGCCTCTCTGTTGGATGCGGCACAAGACATGCCGATCATCGGGCCGAACTGCTACGGGTTCTTGAACTACCTTGATGGCGTTGCGATGTGGCCAGACCAACATGGCGGCTTGCGGACAGACACTGGCGTGGCGCTAATCACACAATCCTCGAATGTGGCAATAAATCTGACGATGCAGGCGCGCGGGTTGCCGATTGCCTACGTCGTCA
>JBLHTS010000290.1:0-3961 GCA_047627695.1 Yoonia sp. | reverse complement strand
TTAGTAGGCCAAATTTTTGCAACATAATTACACGCCTTGAAAGTGTATGTCACATCCCTACAGTGGCGGATGCAACAATGGACCAATGAGAGGACCTAACTATGAAATTCTTTAAAACACTCGCGGCTGCGACGCTGGTCGTAGCGGCGCCCGCCTTTGCGCAGGAGCAGCTTTCTGTCGCCACTGGCGGAACTGGCGGCGTCTATTATCCAATGGGCGGCGGTCTTGCTGAGATCATCAACAACCATGTCGACGGTTATGCAGCGACTGCCGAAGTCACCGGCGCGTCCGTCGAAAACATGGGCCTGATTGCGACGGGCGATGCGGACGTCGCATTGGCGTTGGCGGATACGGTCCTACAAGCATACGAAGGCTCTGGCCGATTTGAAGGTCAGCAATTGCCAATGGTCCGCGCGATCGGCGTTGCCTATGCCAACATGGTGCAGATCGTGACATTGGATGGCAGCGGCATCAATTCGCTTGAAGACATGGTTGGCAAGCGCATTTCAATTGGCGCACCGGGTTCGGGCACCGAGGTGAACGCCGAACAAATCCTGTCAGCCAATGGCATTTCCTATGATGACATCGATGAGCAACGCCTCAACTTCAACGAAACCGCAGATGCGCTGGCGAACGGCGATATCGACGCTGGCTTTTGGTCGGTTGGCGCACCAACGTCGTCGATCCTGAACCTTGCGACGACGAATGATATCGTGATGATCGCACTTGGTGCGGATGAACTGGCGGCGGCTGACGCTTCCAATCCGGTTTTCGCAGTCACGACGCTGGCTGGTGGCACATATACTGGCGTGGACACGGATATTTCCGTGATAGGTGTGCCAAACGTTTTGGTCGTATCGTCGGAAATGTCGGACGATCTGGCCTACGCGATCACCAGTGCTATGTTTGAAAATATCGCTGATCTTCAGGCAGTTCACCCTGCAGCAAATCAGACAACGGTCGAACTGGCTTTGTCTGCCTCACCGATCCCACTGCACCCCGGTGCGATCCGCTACTTTGAGGAAATCGGTGCGACGGTTCCAGACGCCCTGCGCCCGTGACACCATCTGTGGGAGGGGGGCTCTGCGCCCTCCTCCTGACTATCTCTGCGACAGCCGCGCAATCCGACAGCCTGACCGCGACCCAAGTTGATACTGACACAGTTCTTGCGGTGTTTGACGTGCCCGAAGGGTCTGGTTGGTGTGTGCTTTGGTATCATTCCGTCCAAGGGTTCGAGGTTGCTGATTGCTATGAAAACCGCGACGGCGTGATGGTTTTGGTCCGCGCCCACCAGCCGGATTTCGCTGCTGGACTGGGCCATATTCCAGGCCGTGGCGTACAAATGTCGGACGGACATGGCGGTTATTGGATCGAAGACATTGATGAACCCGTGCTAAACAACGCCTATATCCTGCGCCCCGGTGCGGGATTCGTAGATCACAGAATTCGCGCTAACGGAACCGAAGTCTCGCTTTCGGCGATCGCACCGCGTGCGCGTGTGCGGATCGCTTTGACAGGAAACTGATTGAAATGACTACCGAAAGTGCCGAACGCCCGCCGATGCCGCAACCGACCATCGCGACGCCGCACATCCTGATGCGGGTGATTGCCGTCGTCGGCATCGCGTTGTCCTTGTTCCAGCTTTACGCCGCCGGTGTGCAGCAACCTGGCTTGTTTTTCCTGCGCCCAATCCATTTGGGATTTATCTTGGTGCTGTGCTTTTTGATCTATCCGGTTTTTGGCCAGAACCGCGGGCGCGGCGCCCTTGGGTGGGCCATCGACGGTGGGCTTATCATCTGCGCGGTGTTGGTTGGAGGTTGGGTGCCGATCAACATCGACATTATCGCCAACGCAATCTTCCCGCGTCAGATTGATGTCTTTGTTGGCCTTGTCACCACACTCGTAGTCCTGGAGGGCGCACGGCGTGCGGTCGGCTTGGGCATGACGATCATTGGGGTGACGTTCATTGCCTATGCTTTTGCGGGCAATCGCGGTGAGTTGCCGTTTCTTGCAGATTGGATGCCAGGTATTCTCAACCATCGGGGTTATTCGCTGGATCGACTGGCGAGCCAGTTAACCCTTGGCGCTGAAGGTATCTTTGGTGTGCCGCTTCGTGTTGCGGCCACGTTCATCTTTGTCTTCGTTTTGTTTGGCGCGTTTTTAGAAGTCACCGGTGCGGGCAAATTCTTCATCGATTTAGCCTATGCTTCGACGGGTCGCCAGCGCGGTGGTCCGGCTAAGGCCGCTGTGATTGCATCGGCGGGCATGGGATCGATCAGTGGGTCGGCGATTGCCAATGTGGTGACGACGGGGGCATTCACGATCCCGTTGATGAAACGCCTCGGCTACACGCCAGCGCAGGCGGGCGGGATCGAGGCTGCGGCGTCAACTGGCGGGCAGATCATGCCGCCGCTTATGGGCGCGGGCGCGTTCCTGATCTCAGAATACACACAGGTTCCCTATGTCGATATTGTGATCGTATCGATCTTTCCGGCCCTCCTGTACTTTGGCGCGGTCTATTTGCTGGTCCACATTGCAGCCGTCAAACAGGGCATGACCGGATTGTCGCGTGATCAATTGCCAAAGGTGCGCGCCGTTATGGCGGATGGCTGGCATTTTCTATTGCCGCTGGTGGCGCTCGTGTGGTTTCTGGTTGCCGGATATTCACCAATGCGTGTCGGGTTCTACGCAGTTCTGTCGGTGATCGCGGCGGCATCGGCCCGCGCGCTGTGGCGTTATGCGACCGACCAACCGACAATGGTTGGTCTTATCGCACTGTGCAAACGAGGGCTGTCATTGACGGCGCAAGCGATGGAACTGGGCGCACGCAATGCGGTCGCGGTGTCGATGGCCTGCGCTGTAGCAGGCATTATCGTTGGCGTTGTCGGCTTGACCGGATTGGGGTTGAAATTCTCATCTATGATGATCGCATTTTCGGGCGGCAATATTGTGTTGGCGCTGATCCTCGTGCTTTTGGCAAGCCTGATCCTTGGTATGGGTCTGCCCGTGACAGCGGCCTATATTGTGCTTATCATCCTTGTGGGCCCAGCGTTGACGTCGGAATTCGGCATCCCGCTTTTGATCGCGCATTTGGTGGTGTTCTGGTATTCGCAAGACAGCAACGTGACGCCACCTGTGGCCTTAGCGGCCTTTGCAGGGGCGGCGATTTCCGGGTCCAAACCGTTGGAAACCAGCATCCAGTCGTGGAAATTCGCCAAGGGTCTTTATCTGATCCCGCTGTTTATGGTGTTCAACGAAAGCATCATTCTTGGGGGGCCGATACCGTTGGTGGTCTGGAATGGGTTTTTGGCCATCGTCGCGCTGACTGCTTTCGCGGCCTGCCTAGAAGGGTTCCTGTTCGCGCCGATCAGCATGTTGCACAGGCTTATTATCGCACCGGGTGTGGTTGCGGTGTTCTGGCCTGATCTACTGATTGAAGGCGTCGGCGCTGCCGTCTTGATCGGTGTGCTGGGCCTGAATTGGGCCAAAGGTCGACGGGAGCGGTCTGCACTCGAACTGGCGTAAACATATGATGAGGTCATCGGCACGGTCATGTCACACAACGAGCTGGGCTAGTTGGAAGTGCTGTGCCACAGCGTCCCGCTTAAACTCATCCGTAAATCGAATGCCCTTGTTCATATCGTCTCTCCTTGGTTCCAAAATCACCAAGCAAAGCGTCTACAAATCTAGGGGCACCTCACTCTCGCCAAGCCTTCTTACCTATAATTGATTGAACCTCTTTGCGGACAGGTCTTTCAAACTGATAGATCGACCCTCTCTGGCTGAGGTATTTCATCTATACACCCACATGAATACCCACATCGATTCACACACCATTGATTTCAATTCCCTGTAAAACATAGGTTATATTGAAATTATTGGATGAAAATATACAAGATATTGGAGGCGAGTACCGGACACGACCGTGAGCCACCCTAAACTCCTAGTATACTGAAATAAA
>JBLHTS010000289.1:0-4002 GCA_047627695.1 Yoonia sp. | reverse complement strand
ACCCTTCGATTGAACAGCTTTCGGTCGACCTCCAAGACGGGACGACTGCGGACTTTGAAACTTTTTTGCACGAAACCTTCACTGACAGCTTTGTTGTCGTGAAGGGCGGCAAGGTCGTTTATGAGACTTATCTGAACGGCATGACCGCCGCGCAGCCACACATCATGTTTAGTTGCACGAAGTCCTTCATTGGTCTGTTTGCATTGATGGCAATCGAGGACGGTCTGGTCGCGCGCGAAACTCCGCTTGTGTCAATCATCCCAGAACTCGACAACGGCGGCGGCTTTGCCAATGCCACTTTCGGCAACGTTCTTGATATGACCACGTCCCTACAGTTCAGCGAATATTACGAAGATCCTACCGCCGAAATCCACGACTATGTTGCTGTTTTGGGTGCAGGCGCCAAAGCTGGAGGCAAATTGCCTAGCCCGGACCTTTATTCCTACGCGATGGAAATACAGAAAAACCCAAGCCGTCTGCATGGGACTGTCTTTGAGTATCAGATGCCTCAAGCTGACGTGCTCAACTGGGCGGTGAACCGGATCGTCAGTGCGGACTTTATCCAAACCGTAGAGGACCGCATTTGGTCCAAGCTTGGGATGACGGACGAGGCCTATGTGATGCTGGACCCCGCCGGAAATCTTTTTGCAGGGGGCGGCCTGAACGCTAGTGCCAATGACGTAACACGCTTTGCCGCGGTGATGCTGGACAACGGGCGCTGGAATGGCGAACAGATCATTCCAAAATCGGTGATTGGTACACTCTCAAAGGGGGCATCAACCGAGGCTTTCTTGAACGGCCCCAGCGCCAAAGAAGACATGGCCAACGGGCAGTGGAGTTACTGCGCGCAGTGGTGAATCGGACACGCCCCCGGATCAGAGGCAATCATTGCGATCGGGGTGAATGGACAATGGATTTACATCGACCGCAATCGCGACGTTGCCGTCATCAAACAGACAAGCCAGCCAGAGGCCTATAGCTGGTATTTCCACGACTATACAACTTATGCAATCGACGCAGTCGTGCGCCATTAGGAATGACGGTTCACGGCAACTTTGCTGTACCGGCCCGCTATTGGTTGGCTTTGTTATACTTATAGATCACCGTCAGGCCGTGGATCGTTAGATCATCCTCGAACGCATCAAAAAGCGCTTCGGATTGCTGGAACAACGGCGCGAGCCCTCCGGTTGAGATGACGCGCATCGGGACGCCACGCTCTGCCTTTATCCGTGCGCAAATCTCGCGGACCAGCCCGATATACCCCCAGAAAACACCCGATTGCATGCAAGCAACAGTATTGGTGCCGATCACCGATTGCGGCTTGGAAATATCGACATGCGGCAAGGCCGCGGCGGCGTTGTGAAGCGCCTCAAGCGACAGGTTCACACCTGGCGCAATCACACCGCCGACATAGGCTCCGTCAGACGCCACAACGTCAAATGTCGTCGCAGTGCCAAAGTCTACAACGATCAGATCGCCGCCGTGCCGATCAAACGCGCCAGCGGTATTGACCAAACGGTCTGGCCCAACCTGCGTGCCCGCATCGACACGCGGCAGCACAGGCAACAAACAATCCGATTTTCCTACGACCAGGGGACGACATTTGAAATACCTGTCTGCAAAGACCCGCAGGTTGAAGACAACCCGTGGCACGGTCGAACTGATGATTACCTCATCGATGATGACATCAACCTTTTGAAACCGCATCAGCGTTGACAGCCAGACATAGTATTGGTCCGCCGTGCGCTGCCATTCAGTGCTGGTGCGCCAAATGGCGATAAACGACTTGCCGTCCCAAATGGAAAACACCGTATTGGTATTGCCGCAGTCAATGGCCAGTAGCATTCCGATGTCTCCCTCTAGAAAAATACATCCGCTGCCGAAATCGCACGCGGACCTGTTCCCGTAATCAGCACAAGATTGCCGTCTTTGTCGATGCTGTCAAAGATGCCCGTCACATTCTCGCGGCCCGTGCGGGCGGTGATCACCTCGCCCAGACGCGCGGCTTTTGACAACCAGTCTTCGCGGATACGGCCAAAGCCCAAGCGCAACAGCTTTGCCTCTTGTGTTGCATATGCATCAGCAAGCGTAGCAAGGAAATCAAGCGGTGCGACCTCCGAACCACCTGCATCCATCAGGCTGGTGGGCGCAAAACTGGCGTCAGTCACACCTTCGGGCGTGTGAATAAGGTTCACGCCAACCCCGATGGACAACCAGTCTACAAAGGGGCCCTGCCCGCTGCTTTCCAGCAAGATGCCCGCGACCTTACCGCCCGAAAGCAACACATCATTCGGCCATTTCAGGCTCAGTTTTTCAGATGGGACGTAAATCGCAAGCGCATGGAAAAGCGCATTTGCCGCGAGGAAAGACCGCTTTGCAGCTTCGGCAGCGGTGGCCTCTGGGCGGAATATCAAAGTGGCGTTCAGATTTCCCTCGGGGACAATCCAAGGACGGCCCCGCCGCCCGCGCGCTGCCGTCTGGGTCTTGGCCACAATCCATGTGGGGCAATCTAACAGCGGGGCGCGGCGCGCGGCCTCTGCCATGGTGCTATCGACGCTGTCCAACACGACGCGCGCATAGCCTTCTGGCCAATGCCCGTGACCAGTGTCTTTAGTTGACAAGCGTCGCAGCCGCAGCGGCTGCAATCGGTTCGATCCCGAAAAGGTTCACGACACCAAATACCATCACAGCTGCAGAGCCCATCAGGAACGCCCACAAAACGGGGTTCATTTTGCCGTCAAGCGTTTCACCTTCTTCACCGAAGTACATGAAGAAGACGATCCGCAAATAATAGAACGCACCAATAACAGACGCGACCACACCAGCAACGGCCAACCAAGCAAGGCCACCTTCATAGGCCGCACGCAGCACATAGAATTTGCCAAAGAAGCCCACCATCGGTGGCACACCTGCAAGACTGAACATCAGCACTAGCATGGCCAATGCCCGCAAAGGCTGGCGCTTGGAGTACATCCGCAGGCTTTGGATATCGGTCACAGGACGGCCATCACGTTCCATCGACAAGATAAAGGCGAATGTGCCGATGTTCATTGTCACATATATCGCCATGTAGATCAGCATTGCCTGCACACCAAAGGCCGTGCCTGCCGCCAAGCCCATCAGGGCAAATCCCATATGTGCAATCGACGAATAAGCCATTAGACGTTTGATGTTGGTCTGTCCGATCGCCGCAATCGCGCCAAGGAACATTGAAACAACGGACAGGAACGCGACAATCTGCTGCCAGTCGCTGACGATATTCCCAAAGGCGTCGTGCACAACACGCGCAAAAAGCGCCATCGCGGCAACCTTCGGGGCCGTCGCAAAAAACGCAGTCACAGGCGTGGGTGATCCTTCATAGACGTCGGGCGTCCACATATGGAAGGGCGCCGCAGAGACTTTGAAAGCAAAGCCAGCGATCATGAAGACCACACCAAATAGCATACCAAGCGATACGCCGTCCGCTGTCGCCTCAATAATACCAGAGAACAGGGTCGTGCCCGCAAAACCGTATGTCAGCGACGCGCCATAAAGCAGCAGGCCAGACGACAACGCACCAAGAACAAAGTATTTCAAACCGGCTTCGGTCGATTTCGCGCTATCGCGGCGCAAGGATGCGACCACATAAAGGGCAAGCGACTGCAACTCTAGGCCCATATAAAGCGCCATCAGATCGCCCGCAGAGACCATAACCATCATACCGACAACAGCTAAAGCGATCAGAATTGGGTATTCGAATTTCAGCAATCCACGGTTCTGCATATAGCTTTCAGACATCAACAAGACTGCTGCCGCCGACATCAGGATTACGATTTTGGCAAAGCGCGCAAAGCTGTCGTCAACGAACATGCCGTCAAAAGCGATGTTCGTGCCCTGCCCGTTCACGCCGATCCAGATCGCCAGCAACACGAACAAGCCAGATGTGGCCCATGTCAGCAGCGGCGCCAAAGCGTCTTTGGTCGTGTAAACTGCGGCTATCAGAGCGGCCATTGCAAAGACCGC
>JBLHTS010000288.1:0-4038 GCA_047627695.1 Yoonia sp. | reverse complement strand
ATAGTAAAGAATTATTTGGCAATGACATTGATGGGTCTGGTGTGATTTGGTCAGGTTAAAGTAATGAAAACAGAATAAAACTTTGAGATATGCACGCAAATGCGCAACGTGTGATTTTTGCGAACTATGACGAGGGAAAAAGACAGTGTTGTTTCGATTGCCGGGCGCATTAGCAAGGGCTGCGTTAGTTGTGATGTTGATCGTCATGCCGTTTGCGCTGCTGCCTGATAGTAATAAGGACAGCACGCAGATTGTCGCGCTTATCGCGATCTTTGGCGCGCTCTTCACGATCGTTGAATATAGCGCGAAAAGCCCAAGCCTTGTCGAGTTTCGCGACGCCCCCCCTTTCAACCGCGTCCGCTTTTCTGCCCTTTTTGGCATTGTATTGTGCCTTTCGGTGATTTTTCGCGGTGAAAATACGCCATCTGAGGTGACAGCCTTTTTCCAGAATAGTGGGTCTCAAATCGGCATGGCGATTGATTTCACCTATTCGCCCGTCCGCCTGATGGTGTTGATGATGCCAGAAGGGACTGATGACGCCATTATCCAGCGGCTGCGCGATGCGGCTGGGCTCAGTTATCTTTTGTCGCTATTTTCGGTAATTTGGTTTGTCATCTTGTTGCGCCTCTATCACTGGCCGCGCCGGACAGAGGCGTTCAATGTCTGGATCAACTTGCCGACGTTTGACCCGACATCCGGAGGCGATGTCGTAAAACGCCTTCGACGTGATGGTCGTATTAACATTATCTTAGGTTTTTTGCTGCCGTTCTTGGTGCCAGCGGTCATCAAGTTGGCTGCGATTCTTGGCACGCCGATTAATCTTGATAGCGCGCAGACATTAATTTGGATGGTAGCCGCATGGGCTTTCTTGCCAGCCAGTATTCTGATGCGCGGGATTGCACTCAGCCGGGTTGCGCAGATGATTCATCTGCAACGCTTGCGCGCCTACGCACGCGACGATTCCCAAGGTGTTATGGTCCTCTGATACTGGGCCTCTGGGCGACTTCGGTTCAAGCGGATGGGTTGCGCATCGCAACATTCGCTGCACCACTTAACCGTGATGGTCCCGGGCTCTTGTTGCGCGATCTCAAAAAGGTGAAGACGATAGTCTGAACGAGATTGCGGCTGCGATCGTGCAGTTAGCGCCTAACGTTTTGGTTCTCTCGGATTTTGACTATGACCTTGACCTTGACGGTCTTGCGTTCGCAGCCTTTGCTGACATGTTTGAAAGGCGGTATCCCTTCATGTTTGCGCGCACTCCAAATGCTGGACTAGCTACGGGCTATGATATTGATGGTGATGGGCGCACTGGTGATGCCCGCGATGCGCAGGGCTATGGGCGCTTTGCCGGTGATGGCGGGCTTGCGATCTTGTCGCGCTTCCCCGATTGAAGTGGCCGCAGTGGTCGACTTCAGTACCCTGCTTCGGCGCGACGTGCCGGACGCGGTCTTGCCGCAGATAGATGGACCACCCTTTTTTTACGCCCGATATTTCGAATATATTGCGCTTGTCCTCGACCGCGCATTGGATTGTTCCGATACGTTTGCCTGACGACACTGAAGTTTCCATCATGGCCTTTTCTGCGACCCCACCCGTTTTTGATGGACCCGAGGATGTGAACGGTTTGCGCAGCCGCGATGAATTGTGGCTGTGGGAACATGTCTTGGACGGACGCTTTGGCCCGCCACCCCTGATAGCTTTGTTGTTGCGGGTAACAGCAACCTCGATCCGGTGAATGGGGACGGGAACAGTGCCGCTATGCTGGCCTTTCTGACCCGACCTGACATCCACGACCCCCATGCAGGGACCACAAATGCCGATTGGGGGAATGACGGACCCGGAAAGCTGCGGGTCAGCTACGTTTTGCCGTCGACCGACTGGCAGATCATTGATGCAGGAACGCTAAGTTCTGCGTCAGATACTGCTACCGACGGGCGAGGAGTGGCTATTACTGGTCCGCACAGTCTTGTCTGGGTGGATATCAGCCGGTAGCCCAGCCAACATGACATCCCGCAAGCTGGTCGGGACAAACGCGGGCAGCAAGCGGTCGAATTTTGCGGCGCTGATCTGATGTGGCATCTCATACAGATACCGCATCTCGCGCATTTCGCGCGCCAGTTCCCAAAACGGGCAGAGCAAAGTCATGATCCACCACGGAAAACGCGTGATCTTTGTTTTGCGACGGGTCGTTTGCGCGACACAGCGCTGCAGGTCATTGGTTGTAAAGCTGTGACCCGGAAAGGGGATGTCTTCGAACTGGTTCAGTTCGCTGCGCTTCTCTGCCAACTGGACTGCCGCGCGAGCCCAATCAGGGACATAAGCATAGGCCTGCAACGTGTCGGGGTCTGCAGCTGTGGTCAGCTTGCCTTTGGCAATCGCGCGCATAAGCAGCATGCTCATGATATCGCCATTGCCGTCGGGGTCAATAAAGTTGCCAGCACGCAAGACTAGAGTTTGCACGCCCGAGGCTTGATACGCTTGCTCCATCCTAATCCGAACGCGGCCCTTTTTTGTGTGCGCGTTGTGCGCAGTGTCTTCATCCAGCATTCCGGGCTGGTCACCGTAATTATAGACATTTCCGGGGATGATTACCGTTGCATTGCTGGCCTTCGCTGCTGCAATCACTTGCTCGGTAATCGCGGGGATTGTGCGTTCCCAATCATTGTATGATGGTGGGTTAAGGCCGTTGACGATCACATCAACACCTTGTGCGGCGGCGATCATGTCATCGGTCTTTCGGTTGAACTGGCGGACTTTCCAGCCCGCATTCCAAAAAGCTTCAGAGGCGCGGCTGCCGATTTTGCCCGATCCGCCAAGAATTAGTACTGTGGATTGCATGTGACTGCTCCTTTGAGAAGTTGGTGAACAGACAGTCACCTAACCCAGGCATAAAATAAATTGCCAGATTATGTTGGTCATGTATTCATAAGTGAATGGATGAATCTCTAGATACGCTCGATTGGTCGCTTGTTCAGGCTTTCCTTGCTGTTGCAGAAACAGGCAGCTTGTCGGCAGCTGGGCGGCTTTTGGGAACCAGTCAGCCAACGCTCGGACGCCAGATCAAGACCATCGAAGCCCAGCTTGGGGCAGAACTGTTCTACCGCCAACCGCGCGGGTTTGCTTTAACACAAACAGGCGCAGAGCTGGTCGCGCCTGCGCGCGCAATGCAAGACGCCGTCCGCCAAATCGCGCTGACAGCAGCGGGTCAACAGGTAAGACTAGAAGGCACCGTGCGCATCACGGCAAGTGTTGCTTTCTCGGTCATACATCTGCCACCCATCATCGCCGGTATCCGACGTTCAGAGCCTCAAATCGCCATCGAACTGGTGGCCAGTGACGATAGCCGCAATCTGCTCTACCGCGAAGCAGATATTGCCGTGCGCATGTACCGGCCGACGCAGCTTGATCTGGTCACCCAACATATCGGGGACATCCCTTTGGGTATCTTTGCGGCTCATTCTTACATCGCGAAACGGGGCTTGCCGGGCTCAGTAGATGATCTGCTGCACCACGATTTCGTGGGCTACGATACCAACTCCGATATTATCACAGGCTTCAACGCTGCAGGTGTCCCGATCGACCGCGATTTCTTCAAGACAAGGTGCGACGACAACATTGCCTATTGGGAATTGGTGCGGGCAGGCTGCGGGATTGGCTTTGCACAAGCTGAAATTGGCAGGTCGGATCCGACAATCACGCAGATCGACCTTGCACTACCGCTGCCGACGCTCCCTGTTTGGCTGACGGCCCATGAAGCGATGCGCCAAACTCCGCGGATCAGGCGGGTTTGGCAGCTTTTGCAAGAAGGCCTTCGCCCGTTGGTATCTTGAACCTCGCGCCCCTTCGCGCTAGGGCAATCGCAACATATTTTAGCAAGGACATGACCCATGGCAAACCCTTCTCTGTTGATCCTCGCCGGCGACGGCATTGGCCCCGAAGTGATGAACGAGGTCAAGCGCGTCATCGACTGGTTCGGCGACAAGCGAGACCTGAAGTTTGACGTCTCAGAAGACCTTGTCGGTGGTGCCGCATATGACG
>JBLHTS010000287.1:0-4088 GCA_047627695.1 Yoonia sp. | reverse complement strand
CATCAGAAACTTTGTGCCATCGTCGTTGATCGCAAAGCTAAAGTGGTTCGCCACACCTTCGTGCATGTTCAGACGTGCCGTCCAACGAAAAGCGGCCGCCAAATCGACGCGTTCAGACCAGTGGGTCATATTTTGTGTGTGCTGGTTCATGACGGCTCCTTGGAATTGGATGTGGTGCGGGTTATTGATGGCGTAACACACCCATCAAAGGAAGTCCTGTTATGACATTCAAGCCAGCCAAGTGGCCCCGTAAGCTGCGTTCGCAAGAATGGTTCGGTGGATCGTCAAAGGATGCGATCTATCACCGGTCTTGGATGAAGAACCAAGGATTGCCTGCGGATTTGCTCGATGGGCGCCCAGTTGTCGGCATTTGCAACACGTGGTCGGAGCTGACGCCATGCAACGCGCATCTGCGTGATTTGGCCGAAAAGGTAAAATTCGGGATTTATGAAGCAGGCGGTTTTCCTGTCGAATTTCCCGTGTTTTCACCCGCCGAAAGCAGTTTGCGTCCAACAGCGATGATGTACCGCAACATGTGTGCAATGGATGTTGAGGAAGCGATACGTGGCATGTCAATGGACGGTGTTGTGTTGCTTGCGGGATGTGACAAGACCACACCAGCGCTGTTGATGGGGGCCGCGTCGGTCGACCTACCCGCCATTGTCGTGTCCGGCGGTCCGATGCTGAATGGCATGTTCCGTGGTGAACGCGTGGGTTCTGGTACGCATCTTTGGAAATTCTCGGAAGCCGTACGCGCGGGCGAAATGACCGCCGAGGAATTCGTCGAGGCAGAGGCGTCGATGTCCCGCTCAGCCGGATCATGCAACACAATGGGCACCGCCAGTACGATGGCGTCCATGGCCGAAGCGCTGGGCATGGCGTTGTCTGGCAACGCGGCGATCCCTGCGGTCGATAGCCGCCGCCGTGTCATGGCGCATCTGACGGGCCGCCGCATTGTTGATATGGTCAAGGATGACTTGAAACCATCAGATATTATGACCAAGGATGCCTTTGAAAACGCAATCCGCACCAATGCGGCAATTGGTGGATCCACCAATGCTGTGATCCATTTGCTGGCAATGGCGGGCCGCACCAAGGGCGTTGAATTGACACTGGATGATTGGGACCGTTTGGGCCGTGATGTGCCGACGATCGTGAACCTGATGCCGTCGGGCAAATACCTGATGGAAGAGTTCTTTTATGCAGGCGGTCTACCCGTCGTCATCAAGCGTTTGGGCGAGGCGGGTTTGCTGCACAAAGACGCGCTGACCGTGTCAGGTGACAGCATTTGGGACGAGGTCAAACACGTCAAAAACTGGAACGAAGACGTGATCTTGCCGGTTGAAAGGGCGTTGACCCAATCGGGTGGTATCGCGGTCTTGCGCGGCAATCTTGCCCCCGGTGGGGCTGTGATAAAACCCTCTGCAGCGACGCCGGAGTTGATGCAACATACGGGCCGTGCCGTCGTGTTCGAGGATATCGACGACTATAAAGCCCGCATCAACGATGATGATTTGGATATCGATGAAACCTGCGTCATGGTTCTGAAAAACTGTGGCCCGCGTGGCTATCCGGGCATGGCAGAGGTGGGCAATATGGGCCTGCCGCCGAAAATCCTGAAGAAAGGGATCACCGATATGGTGCGCATTTCTGATGCGCGCATGTCGGGGACGGCGTTTGGTACGGTGGTCTTGCATACTTCGCCCGAAGCGGCTGTCGGCGGGCCTTTGGCAGTGGTGCAGGATGGCGATATCATTGAACTCGACGTCGCCGGTCGCCGTATTCATCTTGATATTACCGATGAAGAGCTGGCGTCGCGCATGGCCGATTGGACGGCTGATAAATCAGGCGCCAACCCGCGCCCTGAAAGCGGCTATGCGATGTTGTACCATGACCGCGTCATGGGGGCTGATACAGGCGCTGATTTTGACTTCCTTGTTGGATATCGCGGCAATGCTGTTGGTAAGGAAGCACACTGATGACCTCAATTTGTCTGGTTGGGATCGGCAAAATTGCTGTCGATCAACATCTGCCGTCGATCAACGTAAGTGACGATTGGGAGCTTGCCGCTACAGTCAGTCGCGCGGGTACGGTTGATGGTGTGCACGCCTTTACCGACTTCGACCAAATGCTGGCAGAGCGTCCTGACATCGGCGTCGTCTCGCTCTGCCTTCCGCCTGTGCCGCGTTATGAATATGCGGCCAAAGCCATTGCTGCGGGTCGTCATGTGATGCTGGAAAAACCCCCCGGTGCGACATTGGCCGAGGTTTATGCGTTGGCCGATATGGCGAAAACGGCAGGTGTGACGCTTTACACCACATGGCATAGCCGCATGGCGGAAGGTGTGGCCCCAGCGAAAGCTTGGCTTGCGGATAAACAGATCACTGGCGCGCATATCAGTTGGAAAGAAGACGTGCGCCGCTGGCATCCGGGTCAGGATTGGGTGTTTGCACCCGGTGGCATGGGTGTGTTTGATCCGGGCAGCAATGCGTTGTCGATCATCACGGAAATCTTACCGACGCCGATCCATCTGCAATCGGCAGACCTGTTTTTCCCGTCAAATTGCGACACGCCGATTGCGGCGCAGATGCAGTGGACCAATAACGTGACGGGCGAATTTGATTGGCGTCAAGAAGGGCCGCAAAGTTGGGATATCACCGTTGAAACCACAGGCGGTACGCTGAACCTGCATGATGGCGGTGCGCGTTTGTTGATTGACGGGCATAAGGTGATTGGTGGCGCGTGCGCGGAATATCCTGCACTTTATTCACGTATGGCAGAGCTAGTTCAGACGGGCACGTCAGGGGTGGATTTGTCCCCGATGCTGCATGTGGCTGATGCGCTGACGCTGGGAAAACGGATCGTGGTTGATCCGTTCCACTTCTAGGGCTCTTTGGCAGTGACAACCTTTGATGTGATCGTGGTAGGCGCGGGGTTAATGGGTAGCGCGGCGGCGCGACACTTGGCCAAAGATGGTGCGACAGTCGCCTTGATCGGGCCAGCCGAGCCTGAGCAAAAACACGACCATTCCGGCGTCTTTGCGAGCCATTACGATGCCGCACGTATTACCCGCAAACTGGATAGCAGGCCGAATTGGACGCGGTTTTCGCAAGCGGCAATCGCGCGCTATGCCGAGGTCGCACAACATGGTGAACAGCCATTTTTCACCCCCGTTGGTGCGATAGTCGCAGGTCCAGAGCATGGTGCGGGCAGTAATTTCATTCAGGCCGTCGGGCGCAACGCTCAAGCTGATGGAGTTGCACATACTGCTTTGCGTGGGGCCGAATTGCGTCAGCGTTTCCCCTATTTTTCCTTTCCCGATGGTGTCCTCGCGTTGCACGAAGCGGATGAAGCTGGCTGGATTGATCCTCGCGCCCATGTTCGCGCCGAGATTGGGGCAGCAGAGAAGCTGGGCGTCACTGTCTACCAGACAGAAGTCGCACGGCTTGTCGAAGGTGCAGACCGCGTGCAGGCAGTTTGTGTTGACGGGCAGGTAATCAACGGCGCAAAGGCCGTTGTGGCTTGTGGTGCGTTCTCTATGGCAAAAGGGTTGCTGCCAGAGCCTTTGCCGTTGACCGCCTATGCCCGTACCATCGCGTTTTTCGAATTGGATGCCGCAGAGGCCGTGCGGCTAAGCGATATGCCCTCCGTCGTTTACCTGCCGCCTGATTTGGTGACGGATCCCTATATTTTGCCGCCTGTGCGTTATCCCGACGGGAAAACTTATCTCAAGATCGGCGGCGATCCGGTCGACCACGAATTACAGACGGTAGACGCGTTGAAAGCGTGGTTTCGTACGGATGGCGACCCAGAAGTCGGGCACTTTTTGGAACGGCTCTTGCTGACGCTGATGCCGGATCTATCCTACCGCGCAATGACGACGGGCAGTTGCGTGACCTGTTTCACGCCACATGGAAATCCGTTGATTTATCAGCAAACGAACCGCTTGATCGCGCTGACGGCGGGCAATGGCGCGGGGGCGAAATGCGCGGACGAGCTGGGGCGATTGGGTGCACTTGTCGCCAGTGGTGGAACGATCCCCGCAGACGTTTATGTCGGCTCGTTCCGGCCCTAATCGCGCGGATTCA
>JBLHTS010000286.1:0-4177 GCA_047627695.1 Yoonia sp. | reverse complement strand
GCGTCGGCAAATGCCATTGGGGCAAGTGCCGCGGTGGCAATGGCGCCCATTAGGGCTGCTTTGAGTTTCATTTTGTCTTCTCCTTGTTAACGCTCTTGTTTGCCTCGTGACCTGCCGTTTGTCCGACAGAGTCGTTTGTATCGTTATAAAGGTGGCAAGCGGTAAACCGACCTGGTTGCACCTCACGATATTCGGGTTCCACGCGCTTGCAAATATCCATGACAGACGGGCAGCGGGTGCAGAAATTACAGCCCTGGGGCGGGTTTGACGGCGACGGCACGTCGCCTTGCAGAATAATGCGCTCTGATGCGCGGGCAAGGCTTGGGTCCGGTTCTGGCACCGCGGAAAGCAGAGCCTTAGTATACGGATGTAGCGGATCGGCATAAAGCCCTTCGCGGGGCGCGAGTTCAACGATCTTGCCCAGATACATCACAGCCACTCGGGTGGCGATGTGGCGTACCATCGACAGGTCGTGGCTGATGAACAAATACGTCAGGCCAAACTGCTCTTGCAGGTCTTCAAGCAGGTTCACGACCTGCGCTTGGATTGACACATCAAGGGCGGCAATCGGTTCATCACAAACGATGAATTTCGGGTTCAACGCCAAAGCGCGTGCAATGCCGATGCGCTGGCGCTGGCCACCTGAAAACGCCTGCGGATAACGTTTGGCGAATTTGCGGTTCAGTCCAACCGCGTCCATCAGTTCTGCCACTTTGGCGCGCTTTTCGGCATCGTTTAGTTTTGTGTGCTCATCAAAAGGTTCTTTGATGATGTCTTCGACGGTCATGCGCGGGTTCAGGCTGGCTTGGGGGTCTTGGAACACCATCTGCATGGTCGGGCGCATGTCGCGTAGCTGTGTTTGCGGTGTTGATCCGATCTCGCGGTCACCAATTTTGATTGATCCTGCAGTGATATCATAAAGGCGCAGCAAAGCGCGCCCGCAAGTCGATTTGCCGCACCCGGATTCGCCAACAAGACCCAGCGTTTCGCCTTCCATGACGTCGAAACTGACACCATCAACGGCTTTCACTTCACCAATGCGGCGGCGCAGCAGCCCCGAATGAATTGGAAAATACATCTTGAGGTCGCGGACTGAAACCAAAGGCTTCCTTGTGTCATCAAGCATCACGCGGCCCTCCGGTGCGGGCGTCATAGAAACAGGCGGCATCATGGCCACCACCCAGATCATAGCGCGGCGGATTTTCCAAAGCACAGCGGTCGAATGCCACATCACAACGTTCGCGGAACGCACACGATGTCGGTGCCCCTGCCATCATCGGCGGTTGGCCTTCGATAATTGTCAGACGTGTTGCGCGCGCTTCGTGGATTTTGGGAATCGTTTTCAGCAAAGCGCGGGTGTAGGGGTGTTGTGGGTTGCTAAAAAGTTCATGCACGGGGGCGTGCTCTACAACTTGCCCGCCATACATCACCATAACGCGGTCAGCGATACCTGCGATGACGCCAAGGTCGTGGGTGATCCAGATCACGGCCATCCCAAGCTTGTCGCGCAGGCCTTTCATTAACTCGAGAATTTGGGCCTGAATGGTCACATCGAGCGCTGTAGTCGGCTCATCCGCGATCAGGACTTGCGGGTCACAGGCCAAGGCAATAGCTATCATCACACGTTGACGCATGCCGCCAGAGAACTGGTGGGGGTAATCAAGAAGGCGTTGTTTAGCGTCAGGTATGCCGACCAGCTCCAGCAGCTCTTGGGCGCGCTGTGCGGCTTCGCGTTTGTTCATGCCCATATGTTTGCGCAGGGGTTCCATGATTTGAAAACCGACCTGATAGACGGGGTTGAGTGAGGTCATCGGATCTTGAAACACAAACCCGATTTTCCCGCCACGCACAGACCGCAATGCTTCCTGCGACACGTCCAAAAGGTTTTTTCCGTCGAACATCACCGTCCCATTGCGCACTTCGGCGGGCGGCGAGGGCAGCAAACCCAACAGCGACATCATTGTGACGGACTTACCAGAGCCGCTTTCGCCGACAACACCCAGTAATTCACCAGGTTTAAGCGAGAAGCTCACGTCGTTTACTGCGTGAACCTCGCCTCCGCGGGTCTGAAAGACTGTTTTGAGGTCCCGGACATCCAGGACGGGCAGCGCCCCGTCAGGCATATAGAACCTCCCAAGTGGTTCAGTATTAGTGTTTTTCGTCTGAACCTCTTTTGGATTCAGCTTCTTAAGTTTCAGACGGTATCACCATAATTCGAACCCGCAAGGTGATTCCTGTTTGCGACCCTGACAAGGACAGGCCAGAGTGGAACTGCCCAAGCATTGCGTATCCGTTCCTTCAAGTTATGCAGATTGTGGCGAACCCTGAAAGGATTGACATGACATTGAGTGCCCGAGAGTTAATGGACAAGTTGGTAAGCTTCCCGACGGTCAGTCGTGACAGCAATCTTGATCTTATTGATTTCGTTGAAGACTATCTGAATGACTACGGCGTGGCATCGACGCGGGTGCCCAACGAAGATGGAACCAAGGCGGCCCTTTATGCCCATATTGGTCCTGAAATTGATGGTGGTGTTGTCTTGTCCGGGCACACCGATGTCGTTCCTGTGGATGGGCAGGCTTGGGATACTGACCCGTTCACGGTGACGGAACGTGAAGGCAAGCTTTACGGGCGTGGCACTTGCGATATGAAAGGTTTTGATGCGCTCGCGCTGTCTGCCGTGCCATTGGCATTGGAGCGCGGGATTAAGCGGCCCCTGCAAATCGCGCTCAGCTACGACGAAGAAGTTGGCTGCACAGGTGCGCCGCCGATGATTGATCACATGGTCGCGATGGGGATGCCGCGTGCGGACACCGTTTTGGTCGGCGAGCCGTCAATGATGAAAATAGCTAGCAGCCACAAAGGCAGCATCGGCTACAATATGCACTTCCGCGGGTTCGAGGTGCATTCATCGCTTGCTCCGGCAGGTGTCAGCGCCATTATGATGGCGGCCAAATTGATCAACTGGGCCAATGACGTGAACGCCGAAAACGCAGTGAAAACACCCAGCAAATTGGCGGCAGAGTTTGTGCCACCCTATACAACATTGCACATTGGCACGATCAACGGCGGCACGGCACATAATATTACAGCTAAGGACTGCTATTTCGGTTTTGATTTCCGCATCGTCCCCGGCGAAGATATCGGCAAGTGGGAAGCGCGGCTGATGGCCAAAGTTGCTGAACTCGACGCAGAAATGAAGGCTGTCAGACCAGAGGCGGGGATCGTCGCTGTGAAGTCCTTTCATGTGCCGGGGCTTGTTCCTGAAACCCAAGGCCGCGCTGAAGCGTTAGTACGCCAACTGACCGGCGAAAACGCCAGCAATGTGGTCAGCTACGGCACCGAAGCCGGACAATTTCAGGAACGCGGCTATTCCGCCGTGATCTGTGGTCCTGGCGATATCGCCCAAGCCCACCAGCCCAACGAGTTCATCAGCGTTGATCAGTTCCAACAAGGCGAGGCTTTTATCAGCCGACTTGTGGACATGCTCGCTGAATGACACACCTAAGAGATATCCCAAACCGGAGAGAACCTCATGCCTGTTAAGAACCGTTTCGCCGAAATGCTGCCAGAAATTATGGCATGGCGGCACGACCTGCACGCCCATCCAGAGATCCTATTCGAAACACATCGCACCTCTGCGATTGTGGCTGAAAAGCTCAAGGAATTTGGCTGTGATGAGGTCGTGACAGGCATCGGGCGGACGGGTGTTGTTGGCGTGATCTACGGCAAGGCGAATACCTCTGGCAAGGTGATCGGACTGCGCGCTGATATGGATGCGCTACCGATCCATGAACAAACGGACCTGTCGTATAAATCCAAAATCGATGGGACGATGCATGCTTGCGGGCACGACGGGCATACGTCGATGCTGTTGGGGGCTGCAAAATACCTGTCCGAAACCCGCAATTTTGATGGCAAGGTTGTCCTGATTTTCCAACCCGCCGAAGAAGGTGGCGGCGGTGGTCGGGAAATGTGCGCCGATGGTATGATGGACCGCTGGAATATTCAGGAGGTTTACGGAATGCACAACTGGCCGGGTATACCTGTTGGTCAATTCGCGATTAGACCGGGCGCGTTTTTTGCAGCCACTGATAACTTTGATGTAGAGATCGAAGGCAAGGGCGGACATGCGGCCAAACCGCATCTGTCACTTGATACAACAGTTGTTGCCAGC
>JBLHTS010000285.1:0-4227 GCA_047627695.1 Yoonia sp. | reverse complement strand
TGCCTGATTGGAGCTATTGCCTGCAAATTCCGGAAAACAGCCCCACAATCGCACCAAAACGGGGATCTGCGGGGTTTGGATCGCCTAAGCGGTCAAATTTGGCTGAAAGATAGATAGCAAACCTACACGCCCATGTTGTGCCAACCGAAAGCTAGTTTCCACACAGTCTGGGTCGTTTTGGGAAGGGTATCCGGGTGCGGTAATCGTTCGAAAAAAAACCAAAGTTACCCTAGCCCAACAAAGCCGAAAGCTCGGACAGGGCTTTTCTGATCCCCGCCTCGTCACGTTTGTAAAACGTCCACTGTGCAATGCGGGTTGGCATCACAAGACCGGCTTCTTGCAAGATTTTCAACTGCGACGTTGCCGAAGGCTGTGCGATGCCCAACTTGTCGGCAATGAAGCCTACGCAGACCCCGTCCTTGACCAGATCGCCAGTATGTTGTGCTGGGAAGTTCGCAACAGGATCGACAAGCCATTTCAGTACTTGTTGACGGCGTTGACTTGAAAGTGCTTTTGCAGTCGAGCTCATAGCTTGACTCCTATATAGGATATATCCTATGTTACCGAGTAACGCAGCTTTGATCAAGGACATTCATGTTACAGCTTTCAAACACATTCGATCATGACGGAACTTCGGTTGCTTGGGGTCAAATGGGTAATGGCCCGCCGCTTGTCTTGTTGCACGGCACGCCTTTTTCGTCACAAGTCTGGCGCCGCATCGCACCCTTGCTCGCACCCCGCTTTACCGTTTATTTCTTCGATCTCATCGGATACGGTCAATCGGAAAAACGCTATGGGCAAGACGTTTCCCTTAATGTCCAGAACGATCTGCTTGCCGCACTCTTTGCTCGTTGGAAGCTCGAAAAACCCGAAGTTCTGGCGCATGACTTTGGTGGAGCAACTGCCATGCGGGCGTGGCACCTGAACGATCTGCGCTACTCTCGCCTGACAATTTTTGATGCTGTGGTTGTTCGCCCATGGGGGTCCCCTTTCGTTGCGCATGTGCGTGAACACGAAGCGGCCTTTGCCGGGATGCCACCTTATATGCATGACGCGCTTCTGCGGGCCTACCTTCAGACGGCGGCCCACCAGCCCCTCTCAAAAGACGCTTTCGACATCTACATGAAGCCTTGGCTGGGTGATGTTGGCCAACCCGCATTTTATCGACAGATCGCACAGATGGATCAGGCGCACACCGACGAGGTTCAGGATCAGTATGGTCCAATGGATTGCGAGGTCCGTGTGCTTTGGGGAGACAAGGACGATTGGATTCCATTCGAGCGGGGACAAGAATTCGCAAATTTAATCGCTGACGGGCAGATCACGTGCGTTGAAAACGCGGGTCATCTTGTTCAGGAAGACGCGCCCGAAGTTGTTGTTGCTGCCATGCTCGACCGTCGCGATTAGAATGGCTTAATATGATCCGCTCAAGAACAATGCATCACACCTGACATGAGGGTATTTAGTGTGAGCGGCGGCTTTGTTCGACCATTCAGGATCCCGGCAAAAACCCTCGTTTTTGGAACGCCCGCAAAACTTCTCGTTTGACGCCCCCAAAAGCCCCGTTCAAAACCTTAGTATTTGTTGAAGGTTTTGGCTTTTTTATGATAGCAGACATTCGTACAACTTGCAGCATCCGGTAGTTTGGGCTCCTTGCTTGCGCCATTCGCCGAAGGGAGCACCAAGGTCGGCTTGGCGCCTCACGGTGCCCGACGGCATCCACAGAAGCTAAGTGCTCGCCCCGCCCGCCTCAACAAGTTTTCTTCTGACAGTTCCATTCAAAGGCCTGATGATCACAATGTCTTGGGCCTGCGCATTGGCGCTTACCGTTGACCGACTGAACTACGTCCTGCGAAAGCGCATTTTGCTATCCCGCTGATCCTTATCGCCCCAACCAACTGTGTCCAGGAATCCCAACTGAGATAGTCGGGGCGACATGCAAACGCCAATCAATGGCCAAAAGTCAAACGGATGGGAAAGCTAGGATAGGCTATCTAGCAGTTTTGGCAAACCGCAGAGCCAGTTCGCGCGTCGTTCTTTCTGCCGCAATGACTGAGCGGTCATGACGCGCATCCTTGAACTCTTGGTATTCGATGGCGACTGTATGGATGTCCGACGCGTCAACGCCAAAGTAGTGGGCGCAAGCTGCGATTGCGGGGTCCAGCGCGTTCATGTGTGCCCGAGGCCCGCCGTGTTCAAATCCGAACTCGCCGCGCGATGAAAGCACTACAAGATGTTTCCCCTTCAGGATTGGCTCGATCGGGACATCCCCACGCTCCAAGTCAAACGAGAAGGTCCGGCCTATCCGTGCGATTTGATCAATCCAACCTTTCAAGGCGGCTGGCATCCCGTAATTATACATCGGCGCACCCAAAACTATAATATCTGCTGCCTCAACCTCATCGATTAACGTATTCGATAGCAAAAGCCGCTCGGCCATCCAGTCTTCGCGCGCGTTCAGCGGGGTAAAGGCCGCGTGAATAAAGGGGTGATCAATCGCCGGAACGGGGTACTGCCCGACATCGCGGATGATCACCTTTGCGCTTGGATTGGCCTGTAGGAATTCGGTCGTGAACATCGTTGTCAGCTTGCGCGTCAAGGATCGTTCTTCCATCTGAGCGCTGGCGTCGATGCGGAGCAGGGTTGTCATAGTTTTCACCTTTCAGGATTCGTTAGGAACCTGTCGAGGTAATGGCTACCAGCCGTCAAAATCCTTGGCCAAAGCGAATATTTCAAGCATAAGGTGAATAAGATTCACCTTATGAGGATTCCATGCGCAATCTTCCTCCCCTGCATGCCCTACGCGCCTTCGAGGCTGCCGCGCGGCATTTGCATTTCGCCCGTGCTGCAGACGAACTTGGCCTGACGCCAACCGCAATCAGTCATCAAGTGCGGCAGCTCGAGGCGATCCTGGGGGTGGAATTGTTTTGCCGCTTTCCACGTCCAGTACGATTGTCTACGGCCGGGGAAAATCTTTTTCCAGTTCTCTGCACGGCGCTGGACCAAATTGCAGGCACAATTAATCTGCTCACCGCCACCGCCCACGAAGCGCCGCTGCGCCTGTCGGTCACCATGGCCTTTGCCAGTCGCTGGCTAATGTCGCGTTTGCCGCTTCTGCGCGCCGAAACAGGCCTGACCATCACGGTCGAAGCCACAGACCTGCCTGCAGACCTGCACGCGACAAACATCGACATGGCGATCCGCTATGCCCAACACCCTTACGGCCAAGCGCAATGGCACCGGCTGTTTGATGACGCGATCATACCGGTTTGCGCGCCTGGCTTGGTTAAGACGATGCAGCCGTTGACGTCGGATGGCATCCTGGCGCTCCCCTTACTTCAATATCGGTGGAAATCCGATTCAAGCAACGCGCCCAGCTGGGACCGCTGGCACGCCCATGCAGGCGTCAAAGCACCACTGTCCACCGTGCCTCAGAGTTTTTCCGAAGAGATACACGCGATTGATGCCGCTATGTCCGGTCAGGGCGCGGTTCTGGCCTCGCAGCATCTGGTGGCAGATTTGCTGAAAGTCGGCCAGCTTGTGCAACTGTCGGATATCGCCTTGCCCGGTTTGACCTATTGGGCAGTGTTCCTATCCACTCATCCCAATAAGGATCGTTTGGAGCATCTGTTGGGCTGGCTCCAGCAACAAAACTGAGGAACTGCTACCGTATCACCAAGCGTGTGGCAAAGGGCACCTCGTACTCGCTTTGGTCTTTGCGCGTGTAGTGCACCGACCCGGTGCACCACGCCGTATCACCGTTGGACCGGATACTGGTGATTGTGTGCCGCATGGCTGCGATGGTTTCAAAGAAGGACGCATTGGCCTGTTCGACAGGTTTTCGACCAACCAGGTGTAAAAATTGCCGAGACGAAAGGTCACGTCTTCGGTCACGTGGCTGACCACGCTTGCGGCGCACATCGCGTCGACGGCTCAATAAAGGTCTGCGATCAGCGTGGTGTTGCTTGCTGTGATTTACATGGATTACTTCCTTTTGGTTGATTGAATGTAAGCTAGTTGATGCTCAGCGCGCACCGGGGTGGCCCCGGATGCCTGGTATCCAACGGGCGGCCAGGGTCAGAAGCTGACCCCATAATTGCGTGGGTCGTTTGACTTGTCCGTTCGATATAGCGAGCCCGAGAAACAAAACGGCAAGAGATATCAGGAGTACGGGGCGAATGGACTCGCCAAAGACAAGCGCGCCCATGCCAATTCCGGAAAGCGTGG
>JBLHTS010000284.1:0-4378 GCA_047627695.1 Yoonia sp. | reverse complement strand
GCGCACCTTTCCATCCCGCGTGTGCGGCCCCGATCACGCCCGCAGTTTGATCCGCAAAAAGAACTGGCTGGCAGTCGGCAGTCAGAATTCCCAACGCGATCCCCACTGTGGCGGTCACTATAGCATCGGCTTTCGGCGCGTTGGTGTGCGGCGCATCAATCACAACCGCATCTGCTGAATGGATTTGATGTACGCCGACAAGGTGCGTTTGCTCTACGCCCATGGCCTCGGCTACACGCGCACGGTTGATGCGGACGATGTCGTGCTGGTCAGAACTGCCAAATCCGCAATTCAATCCTGCAAAGACGCCTGACGATGCCCCGCCGCCGCGGGCAAAGAACCCGTGCGTCGTGCCGGCCAGCAATGGGTGGCAAATAATGTCGAGTGTCATGGCTCCAACCCTGCAGGTGGTGTGGCAGTGGCAGGATAAATCCCCATCACTTTGAATAGATCACCCATTTCTGCGGGGTGGGTCAAGCGTCGATGTGCCAAGATATGTGCTTGGCGCGCGGAACCTGTCAGCGATTGGGTTAAAGTTTGCGCCCTTGCCGTAATCCCAAGCCGTTCAAGGAACACGCCTTGTGTGGTCAGCCGCGTGAATTTTGCAGGGGCTGCGTTGTGCGCAATGGCCGCGAAATCGACGTGCGCGGTCAGGTCATTTGCGCCGGCGGTGGACAGCGGATCCACATGCTCGTGCGCTTTGAGCGCTTGCAGTGTGTCGCCCTGTGACTGCCAATCACCGTAGTCGATGATGAGCGCCGCGCCGCCATGCACTTCGATCATATTGCCAATCGCCTGCATGATTGCGGGCAATGCGGGGCAATGTTCGACCAAGTCGCCTTCGCTGGTGTCGGCAAGCCGGTGTTCAAGCAGGCTAATGGGGGCGGCGGAAGACAGTCCAAAGCTAAGGACTTGGTCCGTCAATCCAATCATCTTTTCGCGCCAAGCGTCGCCTGCGCGCACGAACTGCCGAATGGGCAGCGCGTCGAAGAATTCGTTTGCGATTAAGAACAGCGGCTGATCGGGTAGGGTGGCCGCGCTGTCGTGCCAGATGGCATGGTGGACTGCCTGGGCTTGGGCTTGGCGCAGGACAAGTGAGGTCTCAACAAAGTGGACGGTCAGTGCGTCGTGGAACCCCGGCACCGCCTTTGTGGCGCGCAGAACGTCGGCCATAAGTGTGCCGCGTCCGGGTCCCAGCTCTGCCAGTGTGATCGCAGCAGGGCTGCCTTGGTCTATCCACGCTTGGGCCAACGAGAGCCCGATCAGTTCGCCGAACATCTGGCTGATCTCGGGGGCCGTGATAAAGTCGCCACTTTGCCCGAACGGATCGCGGGTCGCGTAGTAGCCGTGCACGGGATGCATCAAACAGTCGGCCATATAATCCACCAGACTGATCGGGCCTGTCCGCGCAATGCGGGCGATCAAAAGATCACCCAATGCAGTCATCTGCGCTGCGCCATCAACACTACTGTCAGCCCCACAAGAATCATAGGCAGAGTTAGCGTTTGCCCCATTGTCAAACCGACGCCATTTATGTGGAACGCCAGCCCCAGTTCATTACCAATGCTGACGAATTGCGCGTCCGGCTGACGTACGAATTCGACCAAGAACCGCGCGATGCCGTAGCCCATGAAGAACACACCGGACAACAGCCACGTTTTTTTCAGCGCGCTAAAGCGGAAGGCCAGCAAAATCAAGATTGTACCCAGCAGCAAGCCCTCTAGTCCTGCCTCATAGAGTTGCGAAGGATGGCGCACGCAGGGTTCCAACGCAGTCGCACAGGCTTGGGCCGCTTGGCCCGGAAAGATCACGCCCCACGGCAGGTCGGTTGGACGTCCCCAAAGTTCCGCGTTGATGAAGTTCGCGATGCGGACAAGGAAAACCGCTGGCGTCGCGGCAACGGCAATGATGTCTGCTAAATCTGGCAAAGGCACTTTTTGGCGTTTGCTAAAAACAAATACGGCCGCCACAACACCCAAGAAACCGCCGTGGAAGGACAGCCCGCCTTCCCAGATCTTTATGATATCCAGTGGTGTGGCAAGGAATTCGGCAGGTTTATAGAAAAGCACATAGCCCAAGCGCCCCCCGCCGATCACGCCGACGACGATGTAGGTTAGTAGATCCTCGAGTTGGGCAACCTTCATCGGCGACCCATTGCGCCAAAGCGCGGGCCGGTTAAGCGCGAATTTGATAAGCTGCCAACCAATCGCGATCCCCACGATATAGGCCATGGCATACCAGCGCAGGGCGATTTCAAAACCACCGACGGTGAAGGCGAAAATCTCGGGAGAGATGTTGGGAAAAGGAATGGCTGCTTGCATGAAGCCATTCCTTGTCGCCACGTCCGGCAAAGTCAACCTTCCAATGCCCGCTTGTCGGATCGCCCCCGAGGCCCCATATGGAGGTCAAAGCGAATGGAGAGACCCATGCAAGGCAGTAACAAGATTTTAGACGACATCAGCCAACTGATGACAAACGCAATGGGCGTGGCCCAAGGTGCCAAAGACGAGGCGCAAACTGCAATGTCATCGATGATGGACCGCTGGCTGGCGGACCGCGACTTTGTAGCCCGCGAAGAATTCGACGCGGTGCGCGCTATGGCCCAAAAGGCCCGCGAAGAAAACGACGCGCTAGCGGCCCGCATCGCGGTGCTCGAAGCGAAGAAGTAGGTCGGCGTTTGACGCCGGTAAGCTAGAGCCACAACATACGACGAATTGGCGGGGAGAACCCCGCCCTGCGGTAAACCCCGAGCCAAGCGGCATGTCGCCGCTGCAACATGTCCGATTGCATGACATATCCACATGAAATTTCTGTGCTCCCCACTTATCCCCAAGAAACTACTTTACAGCTAGGACCCCTTCGGTCCACGATATGTGGTAGGGGATAAAGGTAAACAACACCGTCCCTAGAGCAGTTATCTAGCGTTGGGGCGCTGCCATGTCCCCTTCGCCAACGCAGTGAGGCAAAGCACATGGCATTGTCCGAGCATTTTCCTGATGCAGAAGATCTCCACCCGATTGATTTGGTGGAACATATCGCAGAGCACCGCGAGTGGGAGTTTGACCGCATCCACGATGATCAGATCGCAATGGCCGTGGAAGGCCAGTGGAGGACGTATTCGATCACGCTGGCTTGGTCTGCGTATGATGAAACGCTCAGGCTGATTTGCACCTACGATATGGAACCGCCCGAGGACCGGATGCCGGCCCTGTACGAGACTTTGAATACCATAAACGACCGCTGCTGGGCGGGTGCCTTTACGTGGTGGGATGAACAAAAGCTGATGGTCTACCGCTATGGGCTGATGCTAAGCGGGGATCAGGTCGCAGGGCCAGACCAAATTGACACGATGATTTCTGCGGCGGTTGCAGCTTGTGAGCAATATTATCCTGCAATCCAATTGGTCACATGGGCCGACCGGACGCCCCAAGAGGCCGTGCAGGTCGCTATTGGCGGCGCCTACGGGCGGGCGTAAAATTATTGCTAAGGTGGGTTTAAACCCACCTTAGCTTTCCTTAACCTTTTGCAAGACATACAAGAGGTGCATCCATGAATATGACTGATGTTGCGGCCCGCGGGCTGGTTTTGCTGGGTTGTGGCAAAATGGGTTCTGCAATGCTGAAAGGCTGGCTGCGCTCTGGCTTGCCGCCCAAATCGGTTTGGGTGATTGACCCGCATCCTTCGCCTTGGCTTAAGGATCAGGGGGTGCATATCGGCGCAGATTTGCCCGTCAATCCCGCGATTGCTATCATTGCCGTAAAGCCGCAGATGATGGCGGATGCATTGCCGGACGTCAAAGTGCTGGGAAATGGTGGAACGCTTGTGATCTCAATCGCCGCAGGTACCCCGATCAGTATGTTCGAGGCGATGTTGGGCGATCAAACCCCGATAGTGCGGGCGATGCCGAATACACCCGCGGCTGTCGGGCGCGGCATTACGGCGCTGATTGGGAATGCCAACGTCAAACCCGATGATATGGATTTGGCAGAGGCGCTGTTGTTGTCCATCGGTCAAACGGTGCGCTTGGATAATGAGGGGCAGATGGACGCGGTCACGGCTGTTTCTGGCTCTGGACCTGCCTATGTTTTCCATCTGATCGAAACGCTTGCCGCCGCTGGTGAGGCCGAGGGCCTGCCAGCTGATCTTGCCATGAAACTGGCCAAAGCCACAGTTGGCGGTGCGGGCGAACTGGCCGAGGATGTAGATGACACGCCCGCCCAGTTGCGCATCAACGTTACTTCGCCCAATGGCACAACCCAAGCGGCACTAGAGGTGCTGATGGATCCAGAAACCGGCTTTCCACCGCTTTTGCGCCGTGCCGTTGCGGCTGGTGCCAAAAGGTCCCGCGAGTTGGCTGATGAGTGAAATTTCTTTTGAC
>JBLHTS010000283.1:0-4384 GCA_047627695.1 Yoonia sp. | reverse complement strand
TCTGGCCGAGAACGTGTCAGAAGCACGTGCACTGATCTTGGTTGAAGGCAGCTTTGGGCGCGAGGTCATTGCGAAACTTGCCCCCGCCGATCTACATCCTGACAGCTTCAAACCGGGGGACTTACGGCGGACACGTCTTGGACAGGTGGCCGCCGCGTTCTGGATGCGCGACGCAGATTCGTTCGAGGTGATCTGTTTTCGGTCAGTGGCGTCCTATGCGTTTGACCTATTGGCCGCATCGGCAAAATCTGGACGGGTCGGTCACTTCTAGTCTTCTATTTGTAAAGTTTCGCGTAACGCGGCGTGAAGAACTTTGTGAAGGCGCGCACTTCGGGGCGGCGATAGGCTTCGGGTGATATGATCACCTGATGCGCCGCCGTAAGTTCTTCCGGGGCATCAAAGCACGAGATCAGCGTGCCAGCTTCGATCTCGGGGGCGACAAGCCTTATGTTGATGATACCCAACCCCAGACCCGCCCGAATGGCAGTGTCGAGGAGGGATATTTCATGAAATGTCCGCTTGATCGCGTCTTTTCCGCCCATTCTGACCAGCCAGTCATGAAAACGCGGTGGTACGTCTGGACGCAAGAACGCCATGAGGGAATGGTCTTTCATTTCGGCGGGTGAGCATGGCAGCCCGTATTTCTTGGCATAGCTTGGCGCACCAAACACGGTAAAACGCGCATGGCTGACATGGCGGCAAATCAGATCGGGATGCTGCCGGGCGTGGCTGATCCGCAATGCCACATCTGCTTCGCCTTTCATCAGGTCAAGGACTTGCACGCTCGGCAGAAATTCGAATTCGACGTCTGGGTTGAGTTCTGTGAATTCGCCAAGAATGTCGATTGTTGATTGACTGAGATTAGCAGTGAACGCTGTCAGGCGGATCGGGCGCACCTTCTTCATCTCAGCCGCTTTTTTAGCCAATTCAGCAGCGGCAGCTTCAAGCGCTTCGGCCGCAGGCAACAGCGTTCTTGTTGCATCAGTCGGACTAAACCCGCGCGTGTCGCGGTCAAAAAGGATCAGCCCCAGTTCGTGTTCAAGCGCGTCGATGCGGCGCGCGACGGTGGGTTGCGCGACATCCAGCAGCTTTGAGGCGGCCAGCGTTGATCCGGCGCGAACGACCGCCAGAAAGATCCGAACATCCGACCAATTGCGAAAAACGCTATTCATTTTTGTAGTGCAGCACAAAATCTGCACGGATACCAGCAGTCTGTGATCTGCGGCTAGTCTTAATATTAACAGCAACCCAAAGCATGAGGATCACCGCCATGACCGCCATCGACACAAATTTCATGATCAACACCGCAGCCCCAATCAGCCTGATCAAACGCGCGTTGCATGCCTGTCGCGCATTTTTTGCCACATCCGACGATCACATCGACACTGCAGAACGCCGCGCATTCGTGCAAGAGATGCTTGACTGGAACCCCGACGCATTTTCAAGCGACTACGACGTGCAGTCCATGATGCAACATTTTCCTGGGCATTTTTAACTGGGTGCGGCGCGAATTCCTCAAAAGAACCGCGCTGCAGACTTACTTGCGGCTAGAAACTCAGACATTTTAGTTCGAACCGGTGAAATTCGGCTTTGGAATGGTAAGTGATTAACTTGGTCGCAAGAATAGATTTGGTCGATGATCTGCAGATGGATTCAAGCAAGCGATAACAAACTCTACTTCAGTCCTTGAATAGCCATGTTCTATCAAAGCACTTTCGGTTGACGGTTTGAGTGACTGATATTCACTTTGGTATGCCGTCATTGCCGCGGCTTCACTCTTCTGGCTGTTCGACCAAACAGATTTATTGAGACCCGTGGCAAAACGTTGAAAAACAGAAGCAAAGCCAAAATAATCGGCACATAGTCCAATATTAGAGAATTTTCCGCGAAGCACCTCAGGTGGCAGATATTGATTTGAGTGGTTTCCTAATCGCGAGCCAACGCTTGATTGCCGGATTTGATCAAGACGCTTAACAGTATTGAAGTCAAACATGTAAAAGCGTTTTTCGTCGTAGCTTACATTAGTTGGCTTAATGTCGCGTATTAGGCAAGGTTCAGGGCGGTCGTGAAACATTTCAAATGCATCTGCAAAGAGCTGCCAAAAGTCATCTAGCCTTTGTTTTGTCCAATCGGCCTTTTGTATCCGATTTGAAGTATCGATGCCGACCCATTCTCGCAGGAGCCAACTCGCATCTTTGCATGAGTCAATCATTTTTGGCATCCATGCGGCTTTGTTGTCTGCAATCTCAAAGGCGTGCAGCTCTGTACGTTCTGCTTGGACTTTCTTGCCCATCAAGTCAGCCTCTACTGAACGCAAGTTAACTTTTAGGCAAAGGGACGCCCCGATTCTTGAATTTGCTCGAAACACCATATGATTGGAAGTATGCCCAAAAAGCTGCGAGTCGGAAATGTCTTCGCGAAGCTCAAGGATAGACGTGCCGAACTCACGCGCCGCGTTCAATATCTTTTTGTCAACTTTTGGCATATAAATCCTTCAGGGAGTAATCTTGCGGATAATTGATCAAACTGAGCAATTCTTACATAAATGTACAAAGACAATTGACGCATTGTTGTAACGCATTGTTGCTTATTGATCTATCCTCGGGTTTTTGGGCTTGGAGAGGCTGCTTGAGCGAATGGCTGGTTTGTGGCAACCTAAGATATGCTATTTTTGAAACACCCCAGACACTTGACCTTCGCCGTGCATGTGACATGTACGGTCGTATCCCTGTCCTCAATTCAGAAAGACACATGATATGACATTTTCACTCCCTGATCTTCCTTACGCACATGACGCTTTGGCTTCCAATGGCATGTCTGCCGAGACGCTCGAGTTCCACCATGACCTGCACCACAACGCTTATGTGACCAATGGCAACAAAGCCATTGAAGGCACTGAGTGGGCAGACAAGGCCCTCGAAGAGATCATTGTTGGCACATACAACAAGACTTCAGTCGCCCAAAACGGCATCTTCAACAACATCAGCCAGCTTTGGAACCACAACCAATTCTGGGAAATGATGGGCCCTAATGGCGCGGCTATGCCGGGCGAGCTGGAAAAATCTTTGGTTGAGAATTTCGGCTCTGTTGACGAGTTCAAGTCGCAGTTCAGTGCGGCGGGCGCAGGCCAGTTCGGCTCTGGCTGGTGCTGGTTGGTCAAAAACACTGACGGTTCTTTGGCCGTGACCAAGACCGAAAACGGCGTGAACCCGCTTTGCTTTGGTCAAACTGCTCTGCTTGGTTGCGATGTTTGGGAACATTCCTACTACATCGATTTCCGCAACAAGCGTCCGGTCTACCTGACCAACTTCCTTAATAATTTAGTGAACTGGGAAAACGTTGCTTCACGCATGTAATCCCTGACGAACTGGACAATCTCAAAGGCCCGTGGGACATCTTGCCCCGCGGGCCTTTTGCTATTCGGAGACTACGATGATCGGACCAACCCTAAATGCGATTATAGCCGCCCGTGCTGCGGTGCAGGCAGATTTGATCAAAACGCCTGTTCTGCCCCTGACGTCCTCCCGTTGGGATGGGATACTGCCCGATTGCGCGGGTGTCACTGTCAAGCTGGAGCTGTTTCAGCAGGCCGGATCGTTCAAAGCGCGCGGCGTGTTGATTGGCATTCGCAGCCTTACCGATGCACAACGTGCGGCGGGTGTCGTGGCTGCCAGCGGCGGAAACCATGCATTGGCCGTGTCATGGGCGGCAAAGGCTGCGGGCGTCGATGCGCTTATCACCATGCCAAAGGCTACTGATCCGGCCCGCGTTGCAGGTTGCGAGGCGCTGGGGGCTACATTGCAGCTTTATGACGATATGGCCGCCGCTTTTGCTGCGATGAATGATGCGGCGGGCGAGGGCCGTGCTTTGCTGCATCCGTTTGAAGCCGATCATATGATCCTTGGATCGGCTACGTGCGGGTATGAGTATGCGACCCAAGCCCCAGAGATCGACACCTATGTTATTCCCATTGGCGGCGGCGGTATGATCAGTGGCATGGCTTGTGCGATCAAGCAAATGAACCCAAGCGCCCAAGTTATTGGCGTCGAACCGTTCGGTGCTGATAGCATGACGCAAAGCTTTGCGGCTGGCGCACCTGTGCGCATTGATAAGGTGGCGACCATCGCCGATAGTCTTGGTGCCCCTTTGGCAATGCCGCTGTCTTATGGCGTGGCCCATGCGTATGTGGACCGCATTGTGCGCATTGATGACCACGCGATGCTTGCTGCGATGGACATCTATCAGCAAACGCTGCGCATCACGGCAGAGCCCGCCTGTGCAGCGTCGCTCGCCGCGGTCCTTGGACCATTGAAAGATGAACTGACTGGGTGTCAGGTCGGTATTATAGCCTGCGGCTCGAACATTTCTTTGGATCGGTATGCGG
>JBLHTS010000282.1:0-4385 GCA_047627695.1 Yoonia sp. | reverse complement strand
CAGTTACAATGAATTCAAAGGGTTAAGTTGGTGCCGATGGAGAGACTCGAACTCTCACGATGTTACCACCGGGGGATTTTGAATCCCCTGCGTCTACCATTCCGCCACATCGGCTATAGAGGCTCTCCTAAAGCGGCAAAATGTCGGCGTCAATCGGGTTTTGCACCCAGTTGCGCGCGACAAAGTCATCGCGGATCATTATGAAGCCGAAACATCAGTCAAACTGGGTTGACCCAGCCGCCCACACGTGCGCTAACACGCGGAAAAATTAGGTGCCTTATGTTACGCCGACTATATGATTGGACACTCTCGCTGGCACAGTCGCCCTATGCGCTTTGGGCGCTGGCTATTGTGGCATTTGTGGAATCCTCTTTTTTTCCGATCCCACCTGATGTGTTGATGATACCAATGATCATCGCCCGTCCGTCCCGCGCTTTTTTGATTGCCGCCGTGGCAACCGTAGCGTCGGTAGCAGGTGGCATGTTTGGCTATTACATCGGCGCGTCATTGATGGAGACCGTGGGCCAACCCATTCTTGAATTATACGGCAAGTCCGACAGTTTCGCGGAAATGTCTGCCGTGTTTAATGCGTATGGCGCATGGGCAGTTGTGGTGGCGGGTGTCACCTTCCTGCCATTCAAGGTGATCACGATCTTCTCTGGCGTAACGGGATTATCTTTTTCTGTTTTCGTCGTCTCGTCGATCTTTGCGCGGGCGTTGCGGTTTTTCCTGGTCGCGGCGCTTTTGTGGAAGTTCGGCGCACCGATTCGTGACTTCATCGAACGCCGATTGGGTTTGGTCTTCATCGCCTTTTGCGTCACGTTATTAGGCGGTTTTGCATTGATAGGTTTGCTATGACACGACAGTTTCTCGTCACGCTTTGTGCGGGTGGGTCGGCTGCCTTGCTTGCAGGTGCCTATCTGTTTCAAGCCTTGGGCTATCCTCCTTGCGCTATGTGTCTTTGGCAGCGTTGGCCACATTTCGCAGCAATAGCAATCGGGCTATTTGCGCTTCAGTTTGGGGGGCGGTTGCTACCTGCGCTTGGAGGTATTGCCGCTGCGACAACGGCTGCAATCGGCTTGTTCCATACTGGGGTAGAACGTGACTGGTGGGAAGGCCCAAGCACATGTACCGGCACTGGTGGTGGGCTCGACGGTCTTAGCGGTGCGGATATGCTGACGATTGCGGGTCCACGCGTTGTCATGTGTGATCAGGTCAGCTGGGAGCTGTTCACGCTATCGATGGCAAGCTGGAATGCGTTCTTTTCGATCTTGCTGGTTCTCGGCTGGATCATAGCAATTCGCGCTAGCGCCGGGTCGACAACAGCAAATTCGTCTCAGACCTCGTGACACCGTCCATGCGACGGATTGTAAATAGCACCTGATCAAACTGCTCGAGCGTTTGAGTCCCGATCTCGGCAATCAAATCCCAAGTTCCATTGGTCGAATGAACAGCCTGTACCTGTGACATACGTTGCAGTTGCTTCATGGTATTTTCGGCGCCGCGCCCAGAAATTTCAAGCATCATCAATCCACGCACGGCATCAGGGCGCACGTCTGAACGGGTCAGAATCGTAAACCCTGCAATCTCCCCCCCTTGGACCAAACGATCCAACCGCACGCGCACTGTGCTGCGGGTCACGTTCAACAGACTCGCGAGCTCTGAAAGTGACGCTCGGCCATTGTTTTTAAGTGCTGCCACCAGGTGATTGTCCAATTCGTCCATTGTGCGTATCCATTCTGTGCAATCGGCAACCATTTTGCACAATTTGCAGGCTTATCCTAGCCCCTGTTTTGGGCAAGGCTGAAAACATGAAACAAAAACATTGTATATTGATCGGCGCCCCCGTCGATTGTGGCAAGCGGCGCCGCGGCTGTTTGATGGGCCCTGACGCCTATCGCACAGCAGGCATCAGCGACGCCATTACCGCGCTAGGTTACAGCGTTGAGGACATGGGCAACTTGGCCCCCTTGGACGTCACAGTTTCCGTGCCCCGCAACCCCCTTGTGTACGAACTGGCCGAAAACGTGGGCTGGACGCATACGCTGATGGCGGCGGCACTTGATGCCGCACCGCGGGGTATGCCGATCTTTATGGGTGGCGACCACGCATTGGCCGCCGGCACAGTCGCGGGCATGGCGGCACATGCTGCGAATGAAGGCCGCCCCTTCTTTGCGCTTTGGCTTGATGCACATAGCGACATTCACACGCCCGATACCACTGACAGCGGAAATTTACACGGCACACCCGTCGGTTACGTGACGGGCCGCGATGGTTTTGACGCCTACCCGCCCCTGCCTGCAAAGGTTGAGCCACGCAATATCTGCATGATCGGTCTACGTTCTGTTGATGCCGCTGAACATGCTGTGCTCGACGATGGTGACGTTATGCTGGTTGATATGCGGCGCATTGACGAAGAAGGTATCAGCACACCGCTGAAGGCCTTCCTGGACCGCGTTGCTGCCGAAAACGGCATGTTGCACGTATCCCTAGATGTGGACTTTCTAGATCCATCTGTAGCCCCTGCCGTTGGGACAACTGTGCCCGGTGGTGCGACTGTCCGTGAAGGTCATTTGGTGATGGAGATGCTGTCTGACAGCAACCTCGTCACATCGCTTGATCTGGTCGAGCTGAACCCTTTTTTAGATGATCGCGGCTCGACCGCAAACCTTATGGTTGATCTGACTGCGTCCCTTATGGGTCGTCGTGTGTTTGACCGCCCAACCCGGAGCAAATCATGAGCCTCAAGGCTTCAAAACTGGCCATGGTGCCATTCGTTAGCGTTGATAACATGATGCGCCTTGTTCATCATATCGGTATCGAAGTGTTTCTGGCCGATCTCACTCAAGAGATCGAAAAGGACTTTGCCAGATGGGAGTTGTTCGACAAAACCCCGCGCGTCGGCAGCCATTCGGACGTTGGCGTCATTGAACTTATGCCGACGTCGGATGGAACGCATTACGGGTTCAAATACGTCAACGGTCACCCCAAGAACATGAAAGAAGGGCTGCAAACTGTCACGGCTTTTGGCGTGCTGTCAGACGTCAACAATGGCTATCCCATGCTTTTCTCCGAAATGACGATCTTGACCGCCCTGCGCACGGGTGCGATGTCTGCGGTCGCAACCAAATATCTGGCCTCCAAGAACGCCAAAACCATGGCGATGATCGGCAATGGCGCGCAATCTGAATTCCAATGCCTGGCGATCAAAGCAGTTTGCGGGATCGAGAATATCCGCCTTTATGACATCGACAGCGCCGCCACAGAAAAATGCATGAAGAACCTTGCAGGCTTGGGCTTTCACATCACACCATGCACGTCGTCAGAAATGGCCATTAAAGGTGCTGACGTCATCACAGTAGCGACGGCTGACAAAGATATGCAGACCATCCTGACCGACAACATGGTCGGCGCTGGCGTTCATATCAACGCAATCGGCGGCGACTGTCCGGGCAAGACCGAACTACACCGTGATATCGTCGCGCGGTCTTCCGTATTCGTCGAATACCCGCCGCAAACGCGGATTGAGGGCGAAATCCAACAGATGCCGGCGGATCACCCAGTAACCGAGTTGTGGCAGGTCATCACCGGTCAGCAAATAGGGCGTAAATCCGCGCAAGAGGTGACCCTTTTCGACGGCGTAGGCTTTGCGATCGAAGACTTTACTGCGCTGCGCTATGTCCACCGCCAAATTCAGGACACGCCCTATTATATAGATCTGGATTTGGTTGCAGATCCTGATGATCCGCGTGATCTATTTGGGATGATCAAACGGGCGAAATAATCAGGTGAGCGGCAGCGCACCTGACAGCCCTTTCAGGACATCCTGAAAGGGCCATTTTTCTTACAGTAAAACCAACGTGTTAACAGCTTTTTCCCTTGAGCTGGCACCACGGGATCGATCCGCCGTTGCGCGCTATATCAAGTGTCTGTTAGAGTAGGCACAACCAAATATAGCAGTCCAGAATTCAACAGGCGGATCACGTGAACGATACTCCAGAAGTACCTGAAAATGATGAAGAAAATTCACTTAAGCGTTCTGCTTATGACGGACCTTCGGTCACAATCGAACACGAGCTAAAGACCAGCTACCTTGATTACGCCATGAGTGTGATTGTCAGCCGTGCAATACCGGACTTGCGCGACGGTCTAAAACCCGTCCACCGCCGCATTCTTTTTGCAATGCATGGGACTAATAACACGCCCGACAAACCTTACCGGAAATCATCCCGTCCGGTGGCCGAAACGATGGGTAAATATCACCCCCACGGCGACAGCGCTATCTATGATGCGCTTGTGCGGATGGCACAGGACTTTTCCATGTCGCTGGTGCTGCTAGACGGCCAAGGTAACTTTGGCTCAATGGATGGCGACCGTGCTGCGGC
>JBLHTS010000281.1:0-4435 GCA_047627695.1 Yoonia sp. | reverse complement strand
CTGATGGCGCTTGATCTAACATCAAACCTGAATGACGAAGTCCTGCGGGCCCGCACATCGCTGCTACTGGACGCTGATCGCGTCAAAGACATCCTGCCAGATGATCCCACAAGTGCATTGGCGGCACTGCCTGCCTATGCAAGCCTTGTGCCGGATGTCCCCAGCTTTACGCCGAACATGCGGCTTGCCTACGATCCGCTTTCGCCGATCAAACCGCGCGGTTTGTCGGGCGCGTCAAATGCTTGGGCGGCCAGTGCTGCGCGATCCGCAACAGGATCAACCTTGTTGGCAAATGACCCACATCTGGGGTTAACCGCCCCCTCGATCTGGTATCTGGCACGGCTAGAATTGGAAAGCGGCGGCGTGATCGGCGGTACGATCCCGGGCATGCCAATAGTCCTATCTGGACGCAGTGACAGTGTTGGCTGGGGGTTGACCAGCGCCTACGTCGATGACCAAGACATTTTCATCGAAGAGGTGAACCCCAATAACCCTACACAATATCGCGGCCCTGACGGCTGGGTGCCGTTCCGCACCCGCGATAGTATCATAACAGTCAAAGATGCGCCTGCAGTGACCCTCAATCTGCGCTGGACAGCAAATGGACCAGTGATGCCGCGCGGGCAGTTTGATTTGGGAACAATTACGCCAGCAGGTCATGTTGTAACTGTCGCTTGGACTGCACTTTCAGGACGCGACACGTCGCTGTCGGCCGCGATGGAAATCACGAAATCCCGTTCGGTCGAAGACGCCATCACTGCCGGGCGCGAATTCATTGCGCCTGCAATGAACCTGACCTTGGCGGATCGCAACCGTGTCGCCATGAAAGTGATCGGCGCGCTGCCCGCCCGTGATGCGGCGCATCAAAGCCAAGGCAGACTTCCATCGTATGGCTACGTTCCAGAAAACCGTTGGTTGGGTCGTTTCCCTTATGATGAAAACCCAGTCTTTTTGGACCCCGAAGGCGGGATCATTGGCAATACCAACAACAAAACCGTGGATCGTCCCTTCCCCCGTCATCTTACCCATGTTTGGGGCGACACACAGCGCATCAACCGGTGGCGCCGCCTCATGCAAGCGCGTGAAGTCCACACCCGTGACAGTTTCATCGAAGCGCAGTTGGATACCGTCAGCTTTGCAGCGCTCACGCTGTCAACTTTAATGGGTGCTGATCTGTGGTTTACGGGCGATGCGGCCCAGTTGGATACACCAGAGCGGCGCAGACAGGATGCGCTAAACCTGCTGTCCGCTTGGAACGGCGAAATGAACGAACATCTGCCAGAGCCCCTGATCTACGCGGCTTGGGCACGGGCGGTTCAGCAACGCCTGATCCGTGACGAGTTGGGGCCATTGGCCGCCGAATTCACCCATGTTGACCCGATTTTCATCGAACGGGTGTTCCGCGATATCGACAGGGCTGGCGTGTGGTGCGACGTGATCCAATCCGCCCCAATTGAAACCTGCACCGATATCGCGCGTCAGGGTCTCGATGATGCGTTGATCTGGATTACAGAAAACTACGGCCAGGCGATCGAAGCTGTACGCTGGGGTGATGCCCATGTCGCGACCCACGACCACCCAGTCTTGGGCAAGACACCGTTGCTTGAATGGGTCGTCAATATTCGCCAATCAACCAGCGGTGGGGATCATACATTGCAGCGGGCAAAAACGTCGGGCCGTGACCCTCACCCGTTCTACAACGTCCACGCAGCGGGCTATCGCGGCGTCTATGACTTTGCCGATCCCGACAGTTCGGTCTTTATCATTTCAACAGGCCAGTCGGGACATCCGCTGTCACGTCACTACGACAATCTGGGCGAGTTGTGGCGGCGGGGTGAATACATCCCGATGTCGCTTGATCCTGATCTGGCAAGGGCTGCGGCGGTGGGTGTGACAGTGTTGGAACCCGTGGAGTAAGGGATGTGGTAATTTGCGTTTTAGCGGAATTGTGGGTTTGATGACGATGCGAAGCTACTAGCCGGACTATTTTTGGAATTGAGCGACTAGATCATCGAATCTATCAGGCTCGGTTTCATGACAAATGTCATTATTGATAAACCTGAGAATCCAAGGCTGAGCACTTTTAGTCCAGATATGTGCTATGGGTGATATTTTGCGGATATCAGCCAACGCCCCCCTTAACACTAAGTGTTTCAGGCTCGCCTGGGAAGGCATGGTAAATGCGCGTACCACAGTCGGGACACAGGGCACAGAGCTTTTCATTTCCGCTGTCGCCCCTTGTTCTCCAAGTCAACAGAGCACCTGATGTCAGAATGAATGCTCTCGCCGAAAACCAAACAGACATACCAAAAGCGCTGCTAGACTGTTGTTGGCAAACCGTACAATGACAACAATAGGCTAGAATCGGATTGCTCATTATTTCGTATTGAATTGCGCCGCATTGACAGCCGCGCGAATAAGTCATCGCATTACTACCTAGTCGCTGAATTGTGTTCGCACGCCATGAACTTCACTGATTAACTATCAGTTCCAATTTCAAATACTAACGGCAGCTTTGCCCACGCAAAAGCCCCGTACACTACAACCGTACAAACCGCTCTTTTTGTAGCGACGTCCAGAACACCGTCAGGTCATAGCCCGTCTCGATCTGCGATTCCTCGGTCACAATACCCGCTTCGAATAGCCACGCCCTTTTGCGGCCTTCGGCAAACGTCAGTGAAAGCTTTTCTTCGCTGCGCGGATCTTTCAGCTTATCAGGGATCGCCGCCAATAGCCGGTCCATCCCTTCGCCCGTGATCGCCGAAACCGCATACAGATCATCGGTCCGCGCTGCCTGCGTCAATACCGCGTCGCGCGCGTCGCCTTCAAGCAGGTCGACCTTGTTCCAAACCTCGATCAACGGGGCCTCTTCGGCGACACCAAGGCTTTGCAAGATCGTCATCACGTCTTTGGATTGTTCTTCGGTTTGCGGATGGCTGATGTCACGGACGTGGACGATTAAATCGGCGTCCAGTACCTCCTCTAGAGTCGCGCGGAAGGCGGCCACTAGTTCGGTCGGCAAGTCACTGATGAAACCCACGGTGTCTGACATGATAATCTCGTCGCCGGTGGGCAGCGTGATTTTACGCATCGTCGGATCAAGGGTAGCAAAAAGCATGTCCTTGGCGAAAACATTCGCCCCCGTCAGGCGGTTGAACAAGGTCGATTTTCCGGCGTTCGTGTAGCCCACCAAAGCGACAATCGGGAACGGTACTTTGGCACGCGCCGCACGGTGCAATTCGCGGGTTTTTACAACTTTGGCCAGTTGCTTGCGCAAGCGGACCAACTGGTCATCAATGGCGCGTCGGTCGGCCTCAATCTGGGTTTCACCTGGACCACCGACAAATCCCAAACCACCACGTTGACGCTCTAAGTGGGTCCAAGCACGCACTAGTCGGGTACGTTGGTAAGACAGCGCTGCCATTTCGACCTGCAACACACCTTCAGAGGTGCGCGCACGGTCACTAAAAATCTCGAGGATTAGACCTGTGCGGTCCAAAAGCTTTACGTCCCATTCCTTTTCAAGATTGCGCTGCTGCACAGGGGTCACGGAACCGTCGATCAAGACCAACTCGACCTCGGCGTCATGAAAGATTTCTTTTAACTCTGCGATTTTGCCTTTGCCAAACAACTTGCCGGGGTGGCGTTTCGGCAGGCGCACGACTGTAGCGCCCACGACCTCTAGGTTGGGCAATGCATCGGCCAGAGCCACGCCCTCTTCCAAAGCAGGATCAGCCGCACGGCGGAATTGGTCAGATTTCAGATCAGGATGAAGCACCCAAGCCCGCGTTGCGGGCTGATCATGGATCAACAATGCTATTCTTCACCTTCATAAAGGCTGATAGGTTGCGACGGCATAATTGTGGAAATCGCGCCTTTATAGACAAGCTGTGACTGTCCATCGCGGCGCAAAAGCACACAGAAACTGTCGAACCACGTGATGACGCCCTGCAACTTTACACCGTTAACCAAGAATATGGTGACAGGCACCTTGGCTTTGCGGACATGATTTAGAAATGCATCTTGCAGGTTTGCTTTATCGGCGGCCATAACGACACCCTCTTGTCTCTTATTATTGCGGCCAAAACTTCAGCCTATCAGGATAGAAACACATTATGTCGCGGCCATGGGCGAGTTTCCACCCCCAAAATGCACTTTAAATGAGACGCTTAGCGCTGCCATATCTCGGGGTTCAACAGCGCAATAATCGCTAAGGTCTCAAGCCGTCCCAAAATCATCGCCGCAGCAAGGACCACCTTGGCCGCATCGGGGATTCCGGAATAAGCGATAGGTGTTTCTGCGGCGACGGATGCTAATGGTCCTGTTGTCGACAAGGCTGAAACTGCTAGAACAATGGCCGTCTCGAATTGCACTCCTGTCAATGACAACATCACCATCACAGCCGCAATGCTGAGCGCGAAGAGCATGAAGAACA
>JBLHTS010000280.1:0-4466 GCA_047627695.1 Yoonia sp. | reverse complement strand
TTGTGGTCCTACTTGTGGCCCAACAAACTGCCACCCTAGACCTGCGTCTGAAAGTCCGCCCAAATGGATTAGGTGAACCCAACGCAGCGGCAATCATGCAGTCCATGCGTCCCGTTCGACGTACGGCCTCGATTGTTGCTGCAGCCGAACAACGCCGCTTGGCCCATCAGCGCGGGCAAGTTTGCAATGATCCAGCCATTCAAGGGGCCCGCATCGGCCGCGTGCCGGGTGCGGGCGCGTGTGGGATCGAACAGGCTGTCAGGGTGCGCTCTATTGCGGGCATCACCCTTGAGCCACGCGCAACGCTTGATTGCCGCACAGCTGTCGCGCAGAAGTCATGGGTAGAGTGCGGAGTACTTCCGGCAGTTAGAGGTGACGGTGGTGGCGCCACATCGCTGCGTGTCGTGTCGTATTATGCTTGCCGCACCCGCAACAACCAAGCGGGCGGACGCTTGTCAGAACATGCATATGGCCGCGCGGTGGATATCGCGGGTATCGGTCTGCGCGATGGAACAGAGATAACGCTTTTGACTGACTGGAAATCCGCGGATCACGGGACGCAATTTCGCAAGATGTGGCGTGTGGCGTGTGGGCCATTTGGCACGGTCTTTGGTCCAGAGGCGAACCGCTTTCTCCGTGATCACTTTCACTTTGATACGGCACGTTATCGCAGCGGGTCATGCTGCTGCTAAGCGCGGGTCTGCGTCGCACTGGCAGGAGCCTCCGGCGGGAGTTTAGAGGGGCAAGATGATGATCAAGTGGAGGCTTTACCCTGTCGCGGTGCCGCCCTATAACGCAGATCATGTTGCGGCAGATGATCATAAGCATTATTTGCCCGGCGGCGTGATCGTTCACTCCTGCCGGGAAAAGGTGTCTGCATGTGCGCACCGCCCCTTCGTTTCATTCCCATACGACTGCCGAGAGGACGCCGCAAATGTGCGCCGAGACAACCGACTATAAATCAACTTTGAACCTGCCCAAGACCGATTTCCCAATGCGTGCTGGATTACCCAAACGCGAACCCGATTGGCTCGCCCGTTGGGCGCAAATTGGCGTTTATGACAAATTGCGTGCAAAGGCCGAAGGGCGCAAACCCTTTTCGTTGCATGACGGACCACCCTATGCGAACGGACATCTGCATATCGGTCACGCGCTCAATAAGATTCTCAAGGATATGGTTGTGCGCAGCCAGCAGATGATGGGCCGCGATGCCCGTTATGTGCCGGGTTGGGATTGCCACGGACTGCCTATTGAATGGAAGATCGAAGAGAAATACCGCGCCAAAGGCCGCGATAAGGATGACATAAATGTCGTCGATTTTCGTCAGGAATGCCGCAAGTTCGCCGAAGGCTGGGTTGATATCCAGCGCGAGGAATTCAAGCGCCTTGGCATCACCGGCAACTGGGACGATCCGTACTTGACGATGAATTTCCATGCCGAGCGCGTGATCGCGGAGGAATTCCAGAAGTTCTTGATGAATGGCACGCTTTATCACGGCTCCAAGCCGGTGATGTGGTCACCTGTGGAAAAGACAGCTTTGGCCGAGGCCGAGGTTGAATACCACGACCGTCAATCTGATGCGATCTGGGTGAAGTTCACCTGTACCAAGGGCCCCGCAGGGTTTGAGCGAGCAAAGGTTGTAATCTGGACGACAACCCCTTGGACGATCCCGCAAAACCGCGCGATCTGTTTTGGGCCAACAATCAGCTATGGTTTGTACGAGATCATAGGCCGTCCAGAGGAATGCTGGGCCACCATCGGCGAGCGTTTGTTGCTGGCCGACAATTTGGCAGCGGATACGCTTGAGGCGGCGCGCCTTGAAAGGCACATGTACCGCCGTTTGCGCGATGTGACGCCGGACGAATTAGCGCAACTGATCTGTGCGCACCCGTTGAACGGGGCCGAGGGTGCTAACGGCGAATGGGATTTTGATGTCCCGCTTTTGCTGGGCGATCACGTGACGGATGATGCCGGTACCGGTTTTGTGCACACAGCACCCAGCCACGGTGACGATGACTATGCCATCGGGGTCAAGCATGGCTTGCCGATGACGTATAACATCCTTGATGACAGTTCTTACCGTGCTGATTTACCGTTCTTCGCGGGCGAAGCGATTCTAAAATCGAACGGCAAACCTGGTGGGGCGAACAAGGCCGTTATCGCCAAGCTGATCGAGGTTGACTGCCTGCTTGGGCGCAAACGCATCACGATCTCTGATGCGCATTCATGGCGTTCCAAGGCACCTGTTATTCGCTTGAACCGCCCGCAGTGGTTTGCTGCGATCGACAAGGCTGTTGGCGACGGACAGGACACTTATGGCACGACGATCCGTGAACGTGCGTTACGTTCAATCGACGAATTGGTGACATGGACGCCCAAGACAGGCCGCAACCGCCTTTACTCCATGATCGAAGCGCGCCCTGATTGGGTACTCTCACGCCAACGTGCTTGGGGTGTGCCGCTGACGTGTTTTGTCAAGAAGGACGCCAAGCCCACTGATCCTGATTACTTGCTGCGAAACGAAACCGTGAACGCACGCGTTCTTGCGGCGTTCGAGGTCGAGGGCGCTGACGCGTGGTACAAGGACGGCGCGAAAGAGCGGTTCTTGGACAATGACGTCAACCACGATGACTATATCCAAACGTTCGACATTCTGGACGTGTGGTTCGACAGTGGCTCGACCCATGCATTCGTGCTGCGCGACCGTGAAGACGGATCGACGGACGGTATGGCCGATCTGTATCTGGAAGGCACAGACCAGCACCGCGGTTGGTTCCATTCGTCGATGTTGCAGGCTTGCGGCACGATAGGCCATGCACCTTACCGTGGTGTGTTGACCCATGGTTTCACGCTGGACCAGAAGGGCATGAAGATGTCCAAATCTGTCGGTAATACCATCGCGCCCGAACAGGTTATCAACCAATATGGCGCGGATATTCTGCGCCTCTGGGTGGCACAGTCCGATTATACGGCTGATCTGCGCATCGGTGATGAAATCCTGAAAGGTGTAGCTGATAGCTATCGCCGTTTGCGCAATACGCTGCGGTTTATGCTGGGTTCGCTTTCTGATTTTACCGAGGCTGATCGCGTAGAAGTTGCTGATATGCCAGAACTTGAACGCTGGGTGCTGCACCGTTTGTCAGAGCTGGATGTGCAAGTTCGTGAAGGTTACGCCAAGTATGATTTCCAAGGCGTGTTCCAAGCGGTGTTTACTTTTGCGACTGTGGAATTATCTGCATTCTACTTCGATATCCGCAAGGATGCGCTGTATTGTGATGGTGATACGGCACGCCGCCGCGCCGCGCGTACTGTGCTGGATATCGTGTTCCACCGCCTGACAAAATGGCTGGCACCGATACTGACCTTTACCATGGAAGAGGTCTGGCTGGAACGGTTCGCGGGTGAGGAAAGCTCGATCCATCTTGAGGATTTTGCTGAAACACCAACCGTTTGGCATGATCCGACATTGGCGGCCAAATGGACCGAAGTGCGCAAAGTCCGCCGCATTGTGACTGGTGCTCTTGAGGTTGAGCGGACCGCCAAAGTGATCGGCGCATCGCTTGAAGCTGCTCCAACCGTTCACGTCAGCGCCGCGACCGCAAAGTTGCTCGAAAGGGTTAGCTTTGATGATCTGTGCATCACATCAGGCATCTTTGTTTCGACCGATGGGGCCCCAGAAGGTGCGTTTGGTTTGGATGATGTTCCCGATGTGGCCGTCGTCTTTGCCCGTGCGGAAGGCGAAAAATGCCAGCGTTGCTGGAAGATCTTGCCTGATGTCGGAAGCCACGCGCATGACGGTGTGTGCAGCCGTTGCAACGAAGCGCTGGGTTAAGGCAACGGGACTGGCGATGATACGATGATTTGCCAGTCCTCACTTGTTGGTCCGTTGGGGGCAAATGCTGCTGACGGGGCGGTTACAGAGCTTGTTTGTGGGCAGTCTGGCAACCTGACCAATGGCCCCCTGCACGCGCAGATATGCGATGAAATGGCCGCGTATTTTGCGGGCAATCTGAAGAGTTTTCAAACCTCCGTTGCGCCAAAGGGTAGCCCATTCCAGCAAAGCTTTTATGCAGCGCTAAGTGCAATCCCTTATGGGGAGACGCGCACCTACGGGGACTTAGCGCAGGAGTTGGGTGTCTCGGCACAAGCTATCGGGCAGGCCTGCGGCGCCAATCCCATTGCTATTATCATTACCTGCCACCGCGTTTTGGCTGCGAATGGACTGGGCGGCTATTCCGGCATGGCCGGGATTGAGGCGAAAGTTGCCTTGCTTAAAATTGAGGGCGCGGCAGGGCTGCTGATTTAAGGTTTGCGTGCAGGGATGATCTGCTGGGCGACCCCTGCGAACAGTAAATAAACCGACGTTACGATCAGGCCCCAGTGCGCCCAGCTGTTGGGATGGAAATCAACCCAAGCGGCCCAACCTGCAAAAATGGTCCAAGCGAATGCCATTGGAAGTGTCACCT
>JBLHTS010000279.1:0-4486 GCA_047627695.1 Yoonia sp. | reverse complement strand
GATGCAGATGGCAGCGTACGGCCCATAAAAAATCTTCGGCAGTGACGAAAGTCTCAAACTCTTCGGCGGTAAAAACTTTGAGGTTGACCAGTTCGGCTGCGTCTTTCACGCCCTTGACGTATTTGCTAATCCAGAACATTGATTGTAGATCGCGCAGGCCGCCCTTGCCTTCTTTGACGTTTGGTTCGACCACATAGCGCTGACCACCTTGCTTGCGGTGGCGTTCGGCACGTTCGGCCAATTTGGCTTCGATGAAGTCACTGGCGGTGGATTTAAAAAGTTCTTCCCATAGGCGTTTGCCCAAATCCGTTGCGATCCCTGCATCACCGGCAAGGTGGCGGTATTCAACCAAGGATGTGCGAATAGTATAGTCTTCGCGGGCAAGGCGAACGCAGTCTTTGACTGTTCTGCTGGCATGTCCAACCTTCAGTTTAAGGTCCCAAAGCATATAGAGCATCGATTCAATGACGCTTTCGGCCCAAGGCGTAATCTTATGCGGGGTCAGAAAAAGTAGATCGACATCGGACTGCGGTGCCATTTCGCCACGCCCGTAGCCGCCCACGGCAATCAGTGAAAGACGCTCGCCTTGGGTCGGGTTGGGCAAAGGGTGCAGGTGTTGTGTGGCCGTCTGTAAAACGACTTGTACGATTTGGTCGGTCAGCCAGCTATAGGCGCGGGTTGTAGGACGCGACGCAAAAGGCTGCGAGCGAAAGGCGGTCGCAATCGCGGCCATGCCTTCTTTGCGTGCCGCAGAAAGTGCTGTGACTGTTGCTGCGCGGATGGCACGTTCTGATGTCGCATTGGCGATCTTGTCTGCGATGGCTGCGGACACCGCCTCATGGTCAAAAATAGCTTCCGCCGGACAGATCAATCCATCCGGCGGCGAATTGGTCATCATTGTCTTCGTCTTAGAGGCCGGGGCCGCCAAAGCTTCTTGGGGCTTGTTCAAGGATGATCACCTGATTTTCTCGAATTGTCGCAACCGCAAGGCCGCGCTGGTTTAGCCCGTTTGGCAATAACCTGAACACGCCGTCGGTGCCACGGAAACCTTGCGGCTGGGTCAAAGCTTCTTTTGTTAATGCATCGGTGTTGCCGGCAGCTGCCAACGCACCGATTGCGGCAATACCATCATAAGCGAGACCTGCAAGCGGATGCGGAAGTGTTCCGTAAGTCGCAGCATAACGATTGGCGAAAAGCGTTGCAGTGTTCTGATCAGGCACCGTGAACAGCCCCCCTTCAAGTCCAGGCAAAGCGACAAGTTGCGGCAGCGTATCCCAACGGGTCAGGCCAATGAACGGAGACCGTACAATGCTCATGCCTGCGTCGGGCAGTGCTGTCGCAATAATTGGAAGATCTGCGTTCGCACCTGCTGTTGTAAAGACAGCCTGCGCACCTGATGATTGCACATTCGAAACGATGCGCCGGGTCGAAGAAAAGATACCCTGTTGTGACAAAGGATAGCTTTCGACGCCGACGACCCGCCCGCCACTATTGCGCACAGCAGCGGTGATTGCGTCGCGACCTACGTTCCCCGATAAATTCTCGCCGTGCAGAACCATGTAGCGGCCAATGCCTTGGCGGGTCGCGTATTGCACCAAACGTTCAGCGGTGTTGTCAAAGGTCGCGCCAAGGATAAAGACGTTCCCGCCTGCAAAGGCGCTGTTGTTGGAGAATGACAAGACATTCACATCGCGCCCGGCAATTGCGACGCCTGCTGCATTTGCGGCCTCGCCGAAAAGTGGTCCGATGATGATCTTGGCGCCGTCATCTACAGCGCGGGTCGCGGCAAGTGCAGCTTGCTGCGGGTTGCCGCCTGCGGTGTTATAGACACGCAGTTCAATTGTTGATCCGCGAAGATCAGCAATCGCCAAGCGTGCCGCGTTTTCAAAATTCTGGGCAAGTTGATTGTCGGACGCTTGCGCGGACGCACCGGGGACCAACAGGGCTACTTGAATTGGTTTAGTCACATCGATTTGTTGTCCGACATTGGCATCAGGAGCGAGGGTGACATCACATGCGGCAAGCCACAGCACAGAGATAAAAACAAAAAAGCGCGCAAGTGGCTTGCGGGCACTGGTGAAACGGGCAAACATGAGTGGTATCCCTCCTGGACAAAGCGAACAGCCTACGAAATCCGCTTCGCAGGCGTCCCGCCAATTGGGATCATCATAAAGCAGAGGGCACGCGGGTCTAGTTATGAATTTTATCATCAAGCCACTTGCTGCTGGTCTGTACTTTGTTTCGACGCCGATCGGTGCCGCGCGGGACATGACGCTGCGCGGTCTCGATATTCTTGCATCGGCAGATTTGATCGCAGCCGAAGACACAAGGACGGCCCGAAAGCTCATGGAGATCCACGGAGTTCCACTGAATGGACGCAAGGTCATTGCCTTCCACGACCATAGTGGGGAAAGTGCAGTCGCGCGGCTGATTGACGACATTAAGAACGGAAAATCAGTGGTTTACGTGTCTGAAGCCGGGACACCTTTGGTGGCTGACCCGGGATACGAGATCGGGCGGGCCGCGATTGCCGAAGGCTTGGACGTTATCTCGGCTCCGGGTGCGTCGGCTGTCCTTGCAGCACTGACAGTGTCAGGGTTACCAACAGACCGCTTTGCCTTTGTGGGTTTTCTGCCAGCGGCCAAGGAACAGCGCAAAACCGAGATCGCGGGCCTGCGGGACGTGCCATTTACTTTGATCTTTTACGAAAGTCCGAAACGTGTTGAGGAAATGTTAGCGAACTTGCGCGATGTATTGGGGAGCGATCGACAGGCTGTGGTGTGTCGGGAACTGACAAAAAAATTCGAAGAAGTGACGCGCGGCGATTTGGGTAGTTTAGCCGATGCTTTTGCAGATCGTAAGGTCAAAGGTGAAATTGTCGTTCTTGTCGGTAGGGCTGGGGCACAAGTCGTGGCAGATCTGGATGTCACGGAAGCCTTGCGTGACGCGATGAAAACGATGCGCGTCAAGGATGCTGCGACCGTTGTTGCGGGCGCATTGGGTTTGCCGCGCCGGCAGGTCTATCAGATCGCGCTAAGCTTGGGAGACGATGAATGACGGGATCTGTGGGGGTGTCATGCGGGGCTTGCTGCAGAAGAGATTGTTGCGCAGCACTACACGCGCCGCAACCACGGTATTGCCGCGCAAAGGTGGCGCGGTAAATCTGGCGAGATCGATCTTGTTGCCCGCGACGGCGATACAGTCGTTTTCATCGAGGTAAAGAAAAGCCACAGCTTTGCGTCGGCCTCTGCCCGATTGGGGCGTCGTCCAATGGACCGCATTTGCGCAAGTGCGGGCGAATTTCTGGCTGGAGAACCAAAAGGTCAATTGACCGATGTCCGCTTTGATTTGGCGATGGTGAATGACGTCTGTGCCGTCCAAGTAATCGAAAACGCCTTCATGGAGGTCTGACACCCCATTGCACAACCTCTAGCTCTGCGCCATGAAAGCTGAAGAAACTGCAAAAACGAGGCCCGTTATGTCGCTCAAGATCGCTTTCCAAATGGACCCTATCGGGCCGATCAACATTGATGCTGACAGTACATTCCGTATCGCGGAAGAGGCCCAGGCGCGCGGCCATGGCCTTTTTTATTATACACCAGATATGTTGACGTACGATCGGGGTCGCGTCACCGCAAAGGGTTGGCCACTCACTGTCCAAAGGGTCAAAGGCGATCACTTTACGCTGGGTGCGCAAGAAACCGTTAATCTTGCGGATTTTGATGTCGTTTGGCTGCGTCAAGATCCACCGTTCGACATGGGTTATATTACGACGACCCACATTCTGGACATGATTCACCCTGACACTTTGGTCGTGAATGATCCGTTTTGGGTCCGCAACTACCCTGAAAAACTGCTGGTTTTGAACTTCCCGGACCTCACCCCACCGACGATGATTGCCCGTGATCTTCAGACCTTGAAGGCGTTCCGTGCTGAACACGGCGATGTCATCCTCAAACCGCTTTACGGAAATGGTGGGGCGGGTGTTTTCAAGATGCACTCCGCTGATAGCAACCTTGCGTCTCTGCACGAGTTGTTCTCCGGGATAAATCGCGAACCGCTGATCATGCAAAAGTTTCTGCCGGATGTGTCCAAGGGCGACAAGCGCGTGATCTTGGTGGATGGCGAACCTGTTGGAGCCATAAATCGTGTCCCCGCCGCAGGTGAAACACGATCAAATATGCATGTCGGCGGTCGGCCAGAGAAGGTTGAATTGACTGCGCGTGATCGCGAAATTTGTGCACGGATCGGACCGATTTTGCGCGAAAAGGGTCAAATATTCGTCGGTATCGACGTGATTGGTGATTGGCTGACTGAGATCAATGTGACGTCGCCTACTGGCATTCAAGAGCTTGAGCGATTTGATGGTGTTAACATTGCCGAAAAGATCTGGCAGGTAATTGAAGCGCGGCGTTAAGCTTCTTTTGTAAGCGGATTACGATAGCTAACAGCCTCTGCGATCTGCGATCTGCGATCTGCGGTTTAC
>JBLHTS010000278.1:0-4493 GCA_047627695.1 Yoonia sp. | reverse complement strand
TCCAGTATGTTCTCGCCAAAAACGGGGCGCGCCCAAGCTTGGAACTGGTGCAGTCAATGCGGCTGATGGGGCTCTTGGCCCTTGTGTCTATCGTGACGCTCTGGGCGACCGGTTATTCGATGGCCATCCTGATCTACGGAGCGCTTCCAAGTGCCACAGCATTCCATATCAAACTTCTCGCGGCCGCGCTGGTTCTGCTGGGGTCAATCGGCACGAACCTTGAAACCCTAAGGTCAATGCGCGCCGGCACACCCCCGCGTGCAACACTGATGAACACGCTGGTGTGGATTGTGAGGGGGTCGCTGATCGTCGTCCTGGTCATGACGGCAATCTCGTTTTCATAAGCCGCCATAGTTATGATCGACAAAAGTGGGTAAACCCGACGTCTCACACGTTTTGGTTTACCCCGCAAAAGAAGCTTAGCGGCGCTGTCTCACAATTGCGCAGTCAGATTCCCTCGACTTGCGTGAACCTCCGCATCTGGCAGGGATCGTGGTCCAACTGGATTAAGAGCCGCAAACCCCACTCGGGACGTTCCTTGAAACCCCGTCAGCCAACTGAAGTAGACCTAGCTGGTCTGACCGGTATGGCTTTGCGGGAGTTCATCAACCAATAGGCACAAGACGAGGGCCTCTGACGAGCAAGGCTGACGTCGACCTCGCTGCAAACATGTGTCTTGTTCTGTGTCATGCCGACCTGTGGCGATGCAACACGACTCCTGATTTCGAGATCATCTGAGTGTCGGCTTCTATTGCTGCGACCGGGTTGGCTCGCGCTTGCAGCAAAAGTCCGGTTTCCGCCCTTCGTGCCGCTTGTCACTTCCGGCCCTTACCGGACATTCGCCGTGCCATCCGATGCTGCGGTGCAGCTTCCCCAAAGTGGACATTCATGCACCGCGCAGTATTTCTAGCCCTTCAGTGTCGCAGAAGCGGGACGAAGCGCCATTTCGCTTCATATCTGATAAATGGCTGCTTTCGACCTAATGCCCAATGGTGCTGGCGCCCAAGATCGGTATCCTGAGTGCAGTTTCAAGTACACGTGCTATGGCATCATTGGGAACACCTTCCCTTTGCATACGCATAGCACCACCGTGCTGCGCATCAACGAATAGTACAGCGATGTCCGTTGAAATATCCGCGAATTCACCGCGCGATTTTGAACGCTCGATCCATGCCTCATAGGTGCTTAAGAGATCGCGTCGAACCTCAATCAGTTTATCGCAAGTGGACGGGCCAAATTGTTGAGATTGCGCCCGCATCATCACAAACAAACATCCGTTCGGAATGCCAAGGGTCGTGCGATCTTGAGTCATGAAACCTATGAGAGCGTCTATGGTGCCCGTCGTTGGCTGATCACTCTCAAGAATGTCGATCAAAGGTTGAATGGCGAGGCTGTGATACGTCTCCAGAACGCTTCTCTTTAGCCCGTCATCACTCTCAAATTCGCGATAAACGCCCGGTTTGGACGCTCCTGTTAAAGTGCAGATGTCGTTGATCGAGACATTCGCAGGCCCCTTTGACCAGTATTCCATCAAAGCAGCTTGCAAGACCTGATCTCGGTCTAACGTCTTTGGGCGGCCCCGTGCAGTAATAGGTTTTTCATTCATTATTGTACCTATGGGTATTTTATTGTTGACCACATATTTTCGTACCTATAGTTACATTAAAAATCACGCAGATGCCAACCCTGAAGGAAACACCATGTCAAAAGATCCTATTGGGGTACTCGGCCGATTGAATGCAGCCAGCTTGATGATGATTACACCGGAATTCTACAAGCTTCGCTCAATGCGTGCGAAGGGCGCAGGCAAGATCAATCATGACCTTACGAATTTCTCGATCAAGCCCGCGTATATGCAGCTGGATGGTCTAAAGGTCCGTTATGCGACGGGTGGCAATTCTGACGGGCCGACGGTTCTGTTCCTCAGCCCCCTTCCGCAAAGCATCCTGTGTTACGATGCAACATGGTCAGCGCTCTCCGCCACGGCTAATCTGGTCGCATTGGATTTGCCCGGCTTTGGACAAAGTGAGGGCGACGTACGCTACATGACCTTCGCCGCGCAAAGCGCATTCCTAGAAAAGTTCATCGACGAGCTTGGACTGTCTGACATCCATATTGTTGCACCAGATGTGTCAATGCCCGTGGCGCTCCATTATGTTTTACATCGTGATCACAAAGCCAAGAGTATTTTGGTTGGCGCGGGCCCAAGCGTTCAACCGTCCGTAGACGGAAGCCTTGTTGGGAAGTTGATTGGTTCAGGGTTTTGGCGCGCCATATTCACAATGACGGGCGCACCCGCGTTCATCGGTGGCGCAAATCAATTAGGGTACTTGAATTATAGTCCTTCCGCCGCCGAGGTCGCTGACTATGTCGCGTCTTATTCTGGTCGAGTTGGCCCGGTTACGGAATGGTTCAAAGGTTACCCAGAAGGGTGCAAGGACATTGATCCGCATCTCGCGACGCTAGATCTGCCGATTCATATTTTGTGGGGTGAACAAGATGCGTTTTTGAAGGCGGACAACGCCGAACAGCTGCATGCGCGACTGCCAAAAAGCGCATTGACCATCTTCAAGAATTGCGGCCACTTTTTCTATCAAGACAAGAGCGCCGAGTTCACCGAACTTCTGCAATCATGGATCAGTGGCGGCTATGATCTCAGCTAGGCAAAGCTGACATTCGCGTAAAGTGCAGCACCTGGAACTTTTGGCTCCTAGCGGCCGTTCGCTGCAACATCCACGAATGACTGCTTTGGGACAGTCTACCTGCCGACCAAGATCACGACCACCTTTGACATGGGTCAATGAGTAGATGTTCAGACTGTTTTAGTGATGGCGGGTAAAAGACCCAACAGCAGGAGTTATGAAATGTACAAAAATATTCTTGTCGCGATTGCACTGGATCATTCCCCAGACAGCAATAAAGCTATCGAAGTTGCGCGCCTTCTCGCTGAGGATGATGCGACCATAACGGCTTTGCATGTGATTGAGGAGATCCCCGCGCATGTGGCTATCCAAATCCCTGATGAAGTTCTTATTCGCCGACGGCCGGAAGCTGAGACAGAATTAAAAGCGGAACTTGGAGGTCTGACCGACGTGAAGCCAGTTGTCGTCAGTGGACACGCTGGACGTACGATTGTTGAATATGCAGCAGACTCCGACATTGACTGCATCGTGATTTCTTCGCATCGCCCCGGCCTTCAGGACTACTTTCTCGGTTCGACTGCACAAAGGGTTGTGCGACATGCATCATGTGCAGTGCATGTTCTTAGATAAGTCTCATTCTACATTGTAAGCTTTTCGATAAACGGCTCAACAGCGGTGATTTGTTCAGCGTGTGGCATCTGTAACTTTGGGCTCAAAGCAGACCTTCGCTGCAAGCTGCACCAATGACTGCTCTGCGGGACAAATCTGCCATTTCTACAACTCGCTATTTGATAGTACGAGCAGTTGTTCTGATAGCGTCTATCGACGCTCTCGCTCTGATGATCATAGGTAGAATGGCTTGCACAGCGTTGCGCCTTGCTGTCGAAAAGATATCGAATTTTCAAAACACGATATATGCGCGAGGGCCTAACGAGGGAAAAAGACTTAACGGACAGGAATTGCCATCTATCCCTGCCCAAAAATCAGGTGTCTATCTGTCGAAGCCTGCAAATTGCACGAAGTGCGTTGCACCGAGCCCTGCCACGGCATCTCGTGCCTCTGCTGACGGATTGCCACGAACTTCCAGCCGAGTAATTGGCGCGATTGCCAAGATGCCAGGCAGGCTTGGACCGACATTACCCAGATGTGTTAGGAGCGCTTCGGAGCTTTCAAATGTCTCTTCAAGAAGGCAGTGTTTTCCATCTTCACCGATATACCATTGATATCCCAGCGTTCCTGGCTCGTTTTCCTTTACGCCGGACACGAAACCACTGGCCATGGCTTTGAAGTTTTCAACTTCTCCATCATTAATTGTCCATTGGATGACGTATGATACTTTTGACATTTGTTATCGCTCCTTCGTCCAGATTCCGATGGAAACCAAAACCGAACCGGACGAACCACGACTTTGACGCGTTTCGATTTAGTCGAAAGGCTAACCAACACTAGGAGTATACAAGCTGCCTTGTCACGAAGTTTGGTAATCACCTCATCACAAGGTCGGGATTGGGCTCTTAGTTGCCGTTCGCTGCGATGGGCACCGAGGTCTGCTCTGCGGGACAAAGCGCCATTTCGCTGCGGTTGCGTCAGCGACCGCTTCACAGACCCTCGATCCCTACATGGGACACTCCCACCGCAGCTAGGATGGTGCGCATGTCATTGGGTGATAGTTTCGATTTCGGCCTAAGCGGACAATATCGCCTATCGCTTGGCCATTTATTTTGTGTATGATTAAGGCGTTGACCACACGTTACAATTCCCACTAGGTCAGACAATAAATTAGCCCCTGATCGTTCCAATGCAACGGGACCGAGGCCGCTGGCATTGAATGCCGCGCAGTATGGCGAATAG
>JBLHTS010000277.1:0-4610 GCA_047627695.1 Yoonia sp. | reverse complement strand
GGTGCGTCTTTCGTTTCAGCCTCAAGCATCCCACGCGCCCAAGCGCCCCAAGTCGCGTTGAAATCGAACAGCGTGCCGTCTTTGTCGAAGATGATGCCTTTGATCATGGGGGTTCCTTGTTCTTCTTACGTTGACACCGGACCCTGCCCGCAAGACGGTGTCAATCACCATGTTGAAGCTTCTCTCATACCGCAACCGCCCGATGCACCTGGGACCTTTCCCACTCGAAAAACTACGCCGTCAGAGGGCAGTAGATTTAAGCGTACTGTCCCCGCAAAAAGGCCTGCCGTTTCGCAGGCCAGCCGACCCGCGTAGCATCGTCAACGCGATGCAGGATTACCAAGCCATGTTGGATGCCACACGCGACGGCATGGTCAAACGCGAGATCGCAGAGATTCCAGACGATCAGACTGAACGTGCCAACCATCTGAAAGCGTTTGGGTATTACTGTGATGCCAGCATGGTGGGTATGTGCGAAATACCAGCGCAGGGTTGGTTGGATACACCGATTGCCAATCCCGACGTAGACCGCTTGGCCGATAAGCTACGCACGATGCAACCCACGTCGCTGGCCGCAGGGATTGACGTGATAATGGCGGGCCTGCGCGAAAGCATGGCGCTGCCACCACAGGACTGCCGCCACCACACTCATGCGCTGGTTTTTCTTTACGACCACCCCCGCGACCCGAGACAAGGTGAAGCAGGTACCGACTGGATCAAAGATGCCTTGCCGCAACGCGCCTGCTTGCGGGGCATGGAAACCGCAGTGACCCTTGCGAGCTACATCCGTACATTAGGGTATGAGGCGCGCGCACATTCCATGGCCGCATCGGATGTACATTTGGGCGCGCTTGCTGCGCAATCTGGCTTGGTTGCCTTGGAAAACGGCGATCTAACCAACCCGTTCACGGGTGACCTCTATGGACTGGCGGCAGTGACCACCACCCTGGCGATGACGCCTGATCAACCAATCAAACCTTTCCAAAAACCACCTCTCAGCTACCGAACTGGCCTTGGCGACCACGCAAAATCAGCCCGCACGCGTGACCCTTATGCCACCCGCGATTTCACCAAAGGCCCGCATCCCTTTGAGACCCTCAAGCGGGTCGCAGAACCCACGACGTACATCGACCGACCCAATGTAGCGCGGGTTCCCAAACGCGCGAATATGTTTGCCCGCGCCCTTTTCGGCGACATGGGGAAATCGGTCCAAGATGCCACCAAGAACGGCAATTACGTGCGCAAATCAGCTTCGGCCTTTGCATTCCGCCCTTCTCTGGGAGCGTTTGTTTTGTTGCAGGACGGGGATGCCGCGCCGGCGCAAATCACAGACAGCCCCGAAAACAATGCTGCTAATATCAAGGCAACACTCTACTTTTTGGGCGTCGATGCGGTAGGGCTTTCGGCCTGCCCCGACTGGACCTACTACAGCCACGACGCCACCGGTGCGCCGATCACGCCTTACCACGACAACGCCATTTCCATGATCATCGACCAAGGCCATGAGACGATGGAGGGCGCATCCGGCGACGACTGGATCGCTTGCGCCCAATCGATGCGCGCTTATCTGCGGTTTTCGTTGTTGGGCGGCGTCTTGGCGCAGCATTTGCGCAACCTTGGCTATACCGCCCGCGTGCATTCGGTGATGGATGACGAAGTTCTGCACCCCCCCCTGCTGCTGCTGTCCGGCTTGGGCGAAGTCAGCCGTATTGGCGAAGTCATTCTGAACCCCTTCCTTGGGCCGCGCCTGAAATCCGGTGTTGTCACGACTAACATGCCGATGGCACACGACAAACCAATCGACTTTGGACTGCAGAGGTTCTGCGAAGCCTGTAATAAATGCGCGCGTGAATGTCCCTCTGGGGCGATCACGGCAGGGCCGAAACTGATGTTCAACGGCTATGAGATCTGGAAGTCCGACAGCCAGAAATGCACCACGTACCGCGTCAGCCAAAAAAACGGTGCTATGTGCGGCAGATGTATGAAGACCTGCCCGTGGAACCTCGAGGGGTTATTTGCCGAAGCACCGTTTCGCAAGCTTGCTACGACCGTGCCACAAGCAGCCAAAGCGCTGGCCGCCTTGGATGACAAACTGGGCAAAGGGACAATCAATCCGGTCAAGAAATGGTGGTGGGATTTGGAAATGGAGGACGACGGTGCCTATCGCCCCTCCCGCCATCCAGTGAATGCGCGCGGCTTGCAGAAAGACCTGAAACTGACCTTCGCGGATCAGACTTTGGCGGTTTATCCCGCACCTCTTGCACCGCCACCTTATCCATGGCCTGCGCCGATGGACCGCGAAGCTGGCATTGCCGCTTATAAAGCCATGATCCCCGCCGAGGAGCATCGCAAACGCCGCGCGGTTGGGGCCGTGCCCGAGCATATCTACACCCCTGTCCAAGGCGACGCCCCTGTCATCCAAGTTGTGATTTCAACGGTAACAAAGATGACTGACGCGGTAACCAAATATGAATTTTCTCTGCCAGACGGGGGCCAATTACCCCCCGCGACAGCAGGCGCACATATTGATGTCCTTATAGCGCCAGAATTTTTTCGACAGTATTCCCTCAGCGGCAATCCGGCAGATTCAAAAGAATATCAAATCGCCGTCTTGCGTGAAGACACAGGACGCGGTGGGTCAAAGCTGATGCACCGCATATTTTCGAAAGGGCGACGCGTTTATATTTCGCGCCCCATCAACCACTTTTCGCTGATAGAGGACGCCAAGAAAACCTTGCTGATGGGCGGCGGAATCGGTGTCACACCGATGATTGCAATGGCGCACAGGCTTCATGCAATGCGCGCTGATTTTGTGCTTCACTACAGCATCCACAGCCGCGCTGAAGCAGGCTTTCTTGATGATCTCGCGGCTGTGCCTTGGGCCAAGAACGTGCATCTGCACATCACGGACGAAGGCGCGCGTGCGGATCTTGCGGCAATCACGAAATACACCCAGAACGCACATATATACACCTGTGGACCTGATGCCTATATGACCGCCGTGATAGATGCCGCGACCACGAATGGTTTTCCCGAAGACGCCCGCCATCTTGAATATTTCGCGGTGCCTGAGCAGCCGGACTATGAGAACCATCCCTTTGCATTGGTGCTAAAGGACGGTCGCAAGATCGCTGTCGCGGCCAACCAATCCGCATCAGATGCGTTGATTGCGGCAGGTGTCCATGTTGATGTGAAATGCGCCGATGGGCTATGCGGCGTATGCAAATGCGGCGTCATTTCTGGCGACGTGGACCACCGCGACTTTGTCTTGTCGAAAAGCCAACAAAAGGCCGCGATGATCCTGTGTCAAAGTCGTGCGACGCAGGCGGGTGCAACGCTCAAAATCGCTCTCTAGGTCCAATTCATTTGCTCGGCCCCGGGCAAGGCATAGCGCGCGCGCAGTGGTTGATCATACTTGAGGTTGATCGTGTCGCAAAACGCGATCACCCAAGCATCGTCCATCGTGATGAAGTCTAACACAGCACCTTGGAATGCGGGATCAGCCGCGCGCGTGCGCAGATCATCCACTGATCCGCCGGTGGCCCCCAAGAAAGTTGGACAAAGGTCGTCGTTGCCTACCAGCCATGCAAGGGCTTGAAGTGCGATGATCTGTGCTTGTTCCTGCTGCATGGCGCTTCCTTAATGCGGTGGAAACTGTTTCTTAACCATTAACGCAGAGAATGCATCCAAGGAAATGAGGGCTCGGCTCAGAAAGGATGTATCCGATGCCTGCGCGAATACTGATCTTGGATGCGATAGCGAACAATCGGATTGTGCTGAAGGTGAAAATGCAGTCTGCGCAGTTTGATGTAGATGCTTGCGCGAACCGGGCCGATGCGGAACGCGCGTTGGCGCAGAACCGGCCTGATTTGATCTTGGTGAATTTTGCCGATTCTGCCCAGGACCATCACGCGTTTTGCAAAAAACTACGCAGTTCCCCTGATACCGCCTCAATTGCGCTGATCGCTACGGGAATTTCTGACACTGCCATGGCCCGCTTTGCCGCATTGGATGCGGGGGCCGACGATGTTCTGCCCCGTCCGATCAATGATACGCTGTTGCTGGGGCGAATCCGCAGTTTGCTGCGCGTACGCAGTGTCGGGCAGGAACTGTTTTTGCGTGAAAGTACCAGTCGCGCACTGGGCTTCGAAGACGCCCGCAAACACTTTGAAGTGCCGGCCAAAATCGCATTCGTAACGGCGACACCGGACGATCATACCCCTATGATCGACGCGTTATCACAAGACCTGCGTTGCCCGGTTACGCCAATCGGGATGGACGCCGCCTTGGGCGCAGAGACACCCGCGACCGCGCCGGATCTGCTGATTATTTATGCCTCTGCAATCCCTGAAAACGAACGGTCATTTTCAGTTTTGTTTCTGATCTGCGTTCCCGAATTGGGACCCGTTTGGCAGCACAGTTAATTATTGTGCCCCCCGACCAACCAGAAGTGACCGCGCTGTTCCTGGATTTGGGCGCTGATGATGCCGTGGCGCTTGGTGCCTCTTCGGCCGAATTAACCCTGCGGGCCAAAGCACTGATCCGCCGCAAACAACAGCATGACCAACTGCGTGCAACTGTGCGCAGTGGACTGCATGCTGCAATCACCG
>JBLHTS010000276.1:0-4636 GCA_047627695.1 Yoonia sp. | reverse complement strand
CAGGCTCGCATGCTCAAGATCAGCGCTGGTAATGAAGAGTTCGGGTTGGGTGGAAAATGGCTTCTGCATGGCTTTAAAATAGCAAAATTAAACCTTCAGGGGAATCCCAGACTTATGCAGAGGTCTCTAATACTGAAACCGAGTAAAACTTTGCGACAAAACTGGTCTGATGTCCGTGTTTCCAACTATTTGGTAAGATTTAAGCATAGGACACCACCATGAAAATTAGTGACGGTGCCGAACGTCCTGTCCACCAGGTGGACAGTTGTTATTTCGCCCGACAAGGCAGTTACATTTGGCTTTATTAGAACAATAGCAGATCAAGATTTGACGATAAGGATAGCATCGATGCCGACACACATATGTACCCTTGTGGGCACCACATATTTCGAATGTTTTGGATTTTGAAGTACAGCATGCTTTCTCGGACCTTGCTTCTGTTTGCGGCTGCCAGCTTTCTGGTCGGGGCAATGGCGACGGTCTTTGATGTTGTCTTGCGGGCGACCACGGGAGGCAATCTATCCGGCGTGATTGAGCTTACAACATTATCGATTGGGTTCGGTGCGCTCTTGTCAATCCCGGTTTGCTATCACCAAAATACGCATGTCTCTGCTAGATTGCTGAGCGAATTGAATCCGAATCTGTTTGAGCGACCATTGGGCTTCTTTGGCGCGCTCTTCTCACTCCTCCTCGCAGTGCTACTTGCCGTAATCATGACGCTTTACGCCATCAACAAATGGGGCGGGCCCGAGACATCGCCTGACATGCAGCTGCCAATGGATATGCTTCTGGCGATCACCGCGCTGGCCTTTGTCGCGGCGTTGGTCGCGGCGGGCGGACGGATCATTGTGATCCTTCGGGGGGAGTTATCTGATGGATAGTGGTTTGCTTTATGGTGGTGTCGGCTTTGCGGTTGTAATTACGCTGATCTTGCTTGAGGTTCCGGTCGCGGTGGCCATGGGATTGATTGCGCTGTCAGGCTGCGCGCTGATACTTGGGGTGTCTGCAACAGTGACCATTGGGGCGACGACCATATGGGACGCGCTGACGAATTACACGCTGACCATGTTGCCGCTGTTCGTCCTGATGGGAAACCTCGCCGCGCAAAGTGGGCTTTCTGCACGGCTGTATTCAGCAATGCGCACGTTGATCGGACATCGTCGGGGCGGTCTGGCACTTGCGACTATTGGCGCCTCTGCCGGGTTCGGGATGATCTCTGGTTCATCGCTGGCCACCACCGCGACAATGGGACGTATCGCGCTGCCAGAGATGCGGGCAGCAGGATATTCTGACAGCCTTGCGTCTGGAACAGTCGCGGCGGGTGGAACGCTCGGTATCCTTATTCCGCCTTCAACAGTCCTTGTGATCTATGCGTTCCTGGCCGAGCAATCCATTCGCAAGCTCATGCTGGCGACCGCAGGGCCGATCTTGCTAGCGATCACGCTTTATTGCTGCGCGATCTGGATACCGATCTTGCTTGGCCGCTCCGACGCCCCGCGCCGTGACCGCGCCAGTCTGACAGAGCGATACGCGGCGCTGGTCGAACTGCTGCCACCGCTTGGGGTTTTCGGGTTGATCATGGGTGGACTTTACAGTGGTTATTTCACTGCAAACGAAACTGCAGCGGTTGGTGTCGCCGTTGTCCTTGCCTACGGTGTGTTGTCACGGCGTCTTTCCTTCACCGGTTTCCTCGCCGCTGCCAGCGACACCGCGATGACCTGCGGCGCGCTTTATCTGGTGTTGATTGCCGCCAACCTGTTCAACTTCTTTCTGGCGCTGTCGGGCTTACCGTTTTCTTTAACCGACCTGTTCGCAAACATCCTTGGCACACCGCTTTTGGTGATCTTGCTCATGAGCATAATCTATCTGGTGCTGGGAACGCTGATGGACAGCCTTGCGATGTTGCTGCTGACTGTCCCGCTGTTCGTCCCGATTGCGCAAGCGGCTGGCATCGATCTGATCTGGTTCGGTATTTACGCCGTGATGGTCGTCGAAATGGGGCTGATTACGCCACCTGTCGGCATGAACCTTTTCGTGCTGAAAGCCGTCAACAACGACATCCCAATGACCGCACTTTGGCGCGGCGTGCTGCCCTTCGTGGCCGCGGACATTGTGCGCATCGCGCTGATCGTCGCCTTTCCAATGTTGGTTTTGTGGCTGCCACAGAACGCATTCTGAATATTAAAACAGGGAGAACTAACACATGACATTCCAAATCAAACCGCTCCGCGCGGCCTTTGCGGCGGCTATCGCACTGGCAGCCAGTCTTGGCAGTGCCGAGGCGCGCGAGATGCGCGTCTCCTCTTTCGAACCCGCGCCCGGGTTCTTCTCGCAAACGCTGCAAGCCTGGATCGATGAGGTGAACCCCCAACTTTCTGACGGTAACCAGTTCAAGCTGTATCCTGGTGGCATCCTTGGGTCGCCTCCAGCGCAGGCAGAATTAGTGGCCGCTGGCGTCGCGGACGTGGCTTTTGTGGTGCCGACCTATTCGGCGGGCGTTTATCCGATGACATCTGTCGTCGAAATCCCCGGCATCGCGAGCGATGCGGCGACGGGCACAGCCGTGTTGAACGGGTTGATGGACGAAGGGCTGCTGGGCGACGAGTTTTCTGAATACAAGATCATCGCGCTGTTTTCGACGCCGGGCTACCGGATTTTCACCTCCGGCGAAGGAGCTGCCAGTGCGGATGATCTTGCTGGGTTGAAAATGCGCTCGCCCTCGCCATTCGGATCAGCGCTGCTGGACAGTCTTGGGGCTGCTGGCGTGCCGATGCCAGCTCCGCAGGTTTACGAAAACATTGAGCGTAACGTGGTGAGCGGTGCGGCATGGACAATGGATGCATATCGCACGTTCCGCCTGTACGAGGTTGCGCCGAACGTCACCGAGACGCGGTTCATCGCAAGCCCCTTGGTGTTCCTGATGAACATGAACACATACAACAGCCTGCCGGACGCCGACAAAGCCGTGATCGATGCGATGTCACTCAGCCAGCGCAGCGCATGGGTTGCCGAACGGATTGACACCGGCGAGGCGACCATCGAAGCTGAGATGCGCGCAGCAGGCGAGGTGAACTTTATCAGCCTCGACGATCAGGCCACAGCGGACTGGAATGCGGCGCTGGCAGGTGCCAGCGATCTTTGGCTGTCGGACAAGCCGGAGGCAGCTGTGGCGGTCCTCGACCGCGCTCGGGAATTGTCGGGCGAGTAACCAAGCGTTGATCTCGACCAAAAATCGGTCGGGGTCTCACCCTTGCATTGAAACAAATAGAAGCGACAAAGGACCACAAGATGGCAATTTGCGCATTGGGATATCTTGGCGTGCGTTCAGACCGGTTGGACGATTGGTCAGACTTTGCGGGGCAGCTGCTGGGAATGCAAAAGATCGACCGTGGCGGCAAGGCGATGGCCTTTCGCATGGATGACCGCGTGCAGCGCCTGCTTGTGTCTGATGAACCGGGCGAAACCCTTGCCTTCATGGGATGGGAGGTCGCCGCCAAGGATGACCTGCTGACCTATGCCGCACGGCTGGAACGGATGGGAACGCCTGTAACCATGGGATCAAAGGCGTTGTCTGACCGGCGGTTCGTACAAGATCTGATTTGGTTTCATGATCCCGCGGGCAACCGGATCGAGCTGTTTTTTGCCCCCATGATCACGACTGACCCGTTCCAGCCCGGCCGGCCCATTGATGGATTTAAGACAGGTCCTATGGGTATGGGACATGCGGTTTTGCACGTCAAAGACATCGACAAGATGCTCCCGTTCTACCGCGACACATTAGATTTCCATGTCTCCGATTATGGCCTGCAACCGTTTCCTTTGTATTTCTTCCATGTCAACGGGCGCCACCACAGCTTTGCCATGGTGGGGTCTGGGCGGGCGGGGTTTCATCACTTCATGGTTGAATTCCAAAACCTTGATGATGTGGGCCAAGGGTTTGACCTTGCACAACAGCAAGAGGATCGCGTGGCCTATACCCTGGGTCGGCACACCAATGATTTTATGACATCCTATTACGCCAATTCTCCGTCCGGTTTCTTTGTCGAAAACGGCTGGGGCGGACGTCAGATTGACCCACCGACATGGGAGCCGCACGAAACCACGGTTGGCCCAAGTTTCTGGGGGCACGAGCGGTTGTATCTGACTGAAGAGGGCGGGCGCAAAGCCTTGCGCGATATGCGTTTGCAAGCCGCCCGCGAGGGTAAGCGTGCACCACATCTGGCCGATTGCCCGTGGCTTTACGGCGAACTTTCCAAGCAGGGGCACTGATCATGGCAATCCAAAACACATCTGAAAATTTTGACGTCGTCCTTGTCGGCCTTGGCCCGGTGGGTGCCACACTCGCACATCTTCTTGGCGTGCTGGGGGTGAAAACGCTTGTGCTGGAACGCGAACCCGTGGCCTACCATCTGCCGCGCGCCGTGCATTTCGACGATGAGATCATGCGGGTTTTCCAGTGGATCGGCATCGCTGACGAGCTGTTGCCGCAATTGCGCATCAATCCGGGCATGCGGTTTGTTGATCCCAACGGCAAGCTGCTGTTGGACTGGCCGCGTCCAAGTGAAGAAGGCCCGCTTGGCTGGCATCCAAGTTGGCGGTTTCACCAGCCCGATCTGGAAAAGGTGTTGCGCGCGCG
>JBLHTS010000275.1:0-4638 GCA_047627695.1 Yoonia sp. | reverse complement strand
CGGGTCACATAAAGATAACGGTCGCGAAAAGCAGTCAACGGGATCAGCGCACGAAATTCGTCGTTCTGCAAATCCTGAATGATCGCAAGACCCGTCTCGCTTGTCTCTTGAAATTGTGCAGGGGTCGGGCGTTCATAGTAGAATTCGTAAGACTGTGAGCCGCGCGCGGCGATTGTCCCAAGACCGTTGATCACAAAGGCTTCGGTCAGGCTGCGTTCAATCTGGGTTTGAACTTCTCCCAAAGCGCGGCGTACTTCGCCGTCATCCATAAACAGATTGTTCTGTCTTTCGCGGTTCAAATAGGCTGCAAGCCCTTGTCCGTCGCGGGTCAATTCGCGTGTATGTTCTGCTTGGTAGGCTTGCGCCGTGGTCAGCGAGGTCCGCAGCACTTTGCCAACCGGTTCCGAGAACAACCCGTCAAGAGCAATCGAAATCAGTGTGACCGAAAACACTGCGACTAGTACAATCGGGACCAGCGCTGATAGCGCGAAAACCCCTGTCAGCCGGACGGCCAGCTGTGACCCCGCAGAGCGCGCACGCCGCGCAGAAATGATCCGTGCCACTTGGCGCATCACCAAGGCCGCGACGATCAAGACATAGGTCAGGTCCAGCAACAGGACCAATTGTAAAGTCGTCGACGACGCCCCAAGGTCCAACGGCCCCACGATTATATAGGTTAGTGCCGCCAACAAAGGTGCGGCCATGATCAGACCAAGCGTCAGCGCGCTTTGCACATGACGTTGGCGCAGCCAGCGGCTGAACCGCCCAAAATCGAGACCTAGAAGGGTGCGCCGCAAGCGTTACGCCCTGTAATTGAGGTGAGGTCGCCCCCACGATACCGCAGTTTTTATGTGGTCTGACGCATACTGACGTAAGCGCGCCAAGGTTATGTTGCGGTTTTACATCAATTTGCGGCGCCGTGTCACGCGGATATCGAGGTCGTTGATTTTCTTTCGCAACGTATTGCGGTTGATCCCCAATAAATCAGCACATTTCGCCTGATTTCCACCTGTCGCATCAAGGGCAATCTCGATCAGCGGACCTTCGACTTCTTTCAAAATACGGTTGTAGAGGCCCGGAGGTGGCAGAACACCCCCATGCAAGTCGAAATAGCGGCGCAAATGTTTGCCCACGCTTGCGCTAAGTTTTTCGCCTTCGCTGCCAGAGCGTAGCGGCTCAATCGCGGGCTGATTGCCAAGGACAAGTTCAACCTCGCTTCGGGTAATCTCCTCTTCGGCGGACGTGAACACCAAGCGGCGTACAGCGTTTTCAAGCTGCCGCACATTGCCCGGCCAGCTATAGGCGCGCACAAGATCAAGCGCCGAGGTACCAAAGCGACGCACAGGAGCACCATCGCGTTCGGCGCGCGCAAGGAAATGTTCCGACAATAGCGGGATGTCATCAACGCGCTCACGCAAGGATGGCACATCAACCGTAACGCCACCCAGTCGGTAAAACAGATCTTCGCGAAATTGCCCGTCCTCCATCCGCGCCATCAGGTCAGATTGGGACGTCGCCATAATCTGGGGCGCATTTTCGCCCAAACTATCCAACATCCGCACAATCCGCCCCTGCGCGGGTTCAGACAAATCGCTAACCTCATCAAACAATATCGAACCGCCTTTCGCGCGACTGAGAATTGTTGACGGACCATCCATGCCTTCCAAATCAAGCGAAGAGACAACGACGAAAGGTAGGCTGCGTCGGTCTGAAAAGTCATGGATAGCGCGGGCGATTAAGGATTTTCCGGTCCCACTTTCGCCTGTGATTAGTACCGACAATTGCGTGTTCATCACCCGCGCAACCAACCGGTAAAGCGCCTGCATGACCGCCGTACGCCCCACAAGTGGCAAATCACCGCCTTGCTCGGTTGCTTTGGCATCAGGGCTGCGCGTCACAGGGGCGCGGCGCTTGACCTCAAGCGCGCGGGCAGCGCGTTTCATCAAATCAGGCAGATCAAACGGCTTGGGCAAGTAATCGTAAGCTTCCGCCTCTGCCGCCTGAATAGCGGTCATGATGGTATTCTGCGCCGAGATTACGATGACGGGCAGACCAGGGCGGGCGGCGGAAATCTTAGGTAACTGCTCTAAACCGTTCCCGTCAGGCATCACCACATCCGAAATCACCAGATCGCCTTTCCCTTCTTCCACCCAGCGCATCAACGTGACCAGAGAAGAGGTAGCATGAACCTTACATCCCGCACGTGTCAGCGCTTGGGTTAGCACAGTGCGGATCGTGCGGTCGTCGTCAGCAACAAGAACTGTACCGTCCATTAATTATCTCCTGTCAGGGTATCGGGTGGCGCCACGGGTAATGAAATGCGGAACACGGTGCGGCCCGGGATGCTATCGACCGAAATCCAACCGCCGCCGTCGCCAATCAGTTTGGACACCAACGCCAAACCAAGCCCCGTTCCGTTGTCTTTGCCAGACACGAATGGCTCGAAAATATCATCGGCGATCTCTGGTGGTAGGCCCGGGCCATCATCAATGATCTCGACTTGCAGCGGCAGACGCGCTTGGGTGCCGTCAGAACGGCGCACGCGCAGCGACGTGTCATAGAACGTATGCAGGCGAATGCGTCCCGCATCGCTGCAAGCTTCGGATGCGTTCTTGAGAAGGTTCAGGAACACCTGCAAAAGCTGATCCGCATCTGCCAGCGTTGATGGCAAGGAAGGGTCGTAGTCTTCAATAAAAAGCATATGCGCGCCAAAGCCCACAGAGGCCGATTGCCTTGCACGGTCCAGTATATCGTGGATATTAACCGGTTTCAGAACGGGAGGGCGCAGATTTCCAAATTGTTCAACCTGCTCAAGCAGCTTCACAATCCGGCGGCTTTCCTCAACAATCAGATCGGTCATTTCCTGATCTTCAGGGCCAAGGCCCATCGACAAAAGTTGCGCTGCACCTGTAATTCCCGCAAGCGGGTTCTTGATTTCATGGGCCAGCATTTCGGCCATGCCAATTGCGGATTTGGCGGCTTTTCCCGTCGAATGGTTCTGATTGATCCGGCTCGCAATCTCGCGCGGGCTGATCATGACAATCATGGTATCGTCCGCCCCCCGCAACGGCGCAAACTGAATGTTGCAGAGCATCGGCGCCCGATCGCCACTGCCCACATCCACGTCGTTTACAAACAGCGATGTGCGGTTCTTGCGCGCGCGACCGAACGGCGCCTCAAGCGGGGCGTCGATCATCACCTTTTCCCACAGCTTTTGACCAACTAGCAATTTCGCCGACATGTTCAAAAAACTTTCTGCGGCAGGGTTGCTCATCGTGATCACATCGTCGCCGTCCAACATCAAAGACGGGACCGGCAATGACGACCAAAGCGCTTGTCCTAAAATCATGCAGCCACCTTTTCATTCAATGCATCTGGCAGGTCACGCAATACATTTGCCGGATCGGCATGGGTCAAGATTGCTTTGCGCAGCGTCTCGCCAGTACCAACATCATCCATGTACCAACCCAAGTGCTTGCGAGACACTTTGCGACCCATCTGGGCTCCGTAAAACGACAGCATCGCCTCGTAGTGGGTGCAGACCATTTCTATCAGGTCTTTGCCCTGCGGTTTTTGCGGCGGCTTGGTGCCATGCAAGGCCGCTGCCACTTGCGCCAACACCCATGGCCGCCCTTGCGCACCGCGTCCAATCATCACGCCATCTGCTCCCGACATGCGCAGGGCCTCGCGCGCCGTTGCCGCGTCGGTAATATCGCCATTTGCGATCACAGGAATACTCACTGCATCTTTGATCCGCCCGATCGCCGCCCAATCCGCTGACCCGTGGTAGAATTGACAACGTGTGCGCCCGTGGATCGTGACCAGCTTGATACCTGCATCCTCGGCGCGTTTGGCGACCACTGCGGCGTTAAGCGTATGATCGTCCCATCCAAGGCGGGTTTTCAGCGTCACAGGTATACTGACTGCATTCACAACAGCCTCGATCAAAGACAACGCATGGTCTGGCGTGCGCAACAAGGCCGACCCTGAATGGCCGCTTGTCACCTTTTTGGCGGGGCATCCCATATTGATGTCAATGAACGCAGCGCCGTTCGCCTCGATCATGCGGGCGGCCTCTGCCATCCAATAGGCCTCGCATCCAGCGATTTGCACGGCGGTCCCTGCTTGGTCATAACCTAGTTCCGCCCTTTCGCGGGCTGCGGGTTTGGCTTGCACCATTTCTTGGCTGGCGACCATTTCGCTGACCACCCAGCCTGCCCCGAACGACGCAACCAATTGACGAAACGGCAAATCTGTAACGCCTGCAAGTGGGGCAAGCGCCACAGGCGGGGTCAAAACGACGTCGTTTAATACCAAAGATTCGTTATTTGCCAAAGTGCTGCACACTCATAGTCTGGTTCCAGTTGAGCCAACTGATAAGTCGAGATCGCAACGATCGCAACGAAACCAGGTCAAAAATGTCCTGCAATATTGGCATATGCTTAATTATTAAGCAAAATGCACGTGAAACTGCCGAATTGCGCCGCTGGGCTCCAGCCAATACACCTAAGATACGCAAGAACGGGGAAATTATGAAGTCAGCAGCAATCATCGTCGCCGCAGGTCGCGGTACCCGCGCAGGTGGCCCACTTCCCAAGCAGTGGCAGTCCCTAGGCGGTCGTACTTTGGCGGCACATG
>JBLHTS010000274.1:0-4652 GCA_047627695.1 Yoonia sp. | reverse complement strand
CCGATTTGCCGTCTTCGGCGGCCTCGCAAAGCGCTTCGACAATGGGCGATCGTTTGGAAGTCCGGTAAAGTGTCTGTTTGATTGCAACGACGTCAGGGTCACGCGCCGCTTGGGTCAGAAACCGTACCACCATGTCGAAGGTTTCATATGGGTGATGCAGAAGCATGTCCTTTTGGCGAATTGCAGCGAACATATCACCATCGTGGTCTTGTACGCGCTCTGGCACGCGCGGCGCGAATGTGGGCCACAAAAGGTCAGGGCGGCTTTCAAGGACAAGTTCGCCAAGGTCGGCGATACCGATCAATCCGTCCACTTCCACGACAGCCTCTTCGGTCACGTGCAATTCGGACATGATCAGTTTCTTTAAAGCACTTGGCGCACCGGTAGAAAGCTTCAGGCGCACCACCTCGCCGCGACGGCGGCGTTTAAGGGCAGTTTCAAACTCGCGGACCAAATCTTCGGCTTCGTCTTCAAGTTCCAGATCACTGTTGCGCAAAACTTTAAAAGCGCAGTTGCCTTTGATCTTATAGCCCGGAAACAGCCGCGAAATGTGCAGCAAAAGCAGTTCTTCCAAGGGCAGAAACCGATGTCCGGTTTCGGCAGGCAAAGATACGAAACGGTCGATTTGCGCGGGCACAGGCAGCAATGACCGCAATTGCCGCTTGTCGCTGGGGCGTTCCAGTTGCAGCGCCAATGCAAAGCCTTCGTTCGGTAAAAACGGAAACGGGTGTGCGGGGTCAATGGCCAGCGGGGACAGAACCGGAAACACCTGTTCGATGAAAACGTCTTCTAGGTAAGCGATATCGGCATCGCTCAAGTCGGCGCGCGTCAGGATGTGAATATTCTGCGCTGCCATCTCGGCTTGCAGTTGTGTAAATACAGTCTGTTGGCGGGTCATCAGCGCACGGGCGTCTTCGTCGATTACAACCAGCTGTTCAGCAGGCGTAAGCCCATCAAGGCCGGGTGTGCTGTTGCCTTCGTTTGACAATTCACGCAGGCCTGCGACACGGACGGTATAGAATTCATCCAAGTTCGCGGCAGAGATCGACAGAAACCGCAAACGCTCAAGCAATGGCACGCGCGGGTTTTCGGCTTCTTCCAGCACCCGCCAGTTAAAGCTTAGCCAGCTAAGTTCCCGGTTCACGAAACGTGCGGGCGAAGCGAGGTCGATATCCAGCTTTGTCGGTGCCGGATATTCCCCTTCAAGAAAATCTGCGTTGATCATTTTGCCCTTTTACGCCGCCATTGTCGCGGTTCTATTACAAGTATCGCGGGGTCAGTCGCGCTTGTCCAGCAGGTCGGCGGCCAGTGCTTTGTTGATCTTTCGGCCTTGGGCAAGGGCCGCTGCATCCAGTTGGGCGACAATGTCTGCTGCCGCCGCAAAGGAACGTTCGATCCTTGTCGAAAGATACTGCACCAATGCCGGTTTGGGGCTGATTTGGCGATCTGCAAACAGCTTCATAATTAGTGCTGACAGCAGCGCATCATCAGGGTTTGCAATTTCGACGACGGTCGCGGCCTGCATGCGGCTGGCCAGATCAGGCAGGGCGATGGGCCAGCGAATGGGCGGCGTTTCCGCTGTCATCAAGATGAATCCACCGCTAGCGCGCAGGTTGTTATGCAAGTGAAAGACTGCCTCTTCAGAGGCGCGGGGCAAATGCTCCATGTCTTCGATGATTATAGCGAGGGCTTGGGTGCGAAAGTCTGCGGCAATGTCGATGGCATTCAACAAAACCGCGTCAGATTGTGTGCGGAAAATTCTGGCAAGATGGCTTTTGCCCGCACCCGATGGACCCGTCACCACCAGCTTACCTTCTGGCCATGTGTCGGGTGTGCCGAGCATGGCAAATGCCTGCGCGTTGGCTTGTGAAACGAAAAAGTCATTAGGCCCCAGTGCAACCCCCGCTGGCCAGTCAAATGCAAGCTGATTTGCCATGTTAGCCGTCCTTCGACTGGCCGCGATAAAGCAAGCTGCCTTTATATTGGCTCAGCCCCCAACGGGTCACGACACCTATCATCGCGGCAATCGGCACGGCGACCAACATACCCACAAACCCAAACAACGACCCGAAAACTGACAATGCAAAGAGCAACCAAACAGGATGCAACCCGACGGAGCCACCGACCAGTTTGGGCGTTAAAATGTTGCCTTCCAGAAATTGGCCAATACCGAAAATACCGCCAATAATCCCGATCCGTAGCCAGTTGGTGGCGTAAGTGACGGTGTCGCCATCCACGACTTCAACGGTGCCCCAGAACTGGAACAGCGCAAGGCCGATAGCGAGAACACCACCGACCAGAGCGCCCACATAAGGAATGAAGGTAATCAGACCTGCTATAAAGCCCACGATCAGGCCAAAATTGAGCCCCGCTATCATCAATGAAACGGCATAATAGGTACCAAGGATTAGGCAAACCGTGCCTTGCCCACGGATAAACGATGCCAAAGTCGCATCAATCTCGCGACCCAACATGCGTACCGTTTCGACGTGGTCGCGTGGCAGCATATCGTCAATCTTGGCCGTCATCTTGTCCCAGTCTAGAAGCATATAGAACGCCACCACAGGAACAATAATCAACAAAACAAGGATGTTGATCAGCCCCAACGCTGAGGAAAGGACGCCATTTAGGAATTCGCCGCCCTTGGATTGGATCGTTTCACCGATAGCCAATAACTGTTGCCGGATTGTGCTTTCCGCGTCCATCAATTGTGGAAACCGCTCGGTCAGGCCCGCTTGCAGGCGACCAAAAAGCTCGGGTGCAGCTTCAATAAGTGCGGCGGTTTGTTGGATGAGGGTCGGGATCACCAAAAGGATCAATAGGACGAAAATAAAGATCGTAACCAATGTGATTATCGCAACCGACGCCGTTCGCGAGCAGCCTGCGCGTTCTAGCCTGTCCGCAACAGGATCAAGACAATAGGCGATCGCCCCGCCCAAAACAAAAGGCAGGATGACATCACCCAAAAACCACAAGACAACCAAAAAGACGGCCGTCGCGATGCCCCAATATTTTGCCTGCTGACTGATCGGAAGTGCCATGGAAATCCTGTGTTTGCTTAAGAAATAGATGCGCTATGGCGCGGCGCGGCGCAAGGGCAGGATGCAATAAATAGCGTGGGTGTAGGTCCGACAGTGCTTGCGGGGTCCACTTGCGCAGATTACACCGCGTTCTAACACATATAGATAAAGGTCAATAAAATGCGCCTCAGCCGCTATTTCCTTCCTGTTCTCAAAGAAACGCCGCGCGAAGCGCAGATTGTCAGCCACCGCTATATGTTGCAGGCCGGTATGATCAAACAGGCCTCTGTCGGTATTTATTCGTGGTTGCCGCTGGGCTTTAAGGTGTTGCGCAAGATTGAAGACATTGTGCACGAAGAACAGGCGCGCGCGGGTCACATCGCGATCCAGATGCCGACAATCCAGTCAGCGGACCTTTGGCGCGAAAGTGGGCGCTACGATGCGTACGGCGAAGAAATGCTGCGGATTAAGGATCGCGGCGGACGCGAGATGCTGTTCACCCCGACGGCCGAGGAATTGGTCACCGATATTTTCCGCGCACATGTCACAAGCTACAAAGACTTGCCGCTGACGCTTTATCAAATCCAGTGGAAATTCCGCGACGAGGTCCGTCCGCGCTTTGGCGTGATGCGGGGCCGTGAGTTCTATATGAAGGACGGTTACAACTTCGACCTGACCAAAGAAGACGCGCTGCACGCCTACAACCGCCACCTTGTGAGCTACCTACGCACCTACGAGCGTTTGGGCCTGCAAGCGATCCCGATGCGTGCCGACAGCGGCCCGATTGGCGGCGATGATACGCATGAGTTTCTCGTGCTGGCCGAAACGGGCGAGTCCGAAGTATTTTATGACAGCGAGATCACCGATCTGAAGTTCGGCGACCGGGAGATCGACTATGATGACAAAGCTGCCTGTGCGGCTGTGTTGGATGAATTCACAAGCCGCTATGCGCGTACAGATGAAACCCATGACGAGGCGTTGTTCAACGCGATCCCTGATGCGCGAAAGCGGACAGCGCGTGGCATCGAAGTTGGTCAGATTTTCTACTTTGGCACCAAGTACTCCGAGGCGATGGGCGCACTGGTCGATGATGGCCAAGGCGGAAAAGTTCCTGTGCATATGGGGAGCCACGGGATCGGCGTATCGCGTCTGTTGGGGGCGATCATCGAGGCCAGCCACGACGACAAGGGCATCATCTGGCCTGAAGGTGTGACGCCATTCCACTGCGGTATCCTCAACATGCGCTCTGGTGATGCGGCCGCCGATGCGGCTTGTGAGGCGATTTACGCGTCCCTTACCGCGTTAGGCCTAGAGCCACTTTACGATGACCGCGACGAACGCGCTGGCGCCAAGTTTGGCACAATGGACATGATCGGTCTGCCTTGGCGGATCACGGTTGGTCCACGGGGTCTTAAGAACGGGGTTGTTGAACTGACCTGTCGTCGCACTGGCGAGAGCGAAGAACTGCCTCCCGAAGAAGCCGTCGTGCGTATAGCCAAGATTTATGAGGGCATCGCCTAGAGACGACATCGCGTTTTCGACAAAAACCGTTTGTTTGATGTGGTCCCCGTCCGGTGCCTCCGGTGGGAGTTTAGAAGAACAAGATGATGTGCAAACGCATTGATATGCGGC
>JBLHTS010000273.1:0-4695 GCA_047627695.1 Yoonia sp. | reverse complement strand
AGAGCTGACGGTCACTTTGCAGCGCGAGGACATCACGGGCCGCGTCATCATCGTGCCCGCCTTCAACTATCCCGCATACTGCGCGGGCACCCGCACCTCGCCCATCGACAAAGGCAACATGAACCGAAGCTTTCCCGGCCGCCCCGACGGCACCCCAACCGAGAAAGTTGCGGATTATTTTCAACGGGTTCTGGTGCCGATGGCGGACGTTGTTTTTGACTTTCACTCAGGTGGCAAAACGCTGGACTTTGTGCCCTTTGCCGCAGCTCATCTGCTGGAGGACAAAGCACAAGAGGCCGCCTGCGTCGCCCTGATGCAGGCATTCAACGCGCCCTATTCGGTGATGCTATTGGAAATCGACAACGTGGGCATGTACGACACGGCAGTCGAAGATATGGGCAAGGTCTTTGGGTCCACCGAGTTGGGTGGAGGCGGTTCGGCCACGGCGAAATCCATCGCCATCGCCAAGAAAGGCATCCGCAATGTCCTGATCCACGCAGGCATTCTGCAAGGGGACTTACAGCTTGATCCCACGGTCAATATCGACATGCCAGACGGAGAGTGTTTTGTGTTCAGCCAAGATTACGGACTGTTTGAACCCATGGTTGATCTGGGCGACACGGTCGCAAAAGACGACGTCGTTGCCCGCGTCTGGCCGGTCGCGCGCACAGGCATCCCGCCGATAGACTACACCGCCAAAATCTCGGGCCTTGTGATTTGCAGGCATTTTCCAGGCTTGATCAAAGCCGGTGACTGCGCCGCCGTCATTGGCATCGACATCAAATAGAAAAGGAGGCGCGGTGAGAAGAAGACTTGTTGAAGCGGGCAGGTCGAGAAATTAGCATCGCCGGATGACAAAACACAGCCCCTTGCGCTACCTAAAGACGATCCCTTATCCCGTTGTTCTTGCTTATTGGCAAAATGGGGATCGCCTACATATTGGCACTGTCAGAGGAAACTGGCTTGAGCCATGCAGGTTGGCCGTTTAGCGTCTCCGGATGACAGATCATTCCCCTTTCCGCTACTGCAAGACGTCCCCCGAAATCATCCGTCTAGCGGTTATGATGTATGTTCGTTTTCCACTTTCGCTCCAGAATGTCGAAGATTTCCTACACGAAAGTGGCATCGAGATCAGCCATGAGACGGTGCGGTTTTGGTGGAACCGTTTTGGCCCGATGTTTGCCACTGAGATCTGAGAGAAACTGATTCACCAACTTCGTGCTCATTCGAATTGGCAATGGCATTTGGACAAGGTGTTCGTGAAAATATCTGAGAAACCCACTATCTCTGGAGGACCGTGGATCACGAGGGCGAAGTGCTTGAAAGCTATGTCAGCAAGCGCCAGGATCGCAAGGCGGCGCTGAAATTTTAAGAAAATCAATGAAACGATATGGTCGACCACATGTGATCGTGTCTGATCTTTTACGGTCTTATGGCGCTGCGATGAAGGTTATCGGCAACGCAGATCGCCAGGAGACCGGCCGCTGGAAAAACAATCGCGCCAAGAATTCCCACTTGCCGTTTCGACGAAGAGAGCGAGCGCATGCTGCGCTTCCGCCGAACGCGAAGTTTGCAAAAATTCGTCTCCGTCCACGCCTCGGCTGACAACCATTTCAACCAGGAAAGACATCTCTCTACTCACGTGTTCGATGTGAGCGGCAGCTTTGTCTGGCAGACTGACGTTGCTGCAAAAAAAATGCTGCGGTGTGCATGGATGGCAGCAATGCGAAAGCTGCGACGCAGCATTTGGACGGTGGCCGGAAGTTGGCTTTGGGGAGATAGTGACAGATGCTGCGCCATGCACATTTCTACATTAAGGGCGGAAAGGAGCCATTCGCTGCGGGCACGAATGTTTTCTCTAATTGTTACACAAGCAGACGTTCAAGGCGATGGCCAAAGCGCTGAGACTGGTTCGAATTCGCCTTTCAGCGCCTCTGGATCAGTTCTGATGGCACCTGTGTTTGGACCAAAACAGTCTAGTCGACTTCCCGATTTAAAATGTTCACCAATTCCAATGTGCGTGTTGCTCGACCAAAGGCATTGGGATGGTGATAGGCATCGCAAATCTGGTCCTGGCTCTCGATTTCGGCCTGAAAGATAAACTCCGCGTCCAGACCCTTAACAACGGATTGCACATCCAAAAGATACTGCTGCGGCGCCTTGGAGGGTTCAAAAAGGGGAGGAGCGACGATCACGACCGAAGCCTTTGGAAATCGGCTTCGCAAAATCACGATGACCTGAGCAATATAGGAAAGGTAGGCTGGGTTAGGCCGGAGGGAAAGCTGGGTCGATGACGCTCCGGTACAATGAAATAACGCAAAATCCAAGTCGCCGGAGGGAGTGATCGATCTTGATTGGCTAGACTCTGCCTTACCCAAACGCATCCAGATGGAGCGAAGCAGAGACTCGTTAGGGAACACTGAAAGAAGACGATTAGTTGCGCGATTTCCGGCGATGCCCGGCCGGTATTGCGCATGATAGAATTCAATAGACGACCAGATCACCGCTCTCACCTCGGAAAAATCAGCAACAGTGGCAGCCGTTTCCAACAGAGCGTCGTAATTCTCTAAGCTTGATGCTTCTCCGGGAAAGGAGAAATTGTAAAATCTGGTCCCAAGCCCCTCCGACAAGAGGTCTGCTGACAGGCCGTACAGTGCATTTGATCCTCCGAGGATCAATCCTTCGATGGGGTTCGTTATGGTGTCGAAATTATCCAGATGCGGTTGCATCAGAGGTTGGCGGAGTTTGTTTCCAGAAACTACGAATGAATATCCAAGATTGGCACAATAAAGCACCGCCAAGGAAAGGGCTATCCAGACGAACACTTTTTTCGGCCGCATCTGCATTGGTCGGACCCTTTTCATCGTTGACCATAAACTGCGTATTCCAAACCGGTGTTCTCGGTAAGGAGAACGATCAGGAAGACAATTACCGCCAGAGGAATCCAAGCTCGCAGGTGTTTGTAGCTCCGCCGAGCAACCCAACTATTGCGTTGCCCAATGAATTCTACGCCGACCAATGCGACGGCCAAGACAAGCGAGATATAGAACGCCTTGGGAGCCGAAGCCAATTTCGAAAAATCCGGTGCTGTGAGACTTGGCAAGAGCTTCTCGATCAGCCGGTCGGTATCTGTATCAGCGAAAACCAACCTGCCCAGGACGATCGTCGCAAAGAGTATCAAAGTCGTGAGGCCGCGCTTTCCAGATCGCAGGAGAGCCAAGGTGACCACATAGCCAACGCCATGCAGGAGGCCCCAAAGGAGGAAGTTCCACATCATTCCATGCCAAGCGGCAGAGGCAAGGAAAACGGTCATGACTGCGGTATACGTGCCAAGATGGGCCTTCACCGGTGCATAAAAAAGGCATTTGAGGACACCGGATAAGCTCGTGTGCCACCCCCTCCAGAATTCGACAAGGTTGCGAGAAGTAAAGGGTTGCCGGAAGTTTAGCGGAACCCGCACGCCGAGAATTCCAAGCGCCCCGTATACCAGAAGAGAAAGTCCCGCGAAGTTGAAATAGACAAAGAGTTCGAACATCATGGCGAACATCACTGCGCTCAATGGGTCGGTGAGCTCAATCAGTTGTTGGCAGTAGGCGAGTGGGCTGGCGACAACTTTGAAGAAGAAAAAACCCACGATCATAAAGGGTCCAAAATAGGTGAACCGTCGTGCGAATGAGGACGAGTGAAAGATAAACCGAACGGGTATGGGACCAGTAATCAACAGTAATGGACTAGCGGCAATCAAGGGCGAGTGCCCTGAAAATCCGTCTCTCTTGATCCAGACGGCAAGTGTCGCTGTATAGAATGGCAGGCCATAAATCAGCAAAATTGATGATGTTGCGAAGGCACCGTCTATTGGTTTGGTCACATTCAAGACGGACAGGAGCGTGATTGAAAAGAACAAGGCATAAGGAGAGATGTTGGCCAAAATTGTGTGCGATGGCCCCATCGCTGACAAGGCGAAGCACAATGGTACGACGATCAAGGCTGGATAGAGAACCTGTTGAAGAAGAATCCTCGCGGAGAAATCTGAGTAGGCAACTGCGAACTGCACAACGACCAGTAAGACGGCGGATAAGCAGAAAAGCGTTGCCTGCCTTCGAAACGCTGGAGTCTTCAAACGATCGAAGCGCCGAATCGTGCAAGTCGGGTCCATCAAGGTTACGATGCCCGACGTGAAGACGCAGACGATCTGCGGTCAATCATATAATTCTACCCTCATGTCTGGGATCATGCCCATCCTCTCCCGTTGGCTTGACCATTGATAGGAGCAGCCACTAAACATGGAACGAACTGCACAATAGCCGATGACCATCACATTGCAATCGATTCGCGACACGGGATCTGGCCGCGGGCTGTTAGATGTCAGGAGCCCTGTCGGTCGGCCACGCTGAAGAATTGCAAGAGCGATTGACTGCCTGCGCGCGCCGCGGCCCATGAAGATGATATAGCTGATTGGAGTTTGGTCCCGTCGACCCGACATTTGCTCCTAATGAGATATCGCAACGTGCACCAAGGTCTGCTTCGGAGAAACCGCTTGGCCAACATGCCTTAGGCACGAATGTCGACAATGGTGTAGGTTTCTCGGACGCCACATGCGCACCGTTTGAGTGACGCGGCACGTTGCCTGGCGTCGGAGAAGCGCTCAAGCGGGAAATCGCGGGGTTGGGCTTGGTGGGCCGTTTGTTGCTATGG
>JBLHTS010000272.1:0-4700 GCA_047627695.1 Yoonia sp. | reverse complement strand
CTTCGTAACTTGCACCGTTCAGTCGCTGCTCGAACTCGGCCGCACGGTTGCCGCCAAAAACCACATGTGTGTGACAATCTATCAGAGCAGGGGTGATCAGTCTGCCGCCCAGATCATGCATTGGACCCGCGTGGTAGATGTAGGGGATCGCAGCTGTGGGACCGACCCATGCGATCCGTTCTCCCTCAAGGACCACGGCACCGTCTGCGATTAGACCGTAGCTTTGATCATCCTGCAGGGTCACAATTTGGGCGTTCGTTAAAAGAATCGGTTCGACTCACTTGCAATAAACGTGCTTAATGTTTTTATGTGCATACATAATAATATGTCAAGCGGAGTGAACCATGCAAACAATTTGGGCGGAAACGGCGTTGCTGCCTTCGGGTTGGGTGTCGGACGTGCTTATCGACGTTGATGGGGACGGGCGTATAGGTGCCGTGCAAACCGGCGCGCCCGCGCATGGCACCCGCGTCTCGACGCTTTTGCCCGCCCCTGTGAACGTGCATAGCCATGCGTTTCAGCGCGCGATGGCGGGCCTGACTGAACGGCGCGGCCCTGACCCAAGCGATAGTTTTTGGACATGGCGACAGTTGATGTTTCGCTTCCTTGATCGTCTGACGCCTGACCATATCGAAGCGATCACTGCATTTGTGCAGATGGAAATGCTAGAGGCAGGATATGGGGCTTCGGTTGAATTCCACTATCTGCACCACCAACCGGGCAGGGTGCCCTATGACAACATTGCAGAGACATCCATGCGGGTTCTGGCGGCGACAGACCAGACGGGTATGGGGCTGTGTTTAATACCGGTACACTACCAATTTGGCGGTTGTGACGGACGCGATTTGACGGCCGGGCAAATCAGGTTCGGCAATACGTTCGGGCAGTTCCAGACTTTGCATGATGGGGCGTCAACCGCCCTCAGGAATGGTCCAGCAGATAGCAACATTGGCGTGGCCCCCCATTCGCTACGCGCTGTTGGGGTCGAAGACCTAAAATCGTATCACGCAACATTTCCGACGGGTCCGATCCACATGCATTTGGCCGAACAAAGGGCAGAGGTCGCGGAAGTTGAACAGCATTGGGGCGCACGCCCTGTGACCTGGGCGCTGAACAACATGGAATTGGATGAACGCTGGTGTTTGATCCATTGCACGCAGATGACGCCAGAGGAAACCATCGCACTTGCCCGTTCAGGCGTGGTGGCAGGGCTATGTCCGATCACGGAAAGCAGTCTGGGTGACGGGATATTTGATGCAGTTCGCTGGGTTGATCACGAAGGGGGCATTGCCATTGGATCGGACAGCAATATCCGTATTTCGCTCAGCGAGGAGTTGCGGACATTGGATTACTCACAACGCCTGCGCGACGGCACGCGTGCGGCATTGGCAAGCCCCGATAAATCGACGGGGCGGCGGATTTTTGACGGCATTTTGCAAGGCGGTGCACAGGCATCGGGCCGCGATACAGGGCGCATCGCGGTAGGCGCTTGGGCTGACATGTTGGCGCTTGATACCTCATCAGAACACCTGTGGGGCCGTAACGGCGACACCGCGCTGGACGCATGGATTTTCGCAGGCGACGATAGGCTTGTGAAGGACGTTTGGTCTGCGGGCCGCCATATGGTAAGGGGCGGTCAACATGTGGCGCGCGACGCGATTGTTGCCGACTACAAACGCACCATTGATGCCCTGAAAGACGTTTTATGAACGCAGAGACTTTTCGAAATTGGCAAAGCGTGCAGGACGAGGTTTTGCGCCGTATCCATGCCCGTGAATGGAAGCCCGGTGATCTGATCCCAAACGAGGCTGATTTGGCGATCGAGTTCGGCTGTGCGCGATCCACAGTTAACCGCGCATTGCGGTCTTTAGCCGACAGCGGATTGCTAGACCGTAAACGCAAGGCGGGCACGCGAGTAGCCGCGCAGCCTGTGGCCAAAGCCACGCTCGACATCGCCGTCATCCGCCATGAGGTCGAAGCGCGCGGGTGCAAATACGGCTATCAGTTGATTGATCGCGCGTCTGTGACCCCCCCGTTAAGCGTGAGTGGACCCATGCAGACTGCGGCTGTAGACAAATTGCTGCATGTGCGTGCTTTGCATCTTGCCGACGATGCGCCCTACGCAATCGAGGATCGATGGATCAATACCGGTATCGTTCCACAAGCAATGGACGAGGATTTCGCGGCTGTCAGCGCGAATGAATGGTTATTGAAACACGCACCCTATACGCACGGCGAAATCGCGTTTTCTTCGGTGCAAGTCGGTCAGGATGATGCGGCTATCCTTGATGTGCCTGCGCAAAGTGCCGCATTCGCAATCGACCGGCTGACGTGGGATGGCAAGGCATCGGTGACTAAGGTGCGCTTGCTGTTCACACCGGGCTATCAGCTTCGGACGGTTCTGTGACGCTTAGTACTTTGAGTATCATTTCAAATTCGGGACTTTCGCGGCGTCGCGTCGACCATATCAGACTGATTTCGGTTTTCGCCTCGGGAGTGTTGATCGGCACTGTGACAAGCCGCTTGCCATCATAGCTGATATCGTTTGGCGGGTGTGAATAGCTGATACCGACCCCGACACCATGTGCTGCAAGCGAACGCATCATTTCAAGCGATGCGACCTTTTGTTGGATGACGGGCGCAAGTTGAACCCGTTCAAACAGATCACGCATGTAGCCTTCGGATAGGTCTTCGCTGAATAGGATCAGTGGATCATGGGCGAGGTCAGACAGATCCACCGTTTGGTTTTGTGCAAGCGGATGATCCGCCGCCAGAAACGCCACAGGAGCGACATCCCTGATCTTGCGCCTGCGGAAGGGCCCCGCGAACCCGACGTCATAGGAAGTCGCAATATCCATGCGCCCTTCGGCCAGATCACGGGCGATATCTGCGAAACGGCCCTCGCGTCCTTGAAAGGATATGTCAGGGAAGGCGTTGCTCAGGCGGTTTAGCGCAGGTGCCAGATACCATGGCGCAATGTCTTCAAAACAGCCCAACACGTAGGTAGGTGATGGATCCTTTTCTTGCTCGATCGTTGCTGCAAGTTCCAACACCGCGCGGGCCTTGGTGACGATGCTGTGCCCGTAGGGGGTCAGCGCAATCGCGGCACCTTTGCCACGGACAAAGAGCGGGCTTTGCAGTCGTTGTTCAACGCGGGTTATGGCGACGGACAAAGATGGTTGGGATACGTTCAATCGCGTCGCAGCTTTTGTCAGGCTGCCTGCATCTGCAATGCCGACGACATATTCATATTGGCGCAAGGTTAGGTATAGCATAAAGCTAATACTAATATGATATATTATTATTAGAAGTTAAATCTATCCTGCCGTAGCTTCCGTTCAACCACGAAAGGCACAACTCATGCACCCACTCATCACACAAGACCGCATCGACACATTCCAGCGCGATGGCGTTGTCATGATCAAAGGCCTGTTTGCAGACCACGTTGACACGATCCGGGCGGGGATTGAGCGAAACATGAATGAACCCGGCCCCTATGCGGCCGAAAACCTGCGAGAGGGCGAAGGCGGGCGGTTCTTTGACGACTACTGTAACTGGACACGTATTTCCGAATTCGAAGACGTGATCCGCACGTCTGCGGCAGGCGCTGTTGCGGCTGATCTGATGTCATCGGACCGCGCGCAGGTGTTCCACGATCATGTGCTGGTCAAGGAACCTGGTACATCCAAACCAACGCCTTGGCACCAAGACGGGCCTTATTACTTCATAGACGGCATTCAAAATGTAAGCTTTTGGTCGCCGATGGACGCTGTCAAAGGGGCTAGCCTGCGCTGCGTGGCGGGTAGTCATGCTTGGGAAAAGCCGGTGCTGCCAACCCGCTGGTTGGCCGAGACCAGTTTTTATCCCAATGATGATGACTACATGGCCGTGCCTGACCCTGATGCGGAAGGCATGGACATCAAGGAATGGGAAATGGAGCCGGGTGATGCTGTGGCGTTCAACTTCGGCACATTGCATGGCGCACGCGGCAACACCACTGAAACGCGACGGCGCGCTTTTTCACTGCGTCTGGTAGGTGATGACGCACGCTATGTGGAGCGGGCAGGACCAACATCGCCGCCGTTTCCGGGCCATGATATGATACCTGGGCAAGTTTTGCGCGAAGACTGGTTTCCTGTTATCTTCCAGCGCTAAACCCGCGCGCTCTGGTGCGTGACAATAACGGTAACGCGTAAGTTGCCACAAAAAGGCAAGCCTGCATGACGAAGACACATCAGACTTCGTCATTCGTGGCGATTGTGACGATCCTGATCTGCGCGGGTCTGCTTTTCGCTGGCAATGGACTGTTTCAGACCCTTTTGCCTATTCGCGCTGGGCAAGAAGGCTATTCCGCAGCCCTTATCGGGGTGTTGGGTACCGCATATTTCGGCGGCTTCACAATCGGATGTTTCGTTGGGCCGCAGTTGATCCGCACGGTGGGGCATGTGCGTGCATTTACTGGCCTGACCGCATTGCTGACAGCCACCTTTCTTGCATTTCCACTATACGTTGATCCGCTGTTCTGGGGCGTTTTGCGCGTTGTCAGCGGCATTTGTATTGCTGTCATTTATATCGTCGTTGAAAGCTGGCTCAACGACACCTCGTCCAATAGCAACCGAGGCAGGGTGTTGTCGGTTTATATCATCGTGACCAATATCGTGACGATGATTGGTCAGCTGTTGGTCAATGCCTCGGATACG
>JBLHTS010000271.1:0-4772 GCA_047627695.1 Yoonia sp. | reverse complement strand
ATGCGGCCGCAGTCGCCCTATATGCTGCTAAAGGCTAACGAATAGGACGCACGCATGGCGGCTACGAAAATTGCGACTTGCTGTTATTGTGGCACCAAGGCGGCGCTTGTTCTGCGGGGCATAGACAAACACGAGTTGGCCTGCAGCAATTGTGGCGCGCCGTTGAGGTCGCTGAAAATACTGCCCGTCAGTCCGGATCGCCCTCGCGATCCCGTCGCACGTTTTGCAGATCATCGCAGCAAGCCTGTTGAAAAGTGTTGGGGTTACGTCGTGTCCCGCCCCAAAAAACGCCGCAAAACCAAACGCTTTGGGCGGCGCGTCTTTTCCCAGCTTTGGGATGTTATCGAAGATGTGGTCGATGACGTCTTTGATTGAACGCTCCGCTGTGATCACGTTTTGCTGAAGCCTACTATGGCATGGCCCCAGAGTGCTTAAATCATATAGACAAGCGCGTTTCGGAACAGGCGGGCTTGTTTGCACTGTCCCTCGTTCCATAACTTGCGCCCGGGTGAAACCGGGCGCTTTTTTATTCACAAAAGCCCGCGTAGAGTAAACATTATGAGCTATTCTGATGATTACCTGCGTGATATACTCAAGCGTACCAAAACGGTCGCTGTTGTTGGTGTTTCCGCCAATCCGGTCCGACCAAGCTACTTTGTAGCGCGGTATTTGGGTTTGAGGGGCATTCGTGTCATCCTGATCAATCCGGGATTGGCGGGGCAAAAGCTGTTTGGCGAAACCGTTTACAGTGATGTTACGCAAGTACCGATTGATGTGGATATGATCGATATTTTTCGCAGGTCCGACGCCGTTCCAGAGATCGTGGATGCGTCTTTGCAGCGTTGGCCAGATCTGCAGACGATCTGGATGCAGATCGGGGTAACCCATGCGCAGGCCGCTGCCAAAGCGCAGGCGCGCGGTGTGGATGTGATTCAAGGCCGCTGCCCCAAGATCGAGTATCAGCGCTTGTTTGGTGAATTACGGATGGGCGGGTTTGCCACAGGGATCATTTCGTCGAAGCTTTGATGTCTAAAAAGTGAACCGGTGCGCTGACTTCCGCCGTTTTCTTGAATTGAAAACCCTTCAATGTTGACTCATCAAAAAGCGATGTCCTAACGTAGTAGAGTTCTTTGACGAGTCGATGTTTACCCTCGAAACCCGAGATAACGGATACCCGCATGGAAAATACCAGAATAATTGATTTTTCCGATAGCTCCGAGAGCGACAATGAGCTAGGTCAGGCTTTACCGCCGGGGACCGAGTTGATGGGTGGCAAGTTCAAAATCGAAGAACAGGTCGGCAGTGGCGGTTTTGGGATCACTTACCTTGCCAAAGACATCTACCTTGACCGCGACGTTGTTATCAAAGAATGCTTTCCCGAAGCGTTTTGCTGTCGTTTTGGCACCCAAGTGCATGTCACCTCTGAACGGTATCAGGCCCAGCACCACAAATCGGTGGATATGTTTATGCTGGAGGCACGCAGCATCGCCAAGCTGCGCCATCCCAATATCGTTGGCGTCCATCAGGTTTTCGAAGAAAACAAGACCGCATATATGGTGCTTGATCTGATCCATGGCCGCGATCTGTTGGACATCATCGAAGATGGCAGTGACCCGCTTAGCCCTGATCAAGTTCGCGATATTCTGGTCAAGACGCTTGATGCGATTGATCTGATCCACCGCAATGACCTGCTGCACCGCGATATTTCACCTGACAATATCCTTCTCGACAAATGGGGCAGCCCGTCTCTCATTGATTTTGGTGCCGCACGCGAGGACGCCAGCAAGAAATCCAATGATGTGACGACCATGCTTATGGTCAAGGACGGGTATTCGCCTCACGAGTTCTATATTGCAGGTGGGCAGCAACAGCCGTGCAGCGATCTTTATGCGCTTGGCGCTACGATTTACCACCTTATTTCCGGTGAGGCCCCGCCGAACAGTCAAGCGCGTGTCGCTGCATTGACCAACAATGATAAAGACCCTTATGTCCCGCTTGCGGGTCGGTTCACCCAGTATGAAGGTGCCTTTCTCGAAGCGATTGATAAATCCCTGAGCGTTCCACCAAAGGACCGTATTGCATCATCAAAAGGCTGGCTAAGCCTGATCGAGACCGAGAGCAAAAAGGTCAAAATGGTCAAAATGCCAGAGGCCAGAAATGTCAGCAAGACGCTAAGTGAGCTGGTTCAGGAAACCAACAAACACGTTCTGACAGCATCCCAAAAGCCGAGCATACAGCCAGCGGAAAAACCTGTTGTAGCCCCCCAGCAGAAGTCATACCGACCAACCTGGGTTGATGAATTCAATCAAGAAACGACCGAAGCCGAGTTGCGTCGCGTGGAGCGCAACCGCGTGGCTCTCGCCGAAAGAGAAGAAGCCGAATACCATATTGTCCCGCAGGAAACCGAAAAACCACGCAAACTGCTTGATTGGTTTCATTGAGCCGGCAATGCTAGGTCGCAGACTTAAGTCCGCGATGCTTTTTCAGTGATGCCGGATGTGCCTTGGCGCCGTGTCAATTCGGCCATCACATCCTCCAGCGCCACGCCGCGCGCGGTCATCATGACCAGCAGATGAAAAAGCACATCTGCAGCCTCTGCAGTCAGCTTGGTGTTGTCACCCTTGACCGCTTCGATAATGGCCTCGATCGCCTCTTCGCCAAATTTCTCTGCGCATTTTTCAGGGCCTTGGGACAGTAGCTTTGCAGTCCAACTGCTTTCTGGGTCCGCATCTTTGCGTGCCGCAATAAGATCGGCAAGTTCCTTCAGGGTCATGTCAGCCTCACAGGGATACCGGCGGCTGCCATATGGGCCTTGGCTTCGCCGATTGTATAAGTGCCAAAATGAAAGATCGAAGCCGCCAGTACCGCAGAGGCCCCGCCAATCGTCACGCCCTCTACAAGATGATCAAGCGCTCCAACCCCACCAGAGGCAATAACGGGCACATGAACCGCGTCCGAAATTGCTCGCGTTAACGGCAGGTTAAAGCCCGCTTTTGTACCATCACGGTCCATCGAGGTCAGCAGGATTTCTCCGGCCCCTTTTTCAACAACGGTGCGTGCGAAATCGACGGCATCAATACCTGTCGCGCGTCGCCCGCCATGCGTGAATATCTCCCACTTGCCCGGTGCTACGGTTTTTGCATCGATTGCGACCACAATACATTGCGAGCCAAATCGCATTGCGGCTTCTGCGACGACATCAGGGTTGGCGACAGCAGCGGAGTTAAAGCTGACCTTGTCAGCCCCCGCCAGCAGCAGGGCGCGCACATCATAGTGCGTGCGCACACCGCCCCCAATGGTCAGCGGCATAAAGCACTGCTCGGCCGTGCGGGTAACCAGATCGAACATCGTGCCGCGGTTTTCCTCGGTCGCCATGATATCCAGAAAGCAAAGTTCGTCCGCACCGGCCGCGTTATAGGCGATGGCAGCGTCAACGGGATCGCCTGCATCAACCAGATCGACGAAGTTGACGCCTTTGACGACGCGACCTTCGGCGACGTCAAGGCAGGGGATGATGCGTGTTTTTAGCATGTGCACTGTTTAGGCTGTCGTTGCGTGTGCGGCAAGCGTTTGGATTTGAGTTTGAAGGGCAAGACGATGAGGATCAGCGCAGTGCATTCAAGGTAGCGGCCAGATCAATCGCGCCGTCATAGAGCGCGCGGCCAGAGATTGCGCCCGAGATGACGCCAGTCGCTTTGAGTGCCACAAGATCCGCCATCGATGAAACGCCGCCCGAGGCGATGACAGGGATCGTGACAGCCCGCGCCAGATCAGAAGTTGCGTCGATGTTCGGCCCTTTCATGGCGCCGTCACGCAAGATGTCAGTGTAGATGATCGCGGCGATCCCTGCGTCTTCGAAGGATTTGGCAAGGTCGGTGACCATAACATCGGTTTCTTCTGCCCAACCGCGTGTTGCGACGCGGCCGTTGCGGGCATCAAGGCCGACGGCGACCTGACCGGGAAACGCCTTGGCTGCTTCACGTACCAGATCAGGGTTTTCGACTGCGACGGTCCCAAGGATCACGCGTGCAAGGCCTTTGTCCAACCAGCGCTCTATCGTGGCCATATCACGGATGCCGCCACCTAGTTGGGTAGGGACTGGGCAGGCTTTCAAGATCGCTTCGACAGGGGCGGCGTTCACTGGTTCGCCTGCGAACGCACCATTTAGGTCCACAAGATGCAGCCACTCACAACCCGCCGCCACAAACGCTTTGGCCTGTGCTGCGGGATCGTCATTAAAGACGGTCGTTTGTTCCATATCTCCATGCACCAGTCGTACGGCGTTTCCGTCTTTAAGGTCGATGGCGGGAAAAAGGATCATGGCGGCACCTGTTTTGCGTTTGTGGCGTTTATGCATGGCAGGCGGTGGATTGCAACGTATTGCCCCGACCCAACGTCATTGTTGTGAGGAAGGCAAAGCCGCGCATAACTCAGGGAGGAAATAAGTATGAAGAAGCTTTTGATGATCGTGGCATCGCTGTTTGCCTTTTCAACTGCCGCTACTGCACAAGAGGCCGCGGTTGGAATTTGGCAAACCGAATTGGACGATGGTGCCTATGCCCATATTGCAATCGCGCCATGTGGTGATGCGGTTTGCGGCGTGATTAGCCGCACGTTCAACGCAGACGGCGAATACCAGTCCGAAAACCTCGGCAAGACGCTGGTGATTGATATGGTACCGCAAGGAGGCGGTGCATATGAAGGCCAAGTTTGGCGTCCATCCAACAACAAGCTTTACATTGGTAAGATGGATGTAGGCGGCGACGCGCTGC
>JBLHTS010000270.1:0-4826 GCA_047627695.1 Yoonia sp. | reverse complement strand
GTTGGTTCGGGCCTTGGTATTATTCTGTTCAACTATCTCAAAGCGTTGGGTCAGGTCGAACTTCTGGTGCAGCTTTGCTATGTCGTGTTCCTTGGGATGATCGGCATGCTGATGTTCTTCGAAAGCCTCAAGGCTATTCGCAAAAGCAGCAAAGCTGGCGGAGTGTACGTGCCGACGCGCCGCAAGCACAATTGGGTGCATAACCTACCATTCAAAATGAAATTCCGTGTCTCTGGCCTTTATATCTCAGTGATACCGCCACTGATCGTTGGAGTACTGGTCGGTGTTTTGGCCGCTATCATGGGTGTCGGCGGCGGCTTTATTATGGTGCCTGCGATGATCTATCTGCTGGGCATGCCGACAAAGGTAGTTGTCGGTACATCCTTGTTCCAGATCATTTTTGTAACGGCATTCACGACCATGCTGCATGCGACAACCAACTATACAGTCGATATCGTGCTGGCCGTCCTGTTGCTGGTTGGCGGCGTGATCGGCGCGCAGATCGGCACGCGCATCGGCGTCAAAATGAAGGCCGAGCAGTTGCGCATCTGGCTAGCCATCATGGTTTTGGCAGTCTGCGGCAAACTTGCGTTTGATCTACTTGTAACGCCAATCGAGCTGTTTTCACTCGGCGCAGGGGGCCACTGATGATCCGCTTACTGGTTCTGTTTCTGCTGCTTGCAGCCCCTGTAAAAGCCGAAGAAATCGTATTGGGGCTTAGCCGCGACGAAGTGGCGATTACGGCTACATTCGAAGGCTCTGAAATCCTTATTTTTGGCGCGATCAAACGTGACGCGCCCATCCGTACCGACAGCGACCTCGGCGTGATTGTCACCGTAGCAGGCCCCGATATGCCCGTCACCGTGCGCAAGAAAGACCGGCGTTTGGGCATCTGGGTCAACACGGAATCGGTCGACGTTGATGTGGCTCCTACTTTTTATGCGGTCGCCTCAAATCGTCCGCTAGAGGAAATCCTGACCTTCACCGAAGACCTGAATACGCGCATCAGTACCCTTCGCGCTATTCGGTCTGTTGGAGCAACGGTTGACAACGCCCAGCGCTTTACAGAGGCGCTGATCCGTATTCGCTCTAATCAGGGTCTTTATCTGAGGTTGCCAACAGGTGTTCTAGTTCAGGAAGAGTCTCTTTTTCGCACCCTGATCCCAATGCCCGCTAATTTGACCGAAGGCGACTATAAAGCCGAGATTTATCTGACACGCGGCGGGCAGATCGTTGATTTGTACACTGCGATCATCCCCGTTAAAAAAGTCGGGCTAGAGCGGTGGTTGTATAACCTTGCCCACGAAAATGCGTTTCTTTACGGCCTGATGTCCCTATCGATTGCGATTGCCGCAGGCTGGAGTGCTTCTGCCGTGTTCACGTTGCTGCGCCGCTAACCACGCCCGATATGCGGCATCTTGGTCGCCATAATCATCATTGATTGAACGTTTACTTCTGGCGGCAGTGTCGCCATGTGAAACACAGACCGTGCGACATCTGACACCGCCATGCTGGGCAGCGGTTCAAGACCTTGGGCCGTGCGGTTCTTTTCAAGGTTCAACACCAAATCAGTCCGCGCATTGCCGATATCAATTTGCCCGCAAGCAATATCATAAGCACGCCCATCCAGCGACAACGTCTTGGTCAAACCACTCACCCCGTGTTTTGTGGTGGTATAGCAGATCGAACCCTCGCGCGGGGTGTAAGCTGAAATCGAACCGTTGTTGATAATGCGCCCCCCTTGCGGCGTTTGATGGCGCATTTGCCGAAAGGCCGCGCGCGCGCACAAAAACATGCCAGTCAGGTTTACGTCGACAACCTGTTTCCAATCTTCGAGCGAAATCTGGTCGATCGTCGTTTGCGGGCCAAACATGCCAGCATTATTAAACAGCACATCCAAATACCCGAAAGCGGCGAAGGCTGCGTCCACTGCCGCCTCATCCGTTACGTCACAGGGCAAATGAACGGCGTTGTCATGGACCACCTCGGCCAGTGTCTCGGTGCGCCGGGCAATCAAGCCAACCCGCCAACCATGTGCCAAGAAATACTCTGCCGTTTCGCGGCCAATGCCACTGCTGGCACCCGTGATCATGATTGAACTCATATCTCTTCACTTCTCAATTCTAAGGGGACCGCGGGCACCTCAAGATCATCGACCCGTAAAATCCCCTGCGGGCGTCCAAGGCGGTTTCTCACTACCCAACGCAACTGGGTTTCCGCGCGGGTTATCGCCACATAGGCCAGACGTTTCCAAAGCGGCTGTCCCGCCTCGATACGGCCCATCCGCGAGGCGGCATAAATGTCAGGCGCAAATACCTGCACCGTGTCCCATTGGGACCCTTGCGCCTTGTGGATCGTGACCGCTGCACCATGCAAAAACGTGGCCCCCATGCGGGCGGCAAACGGGATAAACGGCTCTGCATCGCCTTCTTGTTCGATCTTAACAATACTGGCGGCACTGACCTGCGGATCCTCTGCACCCATCACGTGCAAACGCGAAAAGCCAGGTTTTCGGCCAGGTCCCAGATATATGACTTGGGCCCCTTTGATCAGCCCGCGCGCCTCTAGATCAAGTCGCTTTTTGCGATGCTTCAGCGGCAGTTCGATCCCGTCACAGACCAATGGCTCGCCTGCAAGCAATTCGTCAGCAGGAGCATCAAAAGCTGCACGAAACGCATGGATTAAGCGGATACGCGTCGCATTGCGCCATACCAAACAAGGCGAACGCGCCATCAAGTCCGCCTCGACCCGCTGAGCCATTACAACCCGTTCATCGGTTTGGGACGCTTCTTCGACCATCCGCTCGAACGCATAAAAATCAAGTTGCGGGTCCGCCAATGCATGGGCCAGATCAAGGATCGGATTGCCCGCGTCTTGGCGATGAATACGGCTGAGCGTCAGAACGCGCGGCGCAGGCAGTGTCTCGAACACCATGCCACCGCTGGATTGAACAGGCGGCAACTGCGCGGGATCACCGAACAACAAAAGTGTCGGGAAAATCTCTTGCAGGTCTTCGAATTGCTTTGCGTCCAGCATCGAGCTTTCATCGACAAATCCGATGTCCAAAGCTTCTTCGCGGCGCTTCCAACCTGTAATGAAATCGCTGCCCCGCAGACCCGCCGCTGCTAGCGCGGCAGGGATCGATTTATTGATTTGATAGGATGCAAAGGCGCGATCAAGGGCGACGTTTGTCAACCCTTCGATATCAGGCTTTTGACCCTGTCCAGCCAGCCATTCGGCGACCCTTTCATATTCGGGGTCATAGACGGGCGTGTATAGAATACGGTGGATCGTCGTCGCTGGCACACCGTGATTACGCAGAACGCTGGCTGCTTTGTTGGTCGGTGCCAGAATGGCTAAAGTGCGGCGATCCTTGCGCTTGCGCCCTTCCCAATCGCCCGAAATAACATCGACACCCGCCTCTTCCAGTGCATGATAAAGCTTGGCCAGCAGCATGGTCTTCCCCGAACCGGCCTTGCCGATCACAGCCAGAACCGAAGCAGTATCCGATTGTGGCGGTTGGAGCAGGCTGTCGTCCAAATCGACGCCGGACTGGCGCAATACAGCAACAATACAGTCCCAAGCCTCTGCCTGATCATCCGAAAATGTAATGGTTGGCGCGTTCATGAGCCGACTGTATCTGGACCCATCCAGTGCTGCCAGCGCTATTGGGTATCTGCAGCGTTCAAGGTTTCTTATGAACTGCTATTGATGATCTTTGAGCGCGACATTGGGCAGTGCGTGGTCTTGTGCCGAACATGACGCGGAAAAGCGACGCCTTGCGGCAACTTCTACAGCGGCGACAAGCATTGCATCGTCCAATTGCTCACATAAAAATGGCATTTCGTTCTGTTCGGCAAACGACCGAATGTCAGCGAGCACGTCGATGATCCAATCATGGCCCATGCGTGACCATCGCTGCAAAACATTAATTATCTCTTAACATTCGACTGCTATGAAGAAAAAACCAAAAAGGGGCGCAGTCGTCTTCGACCGCGCCCATCTAGGTAATGGGATAGGTTTAGCGGTCTTGCGACGCTTCCAAGGTGTCTTCGAACGTGCGCAAACCCATCACAGGCGCTTGGACCAACACGGCCATGTTGCCTGGTTTGTGTTCGTTGCGGCGCATCTTGGTGTGCGCATCTGGGATTGCGGCCCAGTCAAAACACTCTGACATGCAGGGGTCCAAACGCTTTTCACGCATCAGGTTATTGGCCGCACTTGCTTGCTTAAGATGGGCAAAGTGGCTGCCCTGCAAACGTTTTTGGTGCATCCACATATAACGCACGTCAAAGGTGCAGTTGAAACCGGTGGTGCCCGCACAAATCACGACCATACCGCCTTTTTTACACACCAGAGATGAGACCGGAAACGTCGCCTCGCCGGGGTGTTCAAAGACCATGTCAACGTTAACGCCTTTGCCGGTGATCGCCCAGATCGCCTTGCCAAACTTGCGCGCTTCCTTCAGCCAAATGTTGTATTCGGGCGTGTTCACCGTGGGCAGTTGCCCCCAGCAATCAAAATCATTGCGGTTAATCACACCTTTGGCGCCCAATGACATCACGAATTCGCGCTTGCTCTCGTCGCTGATCACACCAATAGCGTTCGCTCCAGCGGTATTGATCAACTGGATCGCATAAGAGCCTAAACCACCAGAGGCACCCCAAACCAGCACGTTCTGGCCGGGCTTAAGATCGTGTGGTTCATGGCCAAACAACATCCGGTAAGCTGTCGCGAGGGTTAGCGTATAGCAGGCGCTTTCTTCCCACGTCAGATGCTGTGGACGTGGCATTAGCTGTTGCGACTGCACACATGTAAACTGCGCA
>JBLHTS010000269.1:0-4865 GCA_047627695.1 Yoonia sp. | reverse complement strand
CTACCAATTAACTGACGCAGGCCGCGCACGGGCTTTGGACGCGCTTGGGCAGTCAGAGTATTACGGCCCGATGCCCGTCCCCTTGAATGTGTACCGCGAGCAAATTGAACGTCAGTCAATCCGCAACATTCAAATTAGCCGAGATCAGCTTGAAACGGCGATGGGCCATCTGGTCTTACCCGAGGATTTGCTGTCCACACTTGGACCAGCGGTTAGCGCTGGCCGCTCGGTCTTGCTGTACGGCCCTCCGGGCAATGGTAAGTCTTCGATTTCAAACGGTATTCGCGACGCGCTTGGCGATAAAATCTATGTGCCGCGCGCGATTGAATATTCCGGTCAGGTGATCACCGTTTACGACCCGATTGTACACAGTGCAGCCGAAGACGACATTGATGACCCAAACAGCCTGCGCCGGACTTCTGGTCGCTTTGACACGCGCTATGTGCGCTGCGAACGCCCGACAGTGATTACCGGTGGTGAATTGTCGCTATCAATGCTGGACTTGGTCTATAATCCAACAGCGCGGACATATCAGGCGCCGTTGCAGCTAAAGTCTACCGGCGGCATCTTTATCGTGGACGACCTTGGCCGTCAGGCAGAGCCACCGCAAACGATTGTGAACCGCTGGATTGTACCGCTGGAAGAAAACAAGGATATTCTAGCCCTGCAGTCGGGTGAAAAGTTTGAAGTGCCGTTTGATACGCTTGTTATCTTTTCAACCAACTTCCACCCGAACGCGATTTTCGACAAAGCGGCGTTGCGCCGGATCTTCTTTAAGATCAAGATCGATGGCCCCAACCAAGAGGACTTCCTCAAGATTTTCGCAATGGTCGCGCGCAAGCGCAAGATGCCGCTTGACGAAGATACGCTCGTGCATCTGCTAAACGTGCGCTATCCGGAAATCGACGACGTTTATGCCAACTATCAGCCGATTTTTTTGATCGATCAGATGATCGCAATGTGCGAATTCGAACGGATTCCTTATCAGATGTCCCCCGAATTGGCGGACCGCGCATGGGCAAACATGTTCGTCAAAGAAGAAGAGATCGCGCACTAAAATCATAACGAACTTCATTTTCGATCTCCTTAGAGGGACCCATCAATGGCCGACATCATTGGCGTGGCAGGCTGCGGGCGTATGGGATTTGGCATGCTGACCAATCTGCGCAAGGCGGGGCTGAACGCGCGCGGCTTTGATATACGCCAGATCGACGGGGTTGAGACCAATATCAACGCCTTTGCACAAGGCCTGACAACGGTATTCACTGTCGTGCGCGACACCGCCGAAACAGACGCGCTTTTGTTTGATGTTCAAGCGCTGGTCGCAAAGGCGCAAAGCTTGCAGCGGGTGGTAATCAGTTCGACCCTATCACCAAAGTACGTCGAAGGTCTGCGCGCCCGCGTTCCAGAGGGTATTGCACTGATCGATGCTCTGATGTCCGGAGCACAGGTCAAAGCCAACGCTGGTATATTGACGTTCATGACGGGCGGGCCAACCGCAGAAATCATGCCAGCCCTATAAGCGATGGGAACAGAGATCCACGATATGGGCGCGTTTGGCGCGGGCATGACGGCGAAGGTACTTAACAACTTGCTTGCCGCGTGCAATACCGCAATGACGCGGCTGGTGCTTGATTGGGCCGATGCGCAGGACGTGGATGAAACAAAACTGCTTGCCCTTATCAACACGGCCTCCGAGCAGAATTGGCTGGCAAAAGGTTTTAATGAGATCGAGTTTGCGCGTAACGGCTTTGCGCCGGACAATAGCATCGGCATTTTGTTCAAAGACGTGGCGGCGGCGCTCGATATCGCCCCTAACGATGGGACAACCCTTCCCGTCGCTGTCCAAACTGCAATCCGTGGTCTCAGACCGCGACGCAAAGCGTAAAGTGCTTCTTGACGCTCCATACATCCGGCACAGTTTAGGGCCATGATCACCCTGCCCGCCGACTTCAAAACTTGGTTTTCAAGCCGCGGATGGGACATTCACCCCCACCAACACGCTATGTTGGATCAAGCACAAAACCCCGCTTTGATGTTGATCGCACCCACAGGCGGTGGCAAAACCCTTGCCGGTTTCTTGCCTTCACTGATCGAACTTGCGGACGGCCAACACGAAGGCCTCCACACACTCTATGTGTCACCGCTCAAGGCGCTTGCCGCAGATATAAAACGCAATCTGCGCACACCCGTCGAAGAGATAAACCTGCCAATTCGGATCGAAGACCGCACCAGTGACACTTCTTACACGCAAAAACGCCGCCAAAGGGCCGATCCACCACATATCCTGCTGACCACGCCTGAATCGCTGGCACTGTTGCTCAGTTACGAAGATGCGCCGCGCTTTTTCAAAGGCTTACAACGGATTATCGTCGATGAAATCCACGCGCTTGCCGAAAGCAAACGAGGCGATCAGTTAATGCTCGCCCTCAGCCGCTTGCAAACTCTGGCACCCGGTCTGCGTCGCGTTGGCTTATCTGCCACAGTGGAAGACCCGCAAGCCATCGCCAGTCAATTGGCATGTCATCCCGACCCCTGCACAATCATCAACGCTGATCCAGGGCCCGACCCCGATATCGCGATGCTTGTCACCACAGAAAATCCACCGTGGACAGGCGGCGGGGCCAAATACGCCATTCCTGCCGTGCTGGAACAGGTCAAACAACACAACACAACGCTGATCTTTCACAACACCCGCGCACAGGCCGAGATTTTCTTTCACAACCTTTGGCTCGCTAATACCGACGACCTGCCCATAGGCATCCACCACGGCAGCCTGTCCCGTGAACAACGCGAAAAGGTCGAGGCCGCAATGGTTGCAGGCCAACTACGCGCGATTGTCTGCACTGGTTCACTTGATCTTGGGATCGACTGGGGCGATGTCGATTTGGTCATTCAGGTCGGCGCGCCCAAGAACGTAAAACGCCTTGTTCAACGGATCGGCCGCGCTAATCATCGCTATAATGCGCCGTCAAAGGCGCTACTGGTCCCTGCAAACCGGTTCGAAGTCGTCGAATGCGTCGCCGCGCTCGAGGCTGTCAAAGCCCACGACCTGGACGGCAATCCCAAAGGCCCCGGCCCCCGCGATGTGCTATGCCAGCATATCCTGATCACGGCCTGCGCCAGGCCATTCGACGAAAACGCGCTCTTTGCCGAAATCAAAACTGTCGGGGCTTACCTATCCTTATCACGGACCGCTTTTGACGATTGCCTCGATTTCTGCGCCACAGGTGGGTACGCGCTGCGAGCTTATGATAAATGGAAACGCCTGCTGCAAACGCCCGACGGGCTGTGGAAATTGCGTGACCCGCGTGCTGCACAACGCATCCGCATGAACATCGGGACGATCCAAGATACTCATACGCTCAAAGTGCGCATGAAGGGTAATTTCAAGCCTTTGGGCGAGGTCGAAGAAGCTTTTGCCGCAACGCTTACCCACGGCGACACATTTCTTATTGGTGGGCAGGTCGTGCGTTATGAAAACCTGAAGGAAATGACCGTCGAAGTATCTCGCAGGGCAGATAAAGCCCCCAAAATCGCGACCTTCATAGGCACTAAATTTGCCAATTCCACGCAATTGTCGCAACGTATTCTGCGCATGTTCGCCCAACCTGACTGGCCTGCATTACCTGCCCATACGGCCGAATGGCTGGGCCTGCAGCGGCAGTTTTCCAAGCTGCCAGAGGTTGACCGCATTTTGGTCGAAAGCTTCCCACATGAGGGCCGCCACCACATCTGCGTCTACGGATTTGCGGGGCGGAATGCGATGCAAACGCTTGGCATGCTGCTCACCCAACGGATGGAAGAAACAGGACTACATCCGCTAGGCTTTGTCGCAACCGATTACGCCACATTGGTCTGGGGGCTTGATCCAGTCCACGACCCTGCCCCGCTGTTTGAGGCGACGAACATCCGCACCGACTTTGAAACATGGTTGTCCGGCAATGCGGTGATGAAAAAGACATTTCGCGGGGCGGCGACCATCGCAGGGTTGATCGAACGTAATCTCCCACAAGCGCGCAAGTCAGGGCGACAGGCCTCATTTTCGTCGGATATTCTGTATGACACGCTGACCAAATATGACCCTGACCACCTTATGCTGCGAATAACCCGCGAAGAGGCGTTTCGCGGCCTTGTCGATTTCGGCCGGATCGAGGAAATGCTAGTGCGCACCGCCGGACGGATAGATCATATGATCCTTGATCGCGTGACGCCGCTGTCGCTTCCGATGTTTCTGGAACGTGGGCGCGTTGCGGTGACAGGCGCAGGACAAGACCGTATTCTGGAAGAAGAGGCGGCAAGGCTGATGCAGGCGGCTGGCCTGCAAGCACTTTGAACCTTGATCTATCCCGCGGCTTCCCGCACAGAACATATCATGAACGGATATCACTTCACCTTTTGCGGCACATATTGCGTGGCTCTTGCCAGTGGCGCGCTCTACCTGTCACAGCATAGACTGCTTTGTGTCTCGGACCTGCACTTAGGCAAATCAGAGCGTATCGCAAGGCGCAGCGGCATGATGTTGCCGCCCTATGAGGTGCAGGAAACGCTGCAAAAACTTTGCGATGATATCGCTGTGACCTCTCCAACCCGCGTGATTTGCTTGGGCGACAGCTTTGATGATCTGGATGCAGCACAATCCTTGAGCGCCGAAATGCGACTGTGGTTGACCGGCATGCAAGCGGGGCGCGACTGGGTCTGGATCGAAGGCAATCATGATCCGGGTCCAATGGATTTTGGCGGAACCCACCGCAGCGAGATGCAATTCGGGGCGCTGACGTTTCGTCATATCGCCACGGACGCCGCAGCCGAGATATCGGGTCACTACCACCCCAAACACCGCCTCGCGGGACGCAGCAAACCGG
>JBLHTS010000268.1:0-4875 GCA_047627695.1 Yoonia sp. | reverse complement strand
TTGCTTCGCATGCTCGCGGGCTTTGAGACACCAACAAAGGGCAGTGTACTGATTGATGGGCAAGACGTGTCGGGGCTGGAGCCTTACCGCCGACCGGTGAATATGGTCTTCCAGAACTACGCGCTATTTCCGCATCTAACCGTCGGCCAAAACATCGCGTACGGCCTAAATCAGCAGCGCCCACGGCTGACCCGCGATGTGATTGACGAAAAGATACGCCGCACACTTGAAACTGTGCGTTTGCCAGGTTTCGAAAACCGTCGCATTTGGGAAATGTCCGGCGGGCAGCAGCAGCGTGTTGCCTTAGCGCGTGCCATCGTGAACGAACCGAAGTTACTGTTGCTAGACGAACCTTTGGCCGCCCTTGATCGCAAGCTGCGCAAAGAAATGCAGATCGAACTGCAAGACCTTCAAAAGCAACTTGGGATTACATTTGTTCTGGTCACACACGACCAAGAAGAGGCATTGTCGCTAAGTGATCGGATATGTGTGATCCGCGCTGGTGAAATCGTGCAAGTGGGATCGCCGCAAGAACTTTATGATCGCCCGCAATCTCGGTATGTGGCCAATTTTGTAGGCACATCCAACTTTTTTGAAGGCCGCATCGAGGCGGTTTCGCAAGATCGTGCAACAATTACTTTGTCAGGCGGTCAAATCTATGTGGCCACATCGACCGGTGCGGTTTCGTCGGGTGAAAAAGGCTGCATGAGCGTGCGACCCGAGCAAATTCGCATGAGCCGGACATCGTCGCCAGATGCATTAGAGGCGGTTGTTCAGAACCGAATTTTTCTGGGCGAGCACACCGAGTATCTTGTCCGGCATGCCAATTTGGGAAGCATCATCGTGATGGCACCTCGCCAATCTGATGCGGCCCTTCAAACGCCCACCAAGGGTGACACAGTATGGATTGAATGGGACCCCGATGCGGGTCTGATCCTCAAGAATGACTAAGTTCCGAAACCTAAATCAATGAGGAGACTATCAAGATGGAAGATCACACATGCATCTCGAAGAAGAAATTCATGGAAGAATTGCGGCGCTATCAGAAGGGGTCTGTCACGCGACGGCATTTCATGGGCGTGACCGGTCTGGGCGCCGCGACTGCTGTTTTGGGCGCCGCCGTGCCCGGCCTGCGGGCGACCACTGCGATGGCAGAAGGTCATATCGGTGACCGTGTCGTACTGGCGACTTGGCCAAACTATCATGACCCAGCGAATTTCGACATGTTCACAGACAAGACCGGTGCGTTTATACAGGTCAATGTCTTTGGATCGAACGAAGAAATGCTGGCCAAACTGCAGGCCGGCGGCAGCGGTTGGGACGTTTTCGTACCCACGAACTACACCATCACGACCTATGTCGAAGAAGACCTGATCGAGCCTTTGGATGTGTCCAAACTGCCCAACTATGATGCCAGCGCTTTTGATGCACGGTTTGCAGATGCAGGCACGGTTGACGGTGTGCTTTATGCTGTACCCAAAAACTGGGGTACGACTGGGTTTGCCGTGAATACTGCTCACACTGGCGGCAACGAGATGGATTCGTGGAAAGATTTCTTTGATCGCACGATGGATGACTTCTCGGGCCGTACTATGGTTCATGACTACCAGCTAACCACAATTGGTGCAGCATTGAACTATCATGGTTATTCGTTCAACTCGGTCGACGAAGCCGAATTGGCCGATGCTGAAAAGCTACTCATTGAAGTCAAGCCGCACCTATTCGCGATCTCGTCGGATTATCAGCCTGCGATGCGTTCTGGTGACGCCTGGATGACGATCTGCTGGACCGGTGATGGCAAGCAGCTAAACACCGACATTCCATCAATTCAGTATGTTTTAGGCAAAGAAGGCGGCGAGATTTGGAGTGACTATTACGCCATCCCCAAAGGTGCCCCGCATTCAGAGGCTGCTTATGCGCTGATCAACTTCATGCTCGATCCTGAGGTTAATGCGCGTGAAGTTCTGGCACACGGCTATCCGGTCGCTGACAGCCGCACGAACGCCTTGCTGCCAGAGGAGATACTGAACGATCCGATCCTCTATCCCGCAGCGGAGTTGCTGAATGCGCTTGAGTTTGGCGCAGCAGCCACATTGACCGACCCGAACCGGGCTGAGCTTTTGGCACGGTTCAAGTCAGCTTGATCTAAAAATGAAAAGCGGCAGCATATGACACAACGTGCACGAAACTGGCTTCTAGTCGCCCCTGCGGGCGCTTGGCTGCTGGTCATGCTTGTGCTGCCGCTTTCCGTTGTTTTTGTCTTCAGCTTTGGAGAGCGGGCACCGTCCGGTGGATATGTGCCTGCTTTCACATTTGAGCAATACGCCAATTTGCCCGCCCGGTTCACCGCGTTTAAGAACACGCTGACCCTTGCGCCACTTGGCACATTGGCTGCTTTGCTGATTGCCTATCCATTGGCCTACCAGCTTGCTGTGAACACCAGTAACAAGTGGAAGACCGTGCTGCTGGTACTTGTGATCGTGCCATTCTGGACGTCGATCTTGATCCGCAGTTATGCATGGATTTTCATCTTGGGCGGACGCGGCATTCCTGCTGTTCTTGAAAGCATGGGCCTTGATGGCATTCGCTTGATCAATACGCCCTTCGCGGTTCTTGTTGGCATCATTTACGGCTATCTGCCGCTAATGGTATTCCCGATTTACGTCAGCCTTGATCGGCTAGATAAGCGCCTGCTAGAGGCGTCGTCTGACCTAGGTGCGCCGCCTTTCACAACATTCCTGAAAGTAACTCTGCCGATGTCGATTTCAGGCATCGCAACAGGTTGCATGCTGGTGTTTATCTTGTTGATGGGCGAATTCTTGATCCCTGCATTGCTGGGAGGGGGCAAAGTGTTCTTTGTCGGCAATGCACTGGTTGATCTGTTCTTGCAGTCACGCAACTGGGCTTACGGATCGGCTGTTGCAGTCATGCTTATCGTCATCATGCTGATAACCGTCACCCTTTATATGCGTCTGATATCGCGGCTGAATACACAGCGCGATGACGCCCCGATGATGTGAGGTAGACATGCGCATTTACGCCATCTGCGTGTATGTCTTCCTGTATACGCCAATCGCAATCATTGCACTTTTCAGCTTTAGCGCAGGTCGCAGCGCTAGCCAATTTGAAGGGTTTTCGGTCCAATGGTATGGGCGGGCACTTAGCAACCCGTTTGTTATGGATGCACTGGGCAACAGCTTTATGGTGGCGCTTATCTCGGCCACACTTGCCAGCGTTCTTGGCACGCTCGCGGCCATCGGGTTGCAAGGTATTCGTGGACCGGCGCGCGCGTTTTTTGATGCGGTTATCTATATCGCCATCATGATCCCCGGCATCGTGATCGGCATCGCTACGTTGATCGCACTTGTGACTGTATTTAACGTCGTTAACCCTTGGCTGTCCGCGATATGGCCCGCGGCCGGCACAGCACCGACCTTGTCGATGGGCATGGGGTCGCTGATCGCGGCACATACGATGTTCACGATGGCACTTGTTATCATCATTGTCCGCGCGCGGTTAGCTAGCCTTGATGGTGCGCTTAGTGAGGCATCGGCGGACCTTTATGCCACGCCCTTCGGCACCTTCCGCCAAGTCACGCTGCCGTTGATTGCTCCGGCTGTTTTGGCAGGATTCTTGCTAAGCTTCACATTCAGTTTTGACGATTTCATCATCGCCTTCTTCGTAGCGGGTTCAGAGACGACATTGCCGATCTATATTTTCTCGTCGATCCGCCGCGGCATCACACCCGAGGTCAACGCGATTGGCACGATGGTCATGCTGGCGTCCCTTGTTTTGTTGATCATAGCGCAACTCATTTTGCGGCGCGGCGATAAACGCTAACCCGCGAACATAGTGGAGAGACTGCAATGCAGCTTGAGAACAAAGTCGCTTTTGTCACCGGGGCTGGATCGGGCATCGGTGCGGGGGGTGCGCGGGCTATGGCACGCGAAGGTGCGCATGTATTTGTAACGGACCGTGATGGTGAGGCTGTCGAAAAACTTGCACAGAGTATGCGCAATGAAGGCCTTAAGGCTGACGCGATTGAGGTTGATGTGACCGACGATGCCGCGCTTGTTTCGGCGATCGCGTTCGTAGCGCAAACAGCGGGGCGGCTTGACGTACTTCATTCTCACGCGGGCATTCAGATCGAAGGAAAGCTGGAGCAAGTGGCCGTGGCTGATATGGACGCATCTTGGGCAGTGAACGTGCGTGCGCATTTCATCGCAGCGCAGTCCGCAATCGCCCCAATGCGTGCGCAGGGTGGTGGCAGCATCATCATCACCGCTTCAAATTCCGGTGTCCAATTCGACCGCGAAATGATCGCCTATGCGACAACCAAACACGCCGTCTTGGCAATGACGCGACAGATGGCAGCAGACTATGCCAAGGAAAACATCCGGTTCAACTCGCTCTGTCCTGGCTTCATCGACACGCCTTTCAACCTTGGTTTCGAAACCCAAATGGGCGGGCGCGACAAGCTTGAGGACTACATCAATCAGACAATTCCCATGCAGCGGTTTGGCACAATCAATGAAATCGCTGACGGTATCGTTTTTCTCGCCTCGGCGCAGTCGTCTTTCATGACAGGTCACGCACTGGTCATCGATGGGGGCGAAAGCATCTAATAACTTAAGGCAAATCCATCATGAGGAGATAGTACATGGACACGCGATTGAACGGGCGGTTGGCCGGCAAGACGACCGTTATTACAGGCGGCGCGGCTGGCATTGGCCGCGCAACTTCGCTGATGTTCGCACGCGAAGGCGCACAGGTCGTTATCATCGACATTCAAGATGATGCAGGGCAAGAAACGGTTCGCATGGTCCAAAGTGCAGGTGGTACCGCGCATTTTTTCCACGCAGATGTATCAAAGGC
>JBLHTS010000267.1:0-4878 GCA_047627695.1 Yoonia sp. | reverse complement strand
CGCAGTGCAAGCTCTCTTTGACCTGCACGCATCGCCGATAGCCCTGCTTCATAGGCTTGCACGGCCTGCGTCAGCGCCGCGATCCGGTCAGCAGAACCCTCAGCCGCATCCAACTGAACACGGGCCTTTTGCAACTGTGCCATCGCGTTTTGCGCCGCTTGCTGGCCCATCGCCGCCGAGGATAGACAAATCAAAAGCGAGGCAAGGCGGATCATCGCAGAATCAGGCTCCGGCCCGTCATTTCAGGTGGCAGTTTCAGTCCCATCAACTCCAACAGCGTCGGCGCAAGATCAGCCAGACGTCCATCGCGCAATGTCACACCGTCCGGCCCGCCAACCAAAGCAACGGGCACCGGATTGGTCGTATGGGCCGTGTGCGGACCGCCGGCTTCGGGATCAATCATAACCTCGCAATTGCCGTGGTCCGCAGTCACGATCATCGCGCCGCCAGCATCCTTAAGGGCGGCAAGCACCCGCCCCAGTCCCGCATCCACTGCCTCGCAGGCCTGAATGGCCGCTCCAAGATCACCAGTGTGCCCGACCATATCAGGGTTGGCATAATTGGTGACGATCAGATCATATCCTGCACCGATTGCTTTAACGAAACTCTCGGTCACTTCGCCTGAAGACATTTCTGGCTGCAAATCATAAGTTGCAACCTTCGGCGAAGGCGCCATATAGCGATCTTCGCCTTCCTCTGGTGTTTCAATTCCACCGTTCAAGAAGAAGGTCACATGCGGATATTTCTCGGTCTCAGCCAGCCGGAACTGGCGCAATCCGTGTTTGGCCACCCATGCGCCCAAAGTGTTCTGAATGTCGCGCTTGGGGAAGACCTTATCAAACCACGCATCATGCATGTCGGAATACGTCACCATACCCAGCAATGCAGCAAGTGGGGTTTGTTCGCACGCAAAACTGTCAAAATCAGGGTCAGCTATCGCTGCTAGAATTTCGCGAGCACGGTCAGAACGGAAATTCAGGCAAAACAGCCCGTCACCCTGCGCAAACCCACTGTAACCGCCAATCACTGTGGCAGGGATGAATTCATCCGTTTTGCCTGCCGCGTAAGCCGCCTCAACCGCAGCAAGCGGGGTTTCAGCAGCAGTGCCCTGCCCCTTAACCATCGCATCATAGGCGGCCTCCACCCTTTCCCACCGGTTGTCGCGGTCAAGTGCATAGTAGCGGCCAATCACAGTCACAACTTTGGCGGCTAAAGGTAATTCAGCAAGAAATTCCGCCATAAACCCCTTGGCAGAGGACGGTGCCACATCGCGCCCATCAGTGATCGCATGGATCATCACAGGTACTCCTGCGTCGGTCACCGCTTTTGCGGCTGCAACGATATGCGCTAAATGCCCATGGACACCTCCATCGGACACAACGCCCATCAAATGCGCCACACCACCGCTGGCTTTCATCTTTTCAATGAAACGCAACAACGCCTTGGCTTTAAAGAAAGAGCCGTCTTCGATTGAAAGCTCAATCTGACCAAGATCCATCGCCACGATACGGCCGGCACCAATATTGGTATGACCCACCTCGGAATTCCCCATCTGCCCTTCCGGCAAGCCAGCATCATGGCCATGGGTCAACAACTGCGCATGGGGGCCTTGCATCACTGCGTCAAAGTTTGGGGTATTGGCCTGCCGTGGCGCATTGCCTTCGACCGCATCACGCAAGCCCCAACCATCCAGAATACAAAGTACAACGGGTTTTGGCACAGCCATAGCGGTCTCCTTCAAAGTTCAAATTGTGTTTAGCGCAGCGGCCATGACAGGGAAACAGAGCAATTCATCATCTTGCCCCTTAAACTCCCGCCGGAGGCATCCTAAACTCGATGATAAGGACCGCCGGACAGGATAGAAGCGGCACGGTAAAGCTGCTCTGCCAACATCACGCGGACCAACATATGCGGCCAGACCATCTTGCCAAAACTCAGCGACGCATCAGCACGAACACGCAACTCAGGGTCGATCCCGTCTGCGCCACCAATGACAAAGCTGACGTCTTGTCGGCCTTGGTCACGCCAAGTGGCCAAAAGCCAGGCGAAGTCAGGTGAACCCATTACGCGACCACGTTCATCCATGGTGCAAATCAAAGCACCGTCAGGGATGGCACGTTGTAGCAACGCGGCCTCGGCGGGCATGCCACCACCCTTTTTGTCTTCGACTTCGATCAATTGCGCGGGGCCAAGGGCAAGTGCGCGCCCAGTCCGGTCGAACCGGGTCAGGTAATCATCATAAAGGTCACGCTCGGGGCCGCTGCGTAAACGGCCCACCACGCATATCTGGACCCGCATCAGACGGCAGCGGCTGATCCGGGCTGCCACATCTTTTCAAGCTGATAAAATTCGCGCACTTCCGGACGGAAGATGTGCACAATGATATCGCCTGTATCGATCAATACCCAATCGCCAGTGTCCTTGCCTTCGATTTTCGAAACGATCCCAAACTCGTGCTTGATCCGTTCAGAGAGCTTTTCTGCCATGGCAGCAACCTGACGGGTAGAGCGACCAGAGGCGATGACCATATAGTCGCCAATTTCTGATTTGCCGCGCAGATTGATCTGCACGATGTCTTCGCCTTTGTCTTCGTCAAGTGATTTGAGAACAGCGGCCAAAAGGGTTTCGCCGGTCGCGGATTTCAGAGCACTCATGGTGTGGGCTCCGACTTTGGCTGATCCATCAGCAAGTGTGGAAAGAGACAGTTCATTGTCCTCCTTAATGTGCGCCGTCATAACCCCGGCGCAGGGCCTGATATTAAGTTAGCAATGGCGCTGGTGTTTTTCAACATTTCGCTGAAACAAGGCTGCGCTGTCGCGGATTTGCACGCCAGATGCAAGCGGTGAAAGTTCGCGATCAGCAAGACCGATGCGCCTGAGTAACAGTAGTCTATTGCCGTGGATCAATGAATGCCTTGCCGTCAGGCTGGGCTAGCACCGTTGGTAGCGACCCCATCGCCTCCGACAATGGCACAATCCCTGCGACATCTGTCGTCCATGCCCCACTGACAAAACGCTCTTGGATTTCCACAAAGGCTTGGGGAATACGCGCAGGGTCGACCTGCTTCATCCAACGTGTCAGCCAAAAACCTTCGATTTGTTTGTTTTGAAAGATCAACTGACCCAGTTCCGTCAAAGCAGGCGCCTCAGTCGAAAGCTTGCCATAGTTCACCCAACGCGAATGGCTGGGCATCGCAAAGAACAGATCAGCGGTGAATTGATCGCCCACAGCATCCAACAAAACGCGCGGCTTAAGCGCCTTGATCGCCGCCGCTGCCGTAGAGTGTGCATCGGGTGCGCTGGACACGATCACTTCGGCAGCACCCAGCGCCTTAAGCGCCTGCGCTTGTTCGGCACGCCGTATTACGGCGATTGGCTTGATCCCATGATCGCGGCCCAGCGCAATCAACAGCTTGCCCAACTGCGAACCGGCTGCATTCAGAATAAAGCTGTCAGCGCCGCTTTCTTTGACCAAATCGAACATCGCTATCGCGGTCAGCGGATTGACCAACTGTCCGGCTGCATCGACCTCTGCCAGATCGGGGCGGCACGGCACCAGACCGCTTGCGTGAGTCAACGCAAACTGCGCCCATGTCCCTGACGCGGTCGCGAAGAAACTGACGCGCTGTCCGACGAATGGCGTGTCGCCTGCGATGACTTCGCCGACGGCCTCAAACCCCGCAGGCACGCCTTTTACACGCGGCTGGCCATATTCACCTTTGATAAAGTGAATGTCTGACGGGTTCACGGCGGCCAGATGCACTTTGATCAGGGCTTGCCCAGGACCGGGTTTTGGCATCGCGATGTTTTGATGTGTCAAAAACGGGATAAGGTCAGTGATATTTGGCCCGGTCTGCGTGCCGGAATAGCCGTCATGCAGTTGCACAAGGGCGTCCATCATTTCGGGATGTGTCATCTTGTGCCTCTAGAGGTCAAAGGTTGCGAAGACAGGTGCATGATCGCTGGGTTTTCCCCAACCGCGTGCATCGCGCAGAACCCGTGAACTGTGCGCCGCGTTCTTGATGTCCGGCGTGGCCCAGATGTGATCAAGGCGGCGACCCTTGTCAGCCATATCCCATTCTTTGGCACGGTAGGACCACCAGCTATAAAGCAGTCCTTGTGGAATATCGGCCCGCGTCACATCAGACCAATCGCCCGCAGCCATAACATCGGCAAAGTGCTCGACCTCGATCGGGGTGTGGCTAACGACTTTGAGTAGTTTTTTGTGGTCCCAAACATCATCTTCACGCGGGGCAACATTCAAATCACCCACAAGAATCGCCTTTTGCGGCTTTTCGCCATGAAAAGCGTCGCGCATATCAGTCAGATAATCCAGCTTTTGACCGAATTTTTCATTCACCGTTCGGTCTGCCACATCGCCACCTGCTGGGACGTAATGGTTATGGATCGTCACGCCGTTTTCCAACTTACCCGCAATATGGCGGGCATGACCTAGGTCGGCAAAATCCTCTGCCCCTGTTTCGACCATCGGAATTTTCGAGAAGATCGCGACACCGTTGTACCCCTTTTGGCCACGCGCAACCATGTGCCTGTAGCCAAGCGCCTGAAACTGTTCGAGCGGGATTAGATCGACGGGGCTTTTGCATTCCTGCAAGCAAAGCACATCCGGCGCCTCGTCACGCATCAAGCGCGCAACGATGTCTTCGCGCAAACGGACAGAGTTGATGTTCCAAGTGGCTAGGGTGAATGTCATATCAGCTACTTTCTGTCAAAATTCATGGGCGCAGTGCGCTTGCAGGCTTGATCTGCCCTGCCACCAGATTACGCCGGCTTAGGATCTGTGGGGACATACGCGCCTGCGCCGCAGGGTGCGCAGGGTCCAAAACGCCCAGATTGACCAAGATTGTCGTAATCGCCG
>JBLHTS010000266.1:0-4880 GCA_047627695.1 Yoonia sp. | reverse complement strand
GCCGAAATCGACAGGCTACGCGCATCACCTTTGATGATGGTTTCCGATGAAACGTCCAAACCACGCGGGATCATGTTGCCATCAATCAACGCGTGATCCGCAGTCTGGCGTAATCCGGCGATCGCGCGGACCATCGCAATATGGGACGCGCGTAGGATGTTGTGCTCATCAATCTCGGCCACCGTTGCTTCGGCCAACGACACGTCGGCCACGGCCATGATCTGATCAAAAAGCGCATCCCGGCGTTTGGCTGTCAGCTTTTTGCTGTCGTTCAGTCCTTCAGGGATATTGTCCGGATCAAGGATCACGGCAGCGGCACAAACGGGTCCAGCCAAAGGGCCGCGTCCTACTTCGTCCACGCCTGCAACATGCACAAAGCCGCGCTGGCGTGCGGCTATCTCAAAACTGAAATCAGGTTGGTTCATGGGTTTAGTGACCAGAAGTGTCAGATCACTGCAAGATAAAAAGGGGCAGAGAACCATGACCGTACTCTCTGCCCCAACAGGGTAGTTGACCTATGACGCACTACTCGGCGCCTTGTTTGTTCGGTCAAACCCCAAGGTGGCGTGGCAACTGAGGCTAGCAGCCGCGCGTCTTCGCGACGTATTAGTTGCGACGCGTAGTCCGGAAGCCTTGCTCGCGCAGGCAAAGGGGATCAAAACCACGACGCGGTCCGTCGGCAGTGTAAATGCGCACGGCACAGCGTTCAGGCAGACGGTTCACACGGGCATAGTTCCGTTCAAGACAGCGCTGACCGAACAGCCGCTGGATGCCAAAACGTGTTTCGACGCTTTGCAGGCATCCGCGCGGCAAATCACGATTGCGCGCTCGGTCATGCCCACGTTGGCGGTTCAGATCAGCCCAGCTATTGTTGTTTCGATTGGTTGGGTGCTGCGCGGGTTCAGAACGCTCTGCGGCGCGGTCATCGCGCTTGTTACTTTGAATAGCGGCATTCAGGGCGGCAAGGGCTGCAATACCAATGAGCACCCTTCCAACTTCTTCGCGATCAAATCCATTCGCTTGCACAGGTGCAACGGTAGCAAAAGAAAGCGAGACTGCGGCTATTCCTGCGATGAGGTGCTTAAACATGGGGCTTGTCCTTTCAGTTCAGGTGCCGTCAAAGTGGCAATGGGATGAACGTGGGGGCAGACCGTCGTGCCAGACAATAACGGGGGATGGTTATGAGATTGCCATCGCGATAACATAGGGCGTTATTGAATATCAGTTTGGCTTTCGATCAAGTGAGCACATGAAACAACTTTCTTTCTCACTCTGCCTGCTGATGCTAGGTACAACCGCCGCGCAAGCTGCCTGCTACGCTGATTATAAAGCCAAGAAAGACGGCCCGCTGCGCCTTCATTATGGCGTCGCTGAAGTTGGTGGTGACTGCACCACGGCTTCTGCAGAAAGCCAATTGGATGGACGACTTGGTGATAATGGCTGGCAGCTGTTGAATGTTCTGGGCGTCTTTGACGATGCAGGACTTGATGAAAGAAAGGATAGCGCAGGTGAGTACTTCCTCCGCTTCTGAGGCACGCGAAATAGGTAGTCGTATTGTCGTGATGGGAATTGCGGCAATTGTTGCGATCTTGGCGATTGCAGCGATCTTATTGTTTATCAATCTGCCCGACGCCAACGCGTTCAATATGCGGGTTGAGCAGTTGTTTATTGAAAACGATACGCTGACCGGCAACGCCGAGATCAAGCTGCTAGAAATCCTTGCGGGATCTGGCACGGCGTTTTCTGACACGTTGGCGTCTTATCGCTTTGTTATTTTCGTTCTGCTGATCTTTGCAACTGCATTGTTGGTGGCCGCTGTTGCCTTTTTGGTGATGTTAATCGGCATGAACCGCCGTATGGGCCGGATTGAGAGACAAGGGATCGAGGTAAACTCGCTTACCATTAGCCGCGATGAGAAAGCGGTCTACCTAAACGACTTCGAATTCAAACTGACCGATGCGGCGATTGAAACGCTGTCGGTTCTGGCAGAGGCACGCATGGATGATGAGGTGCTAACAGGAGCCGAGATTGAAGGCGTGATTTCCGGCCGTGATCCATCCGATTGCGACGAAGCCGCTGGTGCGACCCGCATCAAGCGCCTGCGCGACACGCTTGGCAATCAGATGATGAGCGAGCTTTTGGTCAAGAACATCGCCCGCAAGGGGTATATTCTTGCGATCGACAAAGACGTCATCCGGATGATCTGAGATTTTTTAGGCCAAGAAATGCCATGGAGTACTTACTCCTGCCCAAATGACGTTACGCTGGAGTCCAGCGATGGCACCGTCAACATACCAGGCACATTTGTCGATTTTTGCGACAATTCATACTTTGTTAGCACAAAAATTGGCGCAATGCGCGTATCCGCCACCCGCATGGATTGCTTCGGGGCAGCATGCCCGGACGTAGGTGCAGGCGCAACCGACATCATCGCTGGCGGGTTCGATACTGTCGGGCTTGGTTTGATGCCGCAGTGGACGTGCGCAACATCGCAAACAGACTGACCGACAAGGCACGCTTGATCGCGTTTCTGGCCACGCAACAAAAAAGGCGCGGGATCAGTCCTGCGCCCTTTGCGCCCTAATCTCGCCTAAGCGTATCACCTGCGGACAGCGTCGGGCTCAGTTCGATTATCGGCCCGTCCGGCACTTCGTCACCACGGTTCAATGTTGCAACGATCTGAGCAGCCCTGACGCCGATCTCGCGGCGGCATGCATCCATCGTGGCAAGCTGTCGCGGCAGGCCGTCCAAAAGCTCTACACCGTTGAATGCAGCGATCCCGACCTTGCCCGGAATATCTATCCCCCGCTCAAGAAGATAAAGCAGTCCGCCTGCACCGATCATATCATTGGAATAATAGAGAAAATCCAAATCCGGCGTGCGTTCTATCATTTTTGCCGTCATCTCGCGGCCTTTAGCAAGCGCTGACCCGCCAGAATAAAATTCCTGATCAGCAATTTCGATACCGGCCTTCGCAAGCGTGCGCGTAAAGCCTTCGAACCGCTTTCGTGCGCGGTGATCCAATGGCATTTTAGTGCCCATGAAACCGATGCGTTTGTAGCCTGCTGCGATAATTTCTTCGGCCATCTTGCGGCCTGCACGTCGGTGCGAAATGCCCACGCAATGATCGATCGGTTCACCATCGACGTCCATTATCTCGACGACGGGAATCCCAGCTTGGCGCAACATGGCACGTGATGCTTCGGAATGCTCAAGCCCTGCGATGATGACGCCGGATGGACGCCATGACAGCATCTCGAACAGCACTTTTTCTTCTTTTTCAGGCATGTAGTCGGTCACGCCGACAACCGGCTGCAAATCCGTATCTTCCAGCACTTCAGAAATACCCGCGAGCACCTCTGGAAACACCATATTGCCAAACGAAGGGATGATAACAGCTACAAGGTTCACCCGCTGCGATGCCAGAGCGCCTGCAATCTTGTTTGGCACATATCCCAAGCGTTTTGCGGCATCTTGGACTTTTTGTCGGGTTGTGGCGCTGACATCCCCCTTGTTGCGTAAAACACGGCTGACTGTCATTTCGCTGACACCAGATGCTTCTGAGACATCACGCAGGGTCAGGGGGCGCTTGGAGGTATTCGTCAATGGAGCGTTCCTGTTAGTCGTTTCCCTATTGTTATCTGCCCTTTGATACAAAAGCTAGCGGGCGGTGACCGTTGACCCGATGGTGAAACGCATGCATTGAAGGGTCGCGTGGTCCCGTGGCTCAACTGGATAGAGCAGCCCCCTCCTAAGGGGCAGGTTATTGGTTCGAATCCAATCGGGGTCACCACTCAGTTTCATGATTTTTCGTCTCACGCGTTTGGATTAGATTTCCCGCGCAATTTCAAACGTATCGCTTAGCGACCGCAAGAGAGACGCACCAATACCCTACTTCAGCCCTTTGACCTGCCCATCGTCTTTCCGCGATCCCTGCGTAACGTCGAGGACATTCTCCACGAGCGCGGCATTGATGTTAGCCACGGGGGTGACGATGACTGGCAATGCCAGGCGTCAAACAACAAGGCGGCGGCTTAACAATCGAGCTGAGAGTTCACACCTTCCGTTTCGGCGAAGATAGCGGGCGATGCTGCCCTTCAGGCAATCGCGAAGTGTGCAGAAGTTGGTTTCCATCCATGCTTCCGTCCAAAACCACTTCAACCATGAACGCCACATCAATTCACGAACCACTTTCAAACTCAAACGAACCGCCGCACTTGCCGAATGGCGGGAACTTTTTTCCGCCAAAGTTCATGCAATCTTCCGCAAAATGCGAATGGTTCGAATTAATCTGACAGCAGCATGAAACCTTTTTGAGGTCTGCAAAGCGTCAAGGCCAATCCGCATAGCTGCCAACCTGCAGCTGCTGCAAACCGCCCCCATGTAGGGTGTTGGCCTTTCGGAATGCCCCAGGGGGAACACACATCTCTGTTTTGAAGAACGCGCTAAATTGTGATGTGCTGTTAAACCCTAGATGGTCGGCGATTTGGTCAAGTGTCTGATGTGAACGCTGGAGCAATGCTTGCGCCTCAAAAGTGAGACGGTCCCGAATGAGCCGCTGCGGCGGCTTACCCAGCGTGCGTGTGCAAATGTCATGCAGCCGGTCCGGAGATACACCCAGTTCTGCGGCAAACCTGTGAACAGGCCATCGTTCACGCAAATGCGCTTCGACCAAATGACGAAATCTTTCAAGCGTAAGGTTGGCTGTCTTGTAGCTCTGATCTTCAATCATTTTGTTCACGCCAGCACGCCAAAGCGAAACCAGCATGATCCGTAGCTGCGCCTCGATCACAGTTTCCATCCCGGTTTGTGCTGAGTCCAATTCATGGAGAATCGCTGCGAAACAGGCCGATAATGTTTGCGGAATGTCAGGTTTATCA
>JBLHTS010000265.1:0-4890 GCA_047627695.1 Yoonia sp. | reverse complement strand
CACGCCAAAATTGAAGCCTGCCTTGCGCAAGGCATCACCACAATGGATCAGGCCGACATCTACGGCGGCTACGAGGCTGAAGAGGTGTTGGGTCATGCGCTCAAAGCGGCCCCCGCCCTGAAGGACCAGATCGAGATCGTGACAAAATGCGATATCGTAGCCCCTGCGGGGCGGTATGCCGATGCTCGCGTGAAATACTATGATACCAGCCGTGCGCATATTCTGGCCTCTGTCGATCATTCGCTACGCCTCATGAACATCGACAAGATCGATACGCTATTGGTGCACCGCCCTGACCCGATGATGGACCACCACGAGACCGGTGCAACCCTCGACGAACTCGTCGCGTCCGGCAAAGTCCGCAGTGTTGGCGTTTCTAACTTCAAACTGCATGATTGGACGCTGCTGCAATCGGCGATGAAAACGCCGCTGATCACCAACCAGATCGAGGTGTCATTGGCCGCCCACCAATCGTTTACCAACGGCGATGTGGCTTATCTTCAAGAACGCAATGCGCCAATCATGGCGTGGTCTCCGCTTGGCGGCGGCGCGTTGATGACAGGCAAAGGTGCCGTGCAAGACGCGCTTACGGCGGTTGCATCAGCCAATGGAGTAGACAACAGCGCTGTTGCAGTTGCTTGGCTCTTGGCACATCCTGCAAATATCATGCCCATTTTGGGCACAAACAACATCAATCGTATCAAAGGCCTATCGGACGCTTTGAAAGTTAACATGGACCGCGAAACGTGGTTCGAACTCTACACAGCCGCACTCGGCACAGAGGTACCATAATGGACGCAGGCACTATCGCGACTTTCGACCCAAGCACCGATTCCGACAGCTTTCGCGGCGCACTTGGCACATTTGTGACGGGTGTAACGGTTATCACAACCGATAGCCCCGAAGGACCCGTAGCCATCGTCGCCAATAGTTTTTCCAGCGTGTCACTTGACCCGCCTTTGGTCCTTTGGTCGCCGGCCAAGTCATCCAAGCGGTTCGAATACTTCGCAGGTTCGCGACGCTTTGCAGTTCACGTCCTTGCAGCCGATCAACGTGATATCTGTGCGGCGATCATCAATTCCAAAACCGCAATCAAGGACGTGCCAACCCACAGGTCCCATTGCGGAATGCCGATCATCGAAGGGGCCTTGGCCACTTTTGAATGCAATCTCGAAGCAACGCACGACGCAGGCGATCATGTTATCGTCGTGGGCCGCGTCACCAAAGCACATCACCTTGGCGGCGACCCGCTTGTCTTCCACGCAGGTAAGTACGGAGCCTTCACCGCATAACAAATCAAGTCTTCTTCCGGGAATAATCAAATTTCCCGGGGGAATTGTCCTGAAAGGACATGGGGCAGCGCCCCGAAAACGCGACAAGGGCAAATGCCCGCAACATAAACAGGGGAGGAGCCGATGTCGGTCCTGTTTGGCCTTTTGTGGCCACTTGAGCGGTTCAATACCGCAGTTCTTGCCGTCGGCAGGATCATAGCCGTTATCGCACTTGCGATCATGGTTGCTTTGATACTCGGACAAGTCTTCTTTCGTTATGTGCTTAGCGATGCACCCAATTGGACAGAGGAAGGCGCGCGCTTTGGCATGCTCTGGATGACGGGGCTGATGGCACCGCTGGCCTTCCGGATGGGTGGTTTCGTGTCCATCGACATGCTGGAACGCGCCCTGCCCCGTCTGATCTCGGGCATACTTTCGCTCCTGTTGCTGACAATCATGTTTTGGGTGCTTTTGGTCGCGTGGGAGCGCGGCTTGAACAACCACGTGGACACGCTGTCGGGTCGCGGGTGTTCATCCTCGCTGCGTTGGCCATTCGGGCTCGAATTTGGCAAATGCGGCGCAAAATTCCAAAACAACTATCAATATGCCTCGCTTTGGGTTGGTGTGAATTTGCTGATCTTGGTGAATATTGAGTTGATCATCCGCCAAGTCATTAAAATCGCGGGCCAAGGCGAGCGGCTTAAGCCGCTCGCGCCCCAAGATTTTCAGGGGGCAGACTAATGTTACTCTGGTTCCTTCCGCTTTTCCTTGTCCTGATCATGATTGGTTTGCCAGTTGTGTTCGCACTGCTTGCATCACCCTTTGCGCTCATCATGCTCGAAGGCGACAACCGCAACGTCGTCGCAGGGCTTTACCGTAACCTTTACAACGGCATGGACAGCTTTCCGTTGATGGCTTTGCCGTTCTTCATGCTGGCAGGCGAGATAATGAACCGCGGCGGGATCACCTTACGGTTGGTTGAATTCGCCCAAGCCTTCATGGGTCACCTGCGCGGTGGTTTAGCGCATGTGAACATCTTGTCATCGATGTTGTTCGCGGGCCTATCTGGGTCGGCTGTTGCTGACACATCGGCCATCGGATCAACAATGATCCCCGCAATGGAAAAGAACGGCTACACCCGTAAATTCGCGGCCGCGATCACGGCTGCATCATCCGTCATCGGGCCGATCATTCCGCCATCAGGCATCATGATCATCTACGCCTATGTCATGGGCGAAAGCGTCGCGTCGCTGTTCCTTGCAGGCATCGTGCCGGGCATCATGGTCGGTGTGGGTCTTATGGTCATGGTCCGGCTGATGGCCGACCGCTATGACCTGCCCAAGGCCGAACGCATCGTCACCAAAAACCAGACGATCACACCCGTAGAATACTGGGTCAGCTTTGTGCTGGTGCGGATCAATCTGGCGGGGTTGCTTATGGCGATCTACGCTGGGCTTTCGACATTTGTCGGTCTGGCTTCGATCAATGAAGCAGGTGACAAGGTCCATAGCCTTAGCCTTTGGGTCGTCTTTGGTCTCTTGCTAATTGCGTCGCATTTCATGCTGATGGGCTACCGCAAACGCGTCACGCATGATTTCCGCATGGTGTGCAAAAAGGCCGTGGCACCGCTGCAAACCCCAATCATCATCTTGGGCGGTATCTTGGTCGGTGTATTCACCCCTACCGAAGCCTCGGCTGTGGCCGTGGCTTACGCCCTGATTGTCAGCTTCTTTGTGCTACGCTCGATGAAACTGCGCGATCTGGGTGAGGTGTTGACGAAATCAGCACTGGCCACCTCTGCGGTCTTGCTGCTGGTTGGTGCGGCTGTTGCTTTCAAGACGGTGGTCAGCCTCAGCTACGCACCACAAATCCTCAGTGACTATATCCTGTCGCTGTCGGAAAATCCGCTTATCTTGCTGTTCTTGATCAACCTTTTGTTGTTCATCGTCGGCATGTTCCTTGACGCAGGTCCTGCGATCATCATCCTTGGACCGATCCTAGGGCCGATCTTTGTCGACCTTGGCGTGCACCCCGTGCATTTCGCTATCATCATGAGCGTCAATTTGACCGTGGGCCTTGCGACACCCCCCATGGGGCTTGTGTTATTTGTGGCCAGTACGGTCTCTGGCGAAAAGGTGGAAACCATCGCCAAAGCCATCCTGCCATTCCTTGCGGTGGAAATTTTCGTGATCTTCCTGATCACCTATATCCCCGCCATTTCCATGACAGTGCCGTATCTGACAGGTTTCTTGGGCTGCGCCCCGGACATCGGATTCAGCGCTTGCATTAGCCCAGTACCGGGCATCAACTAACGACCATCAAGACTACTAAGGGAGAGACAAACAATGAAAAACCTAACAAAAATTGCGGCAACCGCCGCACTGCTAGCGACACCGTTCGCGGCATTCGCTGACGGACACACGGAATTCACAATCCGTGCGACTGCCAACTCAAACGAGAACGACGAAGACTATGACGGTCTGGTTGTGTTCAAAAACTACGTCGAAGCAGCCTCCAACGGCCGCGTCGCGGTAGAATTGTTCATCGGAACACAGCTATGTGCAACCGGTGCGGAATGCCTTGAAGGCGTCTCCGAGGGTTCTATCGACGTCTATATTTCCACATCTGGCGGTGCTGCAGGCATCTTCCCATATGTGCAAGTTCTTGACCTGCCCTACCTGATGTCCAGCGACCGCGTCGCCGAGGCCGTTCTGTCTGGCGATTTCGTGCGCACATTGCGCGATAAAGCACTGGAAGACAGCGACGGCACATTACGCTTGATGACAGTGGGCAACACTGGCGGCTGGCGCAATTTTGCCAACACAGAACGTCGCGTTCAGACACCTGCTGACATGGCTGGCCTGAAACTGCGGACTGTTGTTGCTGATCTGCCAGTGCAGTTGGTCGAATCAATGGGTGCCTCTGCAACTCCAATCCCGTGGCCAGAGCTGTTCACATCGCTGCAAACCGGCGTTGTTGAAGGCACTGCAAACGGCATCACAGACATCATGGGCATGAAGTTCCCCGATGCGGGCCTGCAGTACATGACACTTGACGGGCATTCCTACATGGGTGCGCTGTGGTGGATGAACAACGAAAACTTCCTCGCGATGCCAGAAGACCTGCGCCGCGTTGTGGTTGACGGTTTCTCTGCGCTGCAACAGGCGACATTTGCGTCACCCAAGCGCAAATCAATCGAAGCCTACGAGGCCTTCGTTGAAGGCGGCGGCGATATTTACGTGCCTAGCCCAGAAGAGAAAGCCGCATTCGCTGCAGCAGCAGAGCCTGTGAACGTATGGTTCCGCGAAAACGTCGACGGCGGTGGTGAAATGCTGGACGCGCTTTTGGCAGCAACTGCCGAAGTTGAAGCCGAACTTGAAGGCGCATATGCGAGTGATCTGAACTAAGGGTTCAATGATGTGGAAATGGGAAAGGGCCGCTCCGTTTGGGGCGGCCTTTTTTGTTGATTTGCAAATTGCAAAGAACATTGCATTGCGGGTCATCTATGCTGCTTCAGCCCTTGAATACGCGCAATTTATTTGTTTTTATTGTTTCGCAGAATGCACTTTTCTGCAAAACAACTAATGAAGGTCGAACACTTGAATTTCCGGTCGTTCAT
>JBLHTS010000264.1:0-4899 GCA_047627695.1 Yoonia sp. | reverse complement strand
TAGATTGCTTTGGCCGACACATCGCGGCAGCACACGACCGTGCCACCCAAGGCGGGCAGCATCCATGTGTGGCTCCATCCGTTGCAGTGGAACAGCGGCACGATTTGCAAATAGCGCATGAACAGCGGCAATTCCCAACTTATCGGCGTGCCCATGGTCATAAGGTACGCCCCACGGTGGTGATAGACCACACCTTTGGGGCGGCCTGTGGTGCCGGAGGTGTAGTTGAGTGCGAGACTTTCCCATTCGTCTTTTGGCAGGATCCACGCGAATTCTGGATCGCCAAGGGCGAGGAAATCCTCGTAATTTTGGTGATCACTCATGGCATGGACGCCGGCCTGATCATCGGGGACTTCGATGATGACGGGGGGCGTTCCTTCTATGAGGTCGACAGCCGCCATGGCGAGCGGCATGAACTGGCTATCGACCAAGGCTACCTTGGCTTCGCCGTGGTCGAAGATATATGCCACCGTATCAACATCGAGGCGGGTGTTGATGGTGTTTAAAACGGCTCCGCAGGCCGGTACGCCAAATGCCGCTTCGGCCTGTGCGGGGACGTTGGGTAGGATGGTTGAGACAACATCGCCAGGCTGCACGCCCATTTGGGCCAGAGCTGACGCCAATCGCGAGACGCGGCGGTAATATTTCGCATAAGTCAGGCGGGTTTCACCGTAGACGATAGCCTCGCGCTTGGCAAAAACGAGTGCTGCGCGTTGTAGGTGTGACAGCGGTGTCAGAGGTACGTAATTTGCATCCCGTTTCCCCAAACCAGTCTCGTCTCTCATCCAGCCCATGTCGCCCTCCCGCAATTGGCGTCGCATTGATGGTGGAGTATTGCGTCAACTTGGTCACATTGGAAGTCGGAAAGTTATTCAAAGGACTAACCGATGTCGCAAACGGTCGCCCCTAACCGCGCGGTGCTATTCATTCTGACTGGCATGGCGACGCTTGGGCTGAGTGACAATTTTGTGGCTTATGTGTCAGCCGACAGTTCGCTGTGGCAGTTCCACCTTGTCCGTGGGGCGATGGTCCTTCTGGCGATGCTGGTTATTACAGCACTTGGGTTTGGCGCATTGCGCCCGCGACGCCCGCTCGCGGTTTTGGCCCGCAGCGCTATTCAGGCGACATCGATGTTGATCTATTTTGGCTGCCTTTCGATCCTGCCAATTGGTGTTGTGGTGGCGGGTCTGTTTACCGCCCCCTTGTTTGTTGCGCTGATTGCGGCCGTGTTTCAAGGCAAGCATATTGGGCGTGCCCATTTGGTAGCGATTTTGATGGGTTTTGTCGGCGCGGTGATGGTGATCCGCCCTGATTCCGCCAACATTGATCTTGTGGCGTTCCTGCCCATTTTTGCGGGCCTACTTTATGCGATTGGCGCAGTCGCCACCCGCGCGTGGTGCGAAGGCGAAGCAACCTTGTCTTTAAGCGCAGGTTTCTTTTTGATGTTGACACTGATGGGTGCGATAGGGTGCGTATTGCTGCCGTCGACCGCCACCGGGGCGCAAGGGTTTGTCTTGCGTGGCTGGATGCCGCTGAATGCCGACCTGATCTTTTGGCTGGCCGTGCAAGCAGTTGGTGCGCTGATAGGAATCCTTTGCCTGTTTCGCGGCTACCAAATTGGCGAGGCCAGTCATGTCGCTGTTTTCGAGTATTCGCTGTTGGTTTTTGCCAGTGGCTGGGCGTGGTATATATGGGGGCAGGTGGTACCGCCGCTTGGGTTGTCTGGCATGGTATTGATTGTTTTGTCGGGGGCGGTGATCGCGCTGCGGCGGAGCCGATGATTATTTCGCCCAAGCGCCGTTTTGCCTTTGTACATATCCCCAAGACGGGTGGGACCAGCTTTGCTTTGGCCTATGATGATCGTGCTGCTGCCGACGGTATCTTGATCGGTGATACGCCCAAGGCGCAGCGCCGCAAGGGGCGCTTGGATGCTTTGCAGGTGTCGGGCCGATTGTGGAAACACAGCACGTTGCGTGATCATGGTGCGTTGATTGCCGATGATTATTTCGTCTGCACGCTGGTGCGCAATCCATGGGACCGGATGGTCAGTTATTATCATTGGCTGCGTGTGCAGAGGTTCGATCATCCTGCGGTGCAGACGGCCAAGGCTATGTCATTCGATGCATTTTTGCGTGATCCGTTGATTCAATTATCGCTGTGTGAAGGCCAGTATGCGAGCTATGTGACGGGTGAAGATGGGGTCGAAAACTGCGCGGCATATGTCCGGCTGGAGCATCCAGAAGACCTTGCGTCGGTTTGGTAATACTTATATTTTCAGCTAAGTGTTTCGCATGCTAATAGATCGGAGCGCACGCTGAACTGGCGCGGGTACTACGACGCGGAAAGCTTTGAAATTGTGCGTGAATTTTCAGGTAAAGAGATCGTGCGGTTTGGGTATGACACCACATTGTAGCGGCGCACCCCACTAAGGGATGCGCCAATTTGTGTTAGGCGGCCTTTGTCGCAGTACCGAAACGCTTGTAAAACTCTTGGTTCTTGGCAGCCATTTCGCGCAGAAGATCTGGCGTTTTGAAACGGTCGCCAAACTCCTCGGTCAATTGGTCACAACGCTCTGCCGCGTAGGGCGCGCCGATCATATCAAGCCAGCTGAACGGGCCACCTGACCAAGGCGCAAAGCCCCAGCCAAGGATCGCGCCAACGTCGCCTTCGCGGATGTCTTCCAGCACGTTTTCTTCGAGCGCGCGGACCGCTTCGAGGGTTTGCGCGAACATCAGACGGTGCTGGACCGTGATCAGATCAGGCTGATCGTCTGCGACAGGGTACTGCGCCGCGAGGCCGTCCCATAGACCGCCGCGCTTGCCTTTGTCGTCATAGCTGTAAAACCCCGCGTTGGATTTGCGGCCAAGTCGTTTCTGGTCGAACATCCAGAACAGAACTTCGTCAACTTCGCCGTCAGGGTATGCATCGCCCATCGCGGCCTTCGTCGCTTTGGCGATTTTCACACCCAAATCGACAGAGGTTTCATCAACCAACTGTAGCGGTCCAAGTGGCATGCCAAGCAGTTTCGCCGCGTTTTCGATCAAGGCTGGTTCCACACCTTCCTTCACCATCCGAATGCCTTCGTTGATGTAGGGGATGATGCAGCGGTTGGCGTAGAAGAAGCGTTCGTCGTTGACGACAATTGGCGTTCTTTTGATCTGGCGCACAAAGTCGAGGGCTTTGGCGACAGCCACATCGCCGGTTTGCTTGCCCTTGATAATCTCGACCAACAGCATCTTGTCTACGGGCGAGAAGAAGTGAATCCCAATGAACTTTTCCGCGTCGTTCGAAGCTTTTGCAAGTTCAGTGATCGGCAGGGTCGAAGTATTGGTCGCAAAGATGCAATCAGGGCCAGTTACCGCTTGGACTTTGGCTGTCACGTCTGCCTTGACGCCCACGTCTTCGAACACGGCTTCGACAATTAGATCGCAACATTTGAGCGCTGTGTAGTCGGTCGTCGCGTTGATCAGGCCAAGGACGGCGTCTTTCTTGTCTTGGGTGACCTTCTTAAGCGCCATACCTTTTTCAAGGTGGGCGGTGGTGTAGGATTTACCCTTGTCTGCGGCCTCTTGGCTGCTGTCGATCAGGACGACTTCAATGCCAGCCAAAGCCGATACCAAAGAGATGCCCGCACCCATCATTCCGGCGCCGATGACGCCGACTTTTTTGACTTTTTGGCCAGGAGCCTCGGGGCGGTTCGCACCTTTTTCAAGCGCTTCTTTGTTGATGAACAAGCTGCGGATCATCGCAGACGAAGACGGGTTCATCAGGATGTTGGTGAACCAGCGGGCCTCGATCATGATAGCTGTGTCGAAGGGGACCATGGCGCCCTCATAAACGGCGGACAGCAATGCTTTGGCGGCAGGGTAGACGCCTTGCGTCTTGCCGTTGACCATCGCTGAAGCGCCGACAAACGTCATAAAGCCTGCTGGGTGATACGGCGTACCGCCCGGCATTTTATAGCCCTTTTCGTCCCATGGTTTGACGATGTTCGGTTCTGACAGAACCCATGTTTTGGCAGCGGACAGCAAGTCGTTGGCAGGCACGACCTCGTCCACGACGCCAGCGGCTTTCGCTTTGGCGGGATCATTTAATTTGCCCTCAAGCAATAGCGGTGATGCACCCATCGCGCCCAGTTTGTGTGATAGGCGTGTAGTACCGCCCGCGCCGGGGAAAATGCCGACAAGGATTTCAGGCAAGCCGATTTTGGCCTTTGGATTGTCTGCTGCAAAAATGCGGTGGCAGCAAAGCGGGATTTCTAGACCAATACCAAGTGCTGTGCCGGGCAGGGCGGCCGCAATCGGCTTGCCGCCTTTATTGGTTTTGGGGTCCATGCCAGCGCGTTCGATTTTGCGCATGATCCGGTGGGCTTTCATAATGCCATCAAAAAGGCCCTTGGCCGGATTGTCGCCCGTCATTTCCTTCATCTTGGCAATGACATTCAGGTCCATACCGCCTGCAAAGCTGCCTGGTTTGCCGGATGTGATGATGGCACCCTTGATGCCGTCATCTGCGAGAACTTGATCGACGAGTGCGTCAAGATCGTCCCAAGCCTCAAGCGTCATGACGTTCATGGATTTGCCAATAGTGTCCCATAGGATTGTGGCCACACCATCGGCGTCGGTTGTCATAGTAAAATCGGTCATATCGATAGCTCCTTAAACGCGTTCGATGATCGTGGCTGCACCCATGCCGGATGCGATGCAAAGCGTGGCAAGGCCGGTGCTTTTGCCGGTTCGCTCAAGCTCGTCCAGCAGGGTTCCGATGATGATGGCACCCGTGGCACCCAGCGGGTGGCCCATCGCGATGGAACCGCCGTTCACGTTGACCTTGCTGTGGTCCACGTCGAATGCTTGCATGAAGCGCAGGACAACGGATGCGAAGGCTTCGTTGACTTCA
>JBLHTS010000263.1:0-4956 GCA_047627695.1 Yoonia sp. | reverse complement strand
TGAGAGAATGATGTGTTTGAACATGTGTGATCTCCTTTGACGGCACCATCACAGTGTGCGGCGCGGCAAAGCAATCGTTGAAGGTAATTCTCACGTGCTCTTTACCACTTGGAACACTTCGCAGGCTGGCCTAGCGTTCCCTTAAAGGAGAACCGCTATGGCCAAAGTCACTACTCATCAAGCCCAAGAAGATGCGCGCAACGAAGACATCCTGATCTATGTCGACGGTCACATCGTGCCGAAGGCACAAGCGACTGTCAGTGTTTATGATAGCGGGTTCATGTTAGGCGATGGCGTGTGGGAAGGGCTGCGCCTTTATGATCGCAAATGGGCGTTTCTGGATGAACACATGGACCGGCTTTTCGAGGCTGCGAAAGCTATCGATTTGGATATAGGTTTGAATCGAAAAGGCGTCATTTCCGCGTTGTTAGAGACACAAAGTGCCAATGCCATGACCTCGAACGCCCATGCACGAATGATGGTTACGCGCGGAACCAAAGTCCGCCCCTTCCAGCATCCCAGTCTGTCACAATCAGGGCCAACTTTCGTGATTGTTATGGAGCATTCGCAACCAAAAATACCGCGCCCCATCACGCTTGCGACAGTGCCGCATCAACGCGGGTTGCCGATGACGCAAGATCCGAAACTGAACAGCCACTCCAAGTTGAATTGTATCCTTGCGTGCATCGCTGCGCAAAAGGCGGGTGCGGACGAGGCGCTGATGCTGGACGCACATGGGTTCGTGAACACGACCAACGCCTGTAACTTCTTTGTTGTCAAGAAAGGCGCTGTTTGGACTTCGACTGGGGATTACTGCATGAATGGAATCACACGCCAAAAGGTGATCGACCTTTGCCGAACCTATGATATTCCTGTGTTCGAGCGGAATTTCAGTCTTGTTGATACATATTCTGCAGATGAGGCGTTTCTGACCGGCACCTTTGGTGCGCAAACCCCTGTCAGCACCATCGATGGTCGGCAGATCGGCACAGGCGAATTGGGCTCGGTGACGAAACGTCTGCGCGGTCTTTACAAAGACTTGGTTGACCGCTCATGAGGATCGCGATGTGGTCTGGTCCGCGGAACCTTTCTACCGCGATGATGTATGCGTTCGGAAACCGCGCAGATTTCGCCACTTGGGACGAACCGTTCTACGCGCCATACCTTGCAGCGACTGGCGCAGATCATCCGATGCGAGACGAGATTATTGCGGCGCATGAAACTGATCCAATGAAGGTTGCGCAGCGCTGTTTAGACACTATTCCGGCCCAAAAGCCACATTTTTACATGAAGCACATGCCGCATCATATGATCGCGGGGTTCCCGCTGGATTGGGCAAAAGACTGCGTCAACGTGCATCTGATCCGTCATCCCGCGCGCGTCATCGCGAGTTATGGGGCGAAACGGGACGAAATAACGCTCAATGATATCGGATACGTTCAACAGGCAGCGCTTTACGATCAGGTTGATGGAATTGTCATCGATAGCTCTGACATACGCGCAGCGCCTGAGGCGATGTTGAAAAGGCTTTGCGCGGTAATTGACCTGCCCTTCGATCCTGAGATGTTGCACTGGAATGCGGGTCAGCGTGCGGCCGATGGAGTATGGGCCAAGCATTGGTATAGCGCTGTACATCAAAGCATGGGTTTTGCGGGGGCAGAGGGGCCTTTGCCCGACTTGGACGAGGCCCAAGAAAAAATGCGGCACCTTGCGATGCCGCATTATGAAAAACTAGCAAAGCATAAACTTTAACTGCGGCGATTCCGTGCGGCCAGCAACTTCAACCGCAACGCGTTCAACTGAATGAAACCTTGCGCGTCCTTCTGGTCATAAGCGCCCATGTCCTCTTCGAACGTCACATGTGCTTCGGAATAAAGCGATTTGTCTGACCAACGGGCAACAGTGCTTGCTGACCCTTTGTACAGCTTCACGCGGACGGTGCCGGACACATGTTCCTGGCTTTTATCGATCAACGCCTGCAGCATTTCCCGCTCTGGTGAGAACCAGAAGCCGTTGTAGATCAGTTCGGCGTACTTTGGCATGATGCTATCTTTGAGGTGCCCAGCGCCGCTATCAAGAGTGATCTGTTCAATTCCGCGGTGCGCCTCAAGCAGAATGGTGCCGCCCGGTGTTTCATAAACCCCGCGTGATTTCATGCCAACAAAGCGGTTTTCTACCAGATCAAGTCGCCCGACACCGTGCTTGCCGCCCAATTCGTTCAGCTTGGTCAGGATGGTGGCTGGCGACATCGCGTCGCCGTTGATTGCAACGGCATCGCCGCGTTCAAACGTGATTTCGACCATTTCAGGCGTGTTTGGTGCGTCCTCTGGGGCGACGGTGCGCTGATAGACGTATTCCGGCGCTTCTTGCGCGGGGTCTTCCAGCACTTTGCCCTCGGATGAAGTGTGAAGCAGGTTGGCGTCCACACTGAACGGCGCCTCGCCGCGTTTGTCTTTGGCGACAGGGATCTGGTTCTTCTCAGCGAACTCAAGCAAACGCGTCCGGCTGGTCAAATCCCATTCACGCCATGGGGCGATCACTTTGATTTCAGGGTTCAGCGCATAGGCAGCCAATTCAAACCGAACCTGATCGTTGCCTTTGCCAGTTGCGCCATGGGCAACCGCGTCGGCACCTTCGGCCGCCGCGATTTCAACCAAACGCTTGGAAATAAGCGGGCGCGCGATGGATGTACCCAGCAGGTACAGTCCTTCGTACAGCGCGTTGGCGCGGAACATCGGGAAAACAAAGTCGCGCACGAATTCTTCGCGCAGGTCTTCTATGTAGATCGAAGATGCACCCATCATTTCTGCTTTAGCGCGGGCGGGTTCAAGTTCTTCGCCCTGCCCAAGGTCAGCGGTGAACGTCACCACTTCGCAACCATATTCGGTTTGCAGCCATTTCAGGATGATCGAGGTATCAAGGCCCCCAGAATAGGCCAGAACAACTTTTTTCGGGGCAGTCATAAGGGTGCGCCTTTACATGAATGTATTTGGAATGGCGCGATAACGGGTTTTGGGAACAGGAGCAAGGATAGCGCGCCTTAGAAGCATAACGCAGCCACAAAATCCGCATCTCCGTCATTGTAGAGTTCGGCTGTTGCTTCCAAAGGCGAAAGCCATAGCGGCATATGCCCCGCCTCGCGCGGGGGGCCATGAGGTCGCACTGGACGTGCCAGATAGATATGGCACAGCTTTTCGGCCCACATGTCGTATTCCGGCATGAACACGAACCGCCGGAATGCGCCCAGTTTGCGCGGTTTGGCAATCCGCCAGCCCGTTTCTTCAAACACCTCGCGGTGCAGCGCCTGCAACGGGCTTTCGCCCGGATCAATGCCGCCGCCGGGCAGTTGGACTTCGAAATGAGGATCGCCCTGATATGTTAGCAAAAGCTTACCACTGCGAGGTAAAATCGCATAAACGCCAGGGCGGCTTTGGTACCGTTGCCCGTTCACTGGCGTGTCGCCATACCGTCTGATCATAGCTTGCCCCCTTGGACGCTGGCTTGCCCCGCCTATATAGGCGCGGTATGCCACCCGAAGACTTGTTAGGAAAGACCATGAGCATCGGCACCCAAATCACATGGGACGATACCGTCCTGCCGTTTCAACTTGACGCATCCGACATCCGAGGACGGGTGGCGCGTTTGGATGGCGTATTGGAACAGGTGCTGAAGCAGCACGACTATCCACCCATGATCGAAGGGTTGGTGGCTGAGATGGCTTTGCTGACTGCGTTGATCGGGCAAACCATGAAATTGCGCTGGAAGTTGTCTTTGCAAGTACGTGGCTCTGGCCCTGCGCGATTGATTGCGACGGATTATTACGGCCCGACTGATGATGGCCGGCCTGCACGTGTGCGGGCCTATGCGTCTTATGATGCCGATACGCTGGACCAGTCTGCCGATCCCTTTAGCCAGATCGGCGACGGGTATTTTGCGATTCTGGTTGACCAAGGCGAAGGTACGACCCCGTACCAAGGAATCACGCCGATTGCCGGTGGTTCGATATCGTCCTGCGCCGAAGCCTACTTTGCGCAGTCCGAGCAGATTCCGACGCGGTTCAAGCTGACCTATGGCCAGTCGCAGATGGCAGGTGAAGCGACCCATTGGCGTGCAGGCGGTATTATCTTGCAGCATATGCCCAAGACGTCGCCGCACGTGACCGGCGAAGGCGGATCTGCCGAAGGCGGCTTGCTTGATGCCACTGACCTGCTTGACGCTGATGAAACAGAAAACTGGACCCGCGCAAATGTCTTGCTTGATACCGTGGACGAGATCGAATTGATCGGCCCGACCATCGCCCCGACTGATCTGTTGGTGCGCCTGTTCCACCAAGAAGAGCCGCGCGTCTATGATTCCCAGCCCGTCAAATTCGGGTGCAGCTGTTCCGAGGACAAAGTCCGCCAAAGCTTGTCGATCTATTCGGCCAAAGACATACGCACAATGACAACCGACGCAGGTACAGTCACCGCTGACTGCCAGTTCTGCGGCGCGCATTACATCCTTGACCCCATGACGGTAGGCTTTGAGGCCAAGGATGCCAGTGTCTGACTTGCGCCAAAAACTGCAAGACGCGCTGGCCAATGCGGGCGGCGCGTCTTCCGATTTTGACCTCAATCCTGATATGAAAGCCCCAGCAGGGGACCTGACGCCCGCCGCTGTTCTGATCGGCATTCGTGCTGAAACACAGACCGTTATTCTGACCAAACGCGCCGCGCGCCTAAAGCATCATCCCGGGCAGATTGCATTTCCGGGCGGCAAACAGGACCTGACTGACGCCACGCTTGTCGACGCGGCTTTGCGTGAAGCGCACGAAGAAATCGGGCTGCCGGAGCACCTTGTCGATGTGTTGGGCGAACTGCCACCGCACCAGACAGTGACGGGCTACCAAGTTACGCCAGTGCTTGCGTTGATCCGCGGCCACTATGATGTTGTCGCGGAAGCGGGCGAAGTCAGCGA
>JBLHTS010000262.1:0-5036 GCA_047627695.1 Yoonia sp. | reverse complement strand
ATATGCAATGTGACGCCCGAACAGGCCGGCCGCATCCGGCACCGCGTTGAACATTTTGACGATATCGGTGGCCCAGTGGTGGGTCGCAGGCATGGCGTCTTGCGTAATGAAGCCAATGTAGGGTGCCGTGCCAAGTGAGGCGCCGAAATTCCGGGTGCGCCCGTGCTGGAACTCTTTTTGGTCGATGACTGTCAGGCTGACGTCTTTTTGGTCTTTCAGCCAATCAATCGTCCCGTCGGTTGAACTGGAATCCACACAGTGGATTTGCATCTGATCGGCCATCTGCTGTGTGCGCAGCGCGTTCAACACCGGTTCAAATTCTTCTTTTCCGTTCCATGTTGGCACGATCACGTCAAACAGGATATCTTTGGTTTTAGTGATTGCAGGGGCGGTAAGTTTTGCGCCCTTTTCAGCAAGGTAATCTTTGATTGTGGTTTCAACCGTTCTGGCACTGTCACGCCAGCTGAACTGGTTGACCCAATCAAGGGCAGCCTGACGCTGGCGGGCAAGACGGTCTGGATCATCCATCAATGTGCCCAGCTTGGCCGCAATATCGGACGGCTGTGGCCCCGCGAGCGTTACAGTGTCTTCAGGAAAGATTACTTGTGTACTTTCGGTGTCAAATTCGATCAACGGTAGGCCGCTGGCCATCATTTCCTGTGGCACCAAGCTGTAGTTCGTGCCGGAAAAACAGATGCCAACATCACAAATATTGTAAAGGTCATTGAGTTTTTCAGGTGACAGAACGCCATGATTATAGGCGATGAACGGGGCGGTAGCGAAAGCCATATCGTCTTGCCCAAAAAAATGCACCTCGAAGTTATCGCGGGATTTTGACAAAATTTTCAGCCCGGCCAGCGCAAGCTGTACGCACCGGCGATCGGTATGGGCGCGACCATAGACTGCCACTTTGGTGGGCATATTTGTGTGTGTGACAGCGGGGCGGGGCAGGTCTTTTACGAAGTATTGCTCAGGCTCGTAAGCAAGGTAGAATGCACGCGCCCAACGTTCGTAGTGATCCGTCATCAACTGCTCAAGCCAAGGGCTCGCGCAGATGCATCCCAGATCGAACCCGTAGGTCAGTTTTGCAAGATTGGATTGCGCCCCTGTAGGGTAGAATTCGGGTTCGTGGTCTTGCACGAAATACATGCGCGCCTTGAACCCTTTGAGGGCATTGACTGTCCATGCCGTGCTCCAGCCTGTCGCGATCGTGACATCACCAGAGGTTTCGAACAAATCATCCGAGACAAAGCGAACCTTGGCCTCAACGCATTGGAAAGACTTTACGATGGTTTCCCACGCCTCATGCTCGGTTTCGTGAAAGACCGGTTTTTCGATCCAGATCGTGTTACGATGACCGAACAGTTCCAGATACCGCACCATACGAAAAATGGTCATGTGTCCGCCTGACCCGCTGCGGAAATCAGGCACAACCCAGTGGATGTCCAAGCAATCAGCATTGACGGTGTGCGGTGGCGTCGGCGTCTTTTGCGACGGCGTCGCAACCAGAATATCAGGAAGGTCTTCTGTCAGCGGCGCATCTTCGGCCAAAGCCAGACGAACGGGCCCGGCGAGGGCACAACGGCGCCCTTCTTTTCTGCCAAACAACACGTAGTGCAAAAACGGATTGGATCCGCTTTCAGCAATATCGACATATTGGTCAAGGTAATAGCTGCTCTCAAACGTGGGAGACGGATTGCGCCCTTGGGTCCAGCCGACGCTCATGTAGTGATAAAGCAAAGCATCATCGTCACCGTCGACGTCGTCATAGGTGGATCTGTAGAATGTAAAATCGAAAAAGCTGCGAACAGATTCCATTTCGACTCGCAATTGGTCTCGGTTTTGTTCAACCAGCGGCTTTTCTGGCAGCTCTGGCTCTGATACGAACTCTGGCTCCGGTGTGGTCAATTCCTCGGATGGCTGTGCTGTCCACTCTTCCTCTTGCGTGGCAAACCGACCTTCCACTTGTCCAAATTGTAGATAGTGCAAAAGCGGGTTGAGTTCAGCCTTGGCTACGTCATCGTTTACATCCAAATAGTAGGATACCGAAAACTTTTCAGACGGATCGGTTCTGTATTGCCACCCGACAACCAAGTACCAAGCCGCGCAACTGTCATTGTCAAGTTCTGCAAGTTCCGGATGTGCGACGCGCAGGGCTGCGATGTCGACCCATGGCCTGCAGAGATCAAGATATCCTTTGTCAAAAACCTCACTGGTCTTACGGCCCCAGTGGCTTAACATGGCGCGGCGGCCTTCAGCTTTACCCACATTCAAATAGTGTAGAAATGGATTAACCTCGGCATCCAGGACATCCGAGTTTTGCGCGAGGTAGACAGACGTGTTGAAAAAAGCGGATGGATCCAGTCCTGCCTTCCAACCGACTTCGTTAAAATGACACTCAAGCGCTGCATCGTCAAGCGTGTCAATATCAGGGTTCTGAAAGCGGTAAAACTTTGGATCAAACATAAAAACGTGGCACCTTGAAGCGAAATATGGACGTGCAGATATAGGTAAGCGAATGCCTACATAATGAATGGTTGGCCACCAAAATCAATCGAAAATCAGTTTGATGAGCTACTCCTCACTTGTTGGACCGGAGTGACGTAAATCCAGACGTTGGCCGTCCCGTCGATGACATGGACCCAGAGTTTCAGGTGGGGACTGTTCCAAAAGTGGGGGTTATGCCGCATTTTTAGCCTCACCCAGCCTATCATTGATGTTGGCGGTTCGGACCTGAAGCAAGTTGTAAGCCCCCTTTGACGTCCAGCGCATGTGCTGCGATTTCGCCATCCTCGCGTTGACGATGAACTCCGCAGCGCCCTCGACCAGAGACGTACCCAGTCGCTTCCCTTCGATCTTTCGGGTGCAATAATCGACGATCCGTGCGTCTGCATTTCTCACGTAAGTGCCCAGTTTCTTCATTGCAGCCCGAAGCTTTTTGATCCGCTTCAAGCGTGGGGATGAATGCGGCTCATCAGAGTGCTTTTTCAAGTGCGGCCGGATCGCCCGCTGGGTCCGAGCGACTGCTGTAATATCGCCCTTCCAGAGCTCCGTTCGCATGACACGCAGCCTCGCCTGAACTGCCTCATTGGCGCGGGCGATGGACTCGGTTGAGGCCTCAAGCGCGTCGGCGACGCTGATCGCATGCCGGATCCGCATAGCGAGATGGAACCAGTCCGAGATCGGTTTTGTCGGAACGCCAATGGACTTTGCCATCGCGCGAACGGATCGAGCGCTGTCACTGAAGGCCTCGATTTCGCCCGCACCACAGGCCGCCAGGGCCGCCTTGCCGAGCCTAACACAATTGTCTTTCTGCTTGAAAGGGGCGGCGAAATATCGAATAGGTTCCGCGCCTTGAGAGACAGCGCCGACGAGGATTTCCAGACTACGGTGCTCATCCGTGTCGCGCGCGCGCACAAAGGTCGTATCCAAAGGCAGCGCTATTCGTGCATCATCTAACGACACGTCACACAGTGGCGCATTATCCTGACGCTCAGCTGCGATCGCGATCTGTCGCATGGCCGTTTGTGCGGATTTCCCATCCTCGACCGGATACATTTCGCCGAGCAAAGCCATGGCCGAGCGAAAGCTCATCCAAGCTGACAACTTGTTGCGCAAATCATCAAACTCGCGGGTTGATCGAGCCCCACAGCTTGTTGGCAAAACACTCTCAATCCTGCCCTGATTGACCAAGCGTGGGACCCGCAATGAGACAGTGCCGAACAGCGTTTGGACCTTCCGAAGGCGGTAATCTTTGAGCGTGAGGTCTGATGTGGTCGCCGTTCGCTCTTTCGCGGCGGCACGAAGAGCGGCTTCCTGAAGCGTAACGACAGCTTGTTGCAATTCCCAGAGTAGCCGCCTGCCTGTGGTTTGGGTGACCCCAATCTCATCGATATCGTTAGGTGAAGGAATTGCACCCAATGCCAGCAGATCAATACGTTGTGTCACTCCGTCAACACCTTCCCCAAGCAGACAAACTGACCACACCATACAAACCCCTATCCAATCTTTTCTCGGACGCGACTAGGGCAAAACCCCCACTTTTGGAACAGTCCCACCGGGCGGTTCTGCTTGGTGATCACTACAGGTTCGTGCTGCACGGTGTCGATGTAGAGACCGAACTCTTTGCTCGCGGCGGAAGCGGTCATAGTTTTCATGCTCATAATCCTTGAAGTGAGAGAGCAATATCAACATTATACGGAAAATCCGGAAAATGCAAAAATATTCTAAAAGTTATGGCAGCTTAAATGGATATAATTGGATATGGCTCTGGCAAAGATTGGATAACAACGGATTTTCAAGTCATGCCGTAGGGTAGGGGGCTACTACCTGAAATTCACATAAAAGGACTTATGCGCCAAAAATTGGCGGAAGGACTAAGCCGCTGCCGGTTGTGTGCTAAAGTTTATGATAGCTGCCGTTCGAACGGTCTTCGACGGAAGATTGGAGTGCAGATTGCGTACTAATACCTGGTAGCAAAATTACTTCAGCCGAAGGCGATTTCGCAGGGTTGCTTTCAGCAACAATTATTGGCGGTGCTACAGCTGCGATGGGCCAAGCCATTCCGGGAACTGATGTTGCGGCGGTACAGTTGACGGCCTTGGATGCGCCTATAAGAGGGGTGAATGTCCTGAAACACCAACTTCACAGAGGGCGCGAGCGGAAATCCTTGACCCTTGAGAAGGTGCAAGGCTTCTACCGCGCGAGTGTCATCGTCTGGTTTCAGAATGAAGTCTGAAAAGACGATATTTGTTTTGCTAGCCATGGAGGATGTTACGCGTACAAAGAACCGCGCAGAGTTTTCTGCGATGACCTGAAATGACCAGTCATCTACGCGGGTGCTAAGATCGCTCACGGTCTGCTCCTTGACATGAAACAACGCTAAGATTCTCTAAAAAAATCAGAACGCCAACAGTGTTTCCTCTTTTTGGCGAGATGGCCTGCGTCCCACAAGAGCCGAAGTTCGTCGAAACTCAGCAACTTAGTAGCCTCAGGCTCGGAGCAGACCTTCTGTGCAGTGCAGAAGGTTCTAATCC
>JBLHTS010000261.1:0-5196 GCA_047627695.1 Yoonia sp. | reverse complement strand
GGTCTATATCCATAGACTGAAGCTCTAGATGATTATCAAATAATTAATATCTATGAGTACCCAATTTGCCCTGGACCTACGCCTTGCGCGCAGGAAGGCGGGCTATACCCAAGGAGATGTGGCACATCTTCTGTCCAGTCACCAATCACTGGTGTCTGAGCTTGAGAAAGGGCGGCGACGGCCCAACCTTGAGCAGATTGTTGAACTGTCGCTCATTTATGGCCGCTCGTTTGAAAGCTTCTTTGGCGAGTTGTTGGCAGAACGCCAACAAGCCCTGCAAAAGCGGCTGGCACGCTTGCCAGAGCTTGCCAAGCCATCGGCACACACCTTTAACCGGGCCAGTTCGCTGCAGCGTCTGCGGCGGCGGCTAGATAGCCAGATCGAACATGGCGGCTCTTAGCATCCTGTCGATTGCGGTCGCCTCTGGCAAAGCAGGCTTCGTGTTTATGCATGACGGCAAGTTGCAGGACTGGGGCATCACGGTGAAGGCTGCAAAAACAGGCTCTGATCTGGTCGGCTTTGTGCAAGAGTTGATCAACCAGCTGCGCCCAGCTGTCATCGTCACTGAGGATTGCACTAACGGTTGTCGCAAAGGCCAAAAGACAAAAAAACTGATCGCATCAGTCTCTGCCTTGGCCAGCCACAATACAGTGCTTGATGTTTCGGTCGTGCGATCGCGAACCTTTCAATCAAAATACGAAGAGGCCCAAGCGCTCGCAGTGCGGTATCCTGAAATTGCCGGATACCTGCCAACACAAAAGCGCAGGATCTTTGATTTTGAGCCGCGCAGCATGGTGCTGTTTGAAGCCATCGCATTGGCAGAAGAGGTAAGCAGTGGTCCACCAACTCGATTGGCGATGGCAATGGGATAGTTCTTGTACCGCGAAGACCGCCCAAGGAAGGGCGGTTTTCGTATATGCCAGCAAAAGGCAAAAATATCTTGACTCAACACAACGACTGATTGCAGATTTTTTAAATTGATTAATCAGGATTGTTCGTAATGAAATCATATGAAACAGCCCGCAACCTTTTCAGCTTTCTTGGGTTTTGTGCCGGAGTTGTCATCGTGGTTGGCGTTATTGTCGCCCTGATGGGAGGATACGCCACCCAGTCGTTTGGGCGTAACTCAGGGGCAGCCCAGTTCGTCATTGGTGCAATGCCAGGCATCTTGATTGCAGCCGTGGGTTTGTTCGGACAGGCCTTGGTGCAGATGGGGCGGGCTTCGGTTGATACGGCAGAATTTTCGCAGCAATCGCTTGATGTCTCCCGGCAGCATATGGAGTTGTCGAAGCAGCTTCTGGAACAAGGCAGAACAGTAGCTGCGTCATTTGCATCGCTCAGCGTGCAACGGCCAGATCCCACAACTGGCTCGCAAGCCAGCGGGCCGGAACAGGGGGGTAGCTACGCCAACCAGCCAGCATCAAACGGTGGCGCGGTAAAGCCTGATGATGAACCAGCAGCGATTGTGGCTTCGTCGGGTACGTCCCCGAAAGCCATCACCAAAGAAGATCAAATACTACTCACACCATTGGCATCTGATATCGTCTACAAAGATGGCAAATACGTTGTTGCAGGTAAACCGTTCTGGTCCAAAGACGAAGCGACAGAATTTCAAAAATCACTGGCCCCAATCGCTGCAAAATGACCCCCATACAGACCCCCAACTCCCATGGGGGTCATGCATGGGTACCAGGGCTGAACATAGGGCTTTATTGCAAAACAAATTTGGAGCTTCGACGGTCTGACTTCACCTGCTCTCGCAGCTGAATATCCCCACCCTCCCATGCATTGCATTCCCTAATCCAAATTCCGACTTCCCAAGGAAAATCTCACCACCATGCGCGTCTCAATCAAACATGAAACCGTCAGACGAGGCGCAATTTTCAAGAAGACCTTCTATGAAGTCCGGGTCACTGTTTTACTGACACATGAAGAGAGCCAGATCGTCAGACAACGCGGCTTGCTTGAAACAAAACTGATGGACCGGCGACCGGCCAATGCTAAAGTCGATGACCGCGACAGCAAGTTTGAACTGTTTGTCAAAGACATCATGAATGGCAAAACGGATTGGTTTCTCTGTGCGACCCCATCGGATGCCAAGCGATATGAAGAACGGATACTGGATACGTTGTCGCAACTGAAACTCTGGATCAGCGACAACGCTGAAACCAGCGAAGGCATCGTGGTGGAGTTCTGATGAACGGCAATCTATCGGACCAGGTCTCCGGGTTGGTGATTAGCGCAATCATCGTCGGTGTGCTCTTAATGGCCGCCCTAATGGTCACGCCGTTGTTCTTGCTTGGTGCTGCGGCCTATGTGGGCGGGCGGCTGTATCTCGAAAGTCCGGCACGGGCGGAGCGTTTGGCAAAAGAGGAGACCATGCGGCTCTACCAGCATGCGATGTCGGGCCAGGTCCAGCTCAGCGATCATGAGATCAACAAAGCCCTGTCTGCCTATTGGCCAGCCTCAACACCTGATCAGTTACAGATACAACTTTTGGATGTAGGTCGTGCGCTCTATGCGGCCGAAGGCTTGAGCCCAGATATTCCTCCACCGCCAGTGCTTTGCAATACGGTAGAAGGTGGCCGCTATCGTGATCTGTTGGCGAAGCAAGGCCAAGCTCGCAATGACCCCCAGATGCTCAAGGCGGCACTGGATGTCATTTCGCAGGCCTTGACCCCCACTGCCAAGGCCGCGCCTCCAATGAGTGGCGACGTGCTAGTTTCCGTCTCGCAGTTTCTCACCCCACACAACATAGTCGTTGATCAAATTGTCACCCCATTCTTCCAGGATAATGGATACAACCACTTCAAAGACTTGCGGCAGCAGCTTGATAACAACCTACGCCAAACGCATCGCACCAACCCAGTCTTTCCGCGCGACTATCGTGGCGACGATGCCGTTGATACATACCTCAAAGGCACTTTGCTTCGCGATCTGTTTGATCTGCGCACGCCGTTTGAAATCCCCGACGAGCTCCGGTTTGAACACATGCATATGGTGGCGGGCAGCGGTCATGGCAAAACCCAGACCTTGCAGTATCTCATTGCAAAGGACCTGCCAGACGTCGCCGCTGGCGCAAAGTCAGTGGTGGTGATCGACAGCCAAGGCGATCTGATCGGAAACATCCTGAGGGCCAAGGTCCTGGACCCCGAAGACATCGTCCTGATCAATCCAGAAGACATAGCCTATCCCGTATCATTGAACCTGTTCTCGGTCGGACAAGAACGCCTGGATGCCTATTCCCCACTTGAGCGGGAACGGCTGACCAATTCCATCATCGAACTCTACGACTTCGTGCTGGGATCGCTCCTGTCCGCTGGGATGACATCAAAGCAGAGCGTGGTTTTCCGGTATGTGACGCGCCTCATGTTCCATATCCCTGACGCCACTATTCACACGCTGTGTGATCTGATGGAAGCTGGTGGAACGGCAAAATACCAAGAACACATCGCAAAGCTGGAAGGTACACCACGCCGGTTCTTTGAGACTGAATTTGAGAGCAAAGAATTCACTGCAACGAAGACCCAGGTGCTGCGCCGTCTCTATGGGGTGCTTGAAAACCAAACCTTCGAGCGGATGTTTGCAAACCCAGAATCCAAGTTTGACATGTTCACTGAATTGAACGCAGGCAAGCTGATCTTGATCAATACGTCGAAGTCGTTGCTCAAGGAACAAGGCACCGAAATCTTTGGCCGATTCTTCATTGCGCTGATCGCACAAGCCGCCCAAGAACGGGCTACATTGCGTCAACAAGACCGTTTGCCCACCATGATCTACATCGACGAGGCTCAGGATTATTTCGACGCCAACATCGGCGTGATTCTTTCACAGGCCCGCAAATATCGCGTAGGTATGGTGATGGCCCACCAATACCTCGGACAGCTCTCCAACGGCCTTACGGAGGCCTTTGAAGCCAACACATCGATCAAGCTGGCTGGCGGTGTCTCGTCCCGCGATGCCCGAACCTTGGCCAGTCAAATGCACGCCACGCCCGAGCTGATCCAACAGCAACCCAAGGGCTCATTTGCCACGTATTTGCGCGGATTGACCGACAAAGCGGTACCGATTGCCTTTCCATTCTTCGAACTGGAAAATCTGCCACGCACAACAAAAGAGGAACGTGCGGCGATCCTGCAACACAGCCGCGATACCTACGCTCAACCATGGGAACAAAAGGCTAAACATAGCGAGCCAGAGCACGAAGAGGCTGAAACCTTGCCGCCAGAAAACGGTGATGATGACTCACTCGCGCCTTCCCCGGAGTTGTAGTGGGGTGGATAATCCGGCGTATGAAACATACTCCCGCTTCCGCGCCGTGCATCAAAACGGACGTTCGACCCACTTCCCGTGAACGGCGCTGGTTCGCGCATATCGACCGACATGGGCCGCAGTCATCAGAATTCTTGTATGAATGCACCCGCGACAGCCATCGTTGCCGCGACACGGCATTGCGTCGCCTGCAGGCATTGCGGGAGGCCGGATACCTCCGGCTACCACCGCAACAACGCCAGATCGCCAAGGCTGATTTCAACCCCTATGTTTACGATCTAACCAAACTGGGCTGGGAGGTGCTGGCTGACCATCAGGATCTTGAAGACCATTGCCGCCCGACTGGTCACTGGTGGCATGGCTGTTGGGTTTCGGCAGTCTCAAGCGCGATTGAAATCAACACCACACGAGCAGGCCTCATGTACATCCCAGCAGTTAGAATCCTCGCTATCAAGGGGGTAGATATCGCCATCCCAGTTGGTGGGTCGAAACTGATCCCCGATCAGCTTTTTGCGATCAAGTACCCAGACGGCTATCGCGCCTTCGCATTAGAAGTGGATCGTGGGACTGAGCCGGTACGGTCAACTGCGGCGCGAAAGTCACTGCAGCGGTCAGTGACTCAATACAAACAGATGTTCAGCGAGCAAATTTACAAGACGCACTTTGGACTAAAGAGCAACATGGCCGTGTTTTGGGTATTTAACTGCGCAAGACGGCGAGAGCATTTTCAGCAGATTGTCGGGCAGTGTGGAAAACGGTTTTCGACCTGTTATCTTGAACTCGCCTTTCCGAAGTGGGGTAAGCTTGAACGTGTGGTTGCAGGATTGGCGTCTGTACCACTAGCGAATACAGACTAAATATATTTCGCCATGCCGTCCAACAAAGAAGGCAGCGGGCTTTTACAAAAATTTGGAGGAGTTTTAG
>JBLHTS010000260.1:0-5279 GCA_047627695.1 Yoonia sp. | reverse complement strand
GTGCCGCATCAGCGGCCAGTGGATCATTGCGGAACATATGGCCGTAGTCTTTGACGGTTGTCCCGCAGCCAGAGGTGTTGATGACGATGGCATCTAACCCGCCATTGTCGATCTCTTTGCACCACGCTTTGATATTCTTGGCGGCTGTTGCGTGGCTCTCGATTTCCTTACCCATGTGATGGGTCAACGCGCCACAGCAGCCTGCACCTTCGGCCACGACGACTTCGGCGCCTAGACGGGTCAGTAGGCGGATAGTCGCATCATTGATATCAGTGTTCAGCGCCTTTTGGGCACATCCCGTCATCAGGGCAACACGCATGGTTTTGTTTTGCGCCGGGAATGTCTGGGGATCATCATTGCGGCTGACGGGTGGGATGGTTTTGGGGGCCATTTCCAACATTGCGCGCAGACGTGCGTCCGGCATGAAACGGGCAAAAGGGCGTCCGATTTTGGCACCCAATAGCGCCACACGAAAGCGCATCGGATAAGGCAAAATCCGCGCCAAAACCCAACGCAGCGCGCGGTCAGACAGCGGACGGTCATAGTTCTTTTCGATATATGCCCGCGCATGATCGACCAGATGCATGTAGTGCACACCGGACGGACACGTTGTCATACAGGCTAGACAGGACAGGCAGCGGTCAATGTGTTTGACCGTCTTGGCATCTGGCTTGCGGTTGTTTTCAAGCATATCCTTGATCAGATAAATCCGGCCACGCGGGCTGTCGAGCTCATCGCCAAGCACTTGATATGTCGGACACGTTGCTGTGCAAAATCCGCAATGCACGCAGGACCGCAGGATTTCGTTAGACCGCTGGATTGCCGGATCGGTCAGTTGTTCTGGGGTAAATGTGGTTTGCATTAGCTCATGATCCCGGGGTTAAGGATGCCACGTGGATCGAACTTGGCGCGAATGCCATTTGTGATCGCTGCAAGGGCAGGGGCTTCGGGTTGGAAAGTGGGCACGTCTGCGGTGCCGCGTATCAATGTGGCGTGGCCATCGAATGGACCAATCGCTGTGCGCAAGTCGCGTCCGCTGTCGGTCAACACCCAGATCAGGCCACCACCCCAGTCGTATTGCACGGCTTTGGCGTCCATCTTGGCAACAAGTCCGGCTGCGTCAGATGGTTTCACGGACAAACGCCAGACATCGCCGTTTTGGCCTGCAAATGCGGCGACATCACGCACGCCTTGCCACCGAGCGACATCGCCAGTTTCAGTTGTGGCGTCGCCAAATTTCTTTAGAAGGTCACGCAGTTTCTCTGCGCGGTAATTGACGGATTTCTCAAAACCTTCAACACGGATCATCGTTAGCGGATCACCGGAAGCCGCTTTGGGGAAATGCGCAAGGCCCGTGGCCTCGAAGGGCGACCCGAGTGCGGCTGACATTGCAGCAACCGCATCGGCGTCAGATAGCCCATGCAGTAGGACAGAACCTGTCGTCTCAACCTCGGGCAGGACCTTCATCGAAATTTCGGTCAAAACGCCAAGGGTGCCGTATGACCCCGTCATCAGCTTAACCAAGTCATAGCCGGTCACGTTTTTCATCACGCGGCCACCGTTCTTGATGATATTGCCCGACCCGTCGACAAAACGGACGCCCAGCATAAAGTCACGGCAGGCACCGACAGAAATCCGGCGCGGGCCTGATATATTCGCAGCAGCCAAGCCACCCATCGTGGGTTTGCCTGTGGTGCCAAGCAATGCGCGGTGATCCATCGGTTCAAACGCCAAACGCTGGTTGTCCTTAGCCAACGCTGCTTCAACTTCGGCCACGGACGTGCCTACACCGACAACAATCGTCAGCGCGCCGGGTTCATATAGGGAAATCCCGCTCATCGCGGATGTGCTCAGCGTCTCGCCATCACACTTGCCGATCGCACGCGTGCCACCACCTTGAATGCGCAAGGGACCATTGGCCCCTTTGATCATCTGGGCTAATTCTTCTTCGGTCTTGGGGATCATGTCGGGCTTCTTCCGCGTAAAAATATCCTGAGGGAGCCCCGAACTGGGGCGAGGGCAAAGCCCCGGCTATGCGGCGCGGCGGGCTTCTGAATTTGCCAGCGGGAACACTTTTGCCGCATTCAGCAACCATGCGGGATCAAACACGTCCTTGATGGCCATCTGCGCCTCTAGATCGGCAGGATCATATTGCACATTCATCAAATCGCGCTTTTCAATGCCCACGCCATGTTCGCCCGTCAGGCAACCGCCGACTTCGACACAAAGCTTGAGAATTTCCGCGCCGAATTCTTCGCACAATTCCAGATCGCCGGGCTTGTTGGCGTCAAACAAAATGAGCGGATGCATGTTGCCGTCACCCGCGTGGAACACATTGCCCACATCAAGGCCGAACTCCTTGGACATCTCGCCAATTCGGCGCAGAACAAGCGGCAGTGAAGACACAGGGATCGTGCCGTCAAGGCACATGTAATCGTTTATCTGACCCATCGCACCAAAGGCAGATTTCCGGCCCAGCCAAATGCGGCCTGCTTCTTCGGCGTCTTTGGCTTCGCGCAATTCAACCGGATTGTGGCTGGCCGCGATTTCCATGATTAGTTTCAGTTGTGCGTCGATTTCGTCGTTTGATCCTTCGACCTCGACGATCAACAGTGCCTCGCACATCGGATAACCCGCTTTGGCGAATTTCTCGGTCGCTTCAATGCAAGGGCGGTCCATGAATTCAATCGCGACAGGCAAGATGCCCGCCTTGATGATGTCGGTCACAACCTGTCCCGCAACTTCGGAACTATCGTAGCCCATCAGAACAGGCCGCGCGCCTTCTGGCTTGTGCAGAATACGCAAAGTGGCTTCGGTGACGACGCCTAATTGGCCTTCTGACCCGCAAATCACGCCCAAGATATCCAAACCGCCTGCATCCAGATGTGCGCCGCCGATTTCGACGATAGAGCCGTCCATCAGGACCATCATAACGCCCATCAGGTTGTTGGTGGTCACACCGTATTTCAAGCAGTGCGCCCCGCCAGAGTTCATGGCGATATTGCCCGCAATCGCACAGGCCAACTGGCTGGACGGGTCGGGTGCATAAAAGAAGCCGTTGGTTTCAACCGCACCCGTTACCGACAGATTGGTCCGGCCCGTCTGCACGCGGATATAGCGGTCGTCATAATTCGTCTCAATCACGTCGTTCATCTTTGCCACACCGAGGATCACGCAATCAGCTGTTGGCAACGCGCCACCGGCAAGCGACGTGCCTGATCCGCGTGGCACGACGGGGACGCCCATTTCGTGGCATATTTTCATGACGGCCGCGACTTCTTGGGTGTTGGCAGGCAACACCGCGCAAAGCGGTGGGCATTTGTAAGCAGTCAAAGCGTCACATTCGTAAGCGCGTGTTTCACGCTCGTCCGAAATTACAGCGTCGCGCGGCAACACTTCTTCCAGTCGCGCAACGATTTGTGCTTTGCGCATAAGAACATGCGCATTTGGGGTTGGCATTTCCATGTGGCGACTCCCTGATCCTAAATTTGGTAAAAATATATTACCAATATTGCGTTATGGCAAGTCTGAACTGTAAAGGCTACAGATGCTTACATGCAAATACTTGATCACATGGCACTTCTTCCACCGCTCGATTGGGTCGCCGCAGGCGCGATTCTTGTTTCATGGCACATCTTGGGGTGGATGATCGAACACCCGTTCGCAAAAAGGCCCTCGGTCACGGTTCTTATGTCAGAACGCAGGCGCGACTGGATGAAGGTTTTCGTCACCCGCGATCCTCGGATCTTTGACAGCCAAATTCTGGCAAGTCTGCGTCAGGGGACCGCATTTTTTGCGTCCACTTGCCTGCTGGCCGTGGGGGGCGTGCTGGCTTTGGCGGGCAACACCGAAACACTGCGCGGGGTAGAAGCCGAAGTGATGGCGATGGCCACGCCAGTTTTGATCTTTCAACTCAAGCTGGGATTGGTTGCTTTGCTTTTGACCAATGCGTTTTTGAAATTCGTCTGGGCCAACCGCGTCTTTGGCTACTGCGCCGTTCTAATGGCGGCCGTCCCGAATGATCCCAACGATCCAAGTGCGTTTCCCCGTGCGGCCCAAGCGGCCGAGCTGAACATCCGTGCCGCCATTAACTTTAACCGCGGGTTGCGCACGATGTATTTTGCGCTTGCTGCCTTGGCATGGCTTTTGGGGGCGATTGCATTGATTGTCGCAACGCTTGTTGTTGTCTGGGTGGTGTGGTCACGGGAATTTGCATCGCTACCCCGCTCAATTTTGCTAAAAAACGGTGTATGAAACCAGCTATCATTCTTGCCTTGCTTGCGGCACCCGCATTTGCAGACGTACCTGTTGTTGAAAACGTCGTTGTGAGTGGTGACCGTTTCAGCGTTACGCTGTCCCACCCTGATACGGGTTGGGACCACTTTGCGGATGGTTGGGAGGTTCTGGATGCCGATGGCAACAGCCTTGGCATTCGCGAGTTGGCGCACCCGCATGTCACTGAACAGCCGTTTACAAGATCATTGTCGAGTGTGCAGATACCGGACGGTGCGCAGGTCGTTTACGTCCGCGCCCGATGCAATGTTGATGGCTGGTCTGACGCATTATCCGAAGTGTGGTTGGACGACTAAGGCGCGTTGTTTAGACGGTAATCAGCCACGACAGGGTAATGATCTGTAGGCCATTCTCCATCATACTTTTGTCGCAGCACAAAGGGGCCAGCGGCCAGTGTCGCGCAGCCTGTCGCGGCAATGTGGTCAATCGCGCCAAACAAATTGATCCCGCGATTAAAGTGAAACGTCGCCCCTTGCACGGGTGCGAAATCTAGCCCCGTCTCTGCCAGTATATTAGCCACCTTGTCGCCAATGCGCGCGTTCAGATCGCCTATGGCGAAAACAGTCTCGCCTGCCGCGATCCATGGTGTGATCCGCGCGGCCACCAGTTCGACCGACTGCACCCGGTTTGACAGACTGCCAAAGTCAGTGTGGATATTGACCACTTTGAATTCTGCCCCGTGTCCAGATCACGGAAAGCCGCCCAAGAGGTGAAGGCGGGATATGATCCATTGAACGTGGATGAATAAATCACGTCAGGCGTGTCAGAGAAAAAGAACCAGCCTTGATCCAGCAGTGCAAGACGCGCGGTCTGGTACAGGATCGGTTGGGTGGACGGAAAAACGTTCGGGTTGCCGACTGCGGCTGCGGCAAAGTCGGGATTGTTCAGCAAAAGCCAATCAAGTTTCAGGTTGGTTTGCCCCTCGCTGCTGCGCGCAAAGCTTTCCATTTCTTGAAACCCGATGACGTCCGCGTCGATGGCGTCGA
>JBLHTS010000259.1:0-5314 GCA_047627695.1 Yoonia sp. | reverse complement strand
CCTAGATCGCGGTTATGAACATATTGAGGACAAGCTGAGCGCTGTTGGAGCCAAAATCGAAAGGGTTTCAACATGACCGACGATGCAAAGTTCGAGGACGGACGTGAAGCCCCATTGCGGCTCAAGGCGCTTGATACAGATGATTTGGCTGTGATGGCCGCACTAGTGCAGGATGCAGTTTTTCCAGCTTCCGAAATGAAGTGGGACGCCAATGCGCGCCGCTTTGCTATTTTGCTCAATCGTTTTCGCTGGGAAGATGCCAACAACGCCCGTCTGCGCAAACGCAGCTTTGAGCGTGTCCAAACGTTGCTGGTGATCGAAGACGTGATGAAAGTCCAAAGTCAAGGCGTCGATAAAACCGACCCTAACATGGTTTTTTCTTTGCTCTCAGTTGATTTCGAAGCGGGCGAAGATGGTACAGGCCGTGTCGCGTTGACGCTTGCCGGTGACGGTGTAATCGCGCTGGATGTCGAGGCGCTCGAAGTGCTTTTGCGCGATGTCACACGCCCCTATGTGGCCCCATCGGCAAAAGCTCCGTCGCACCCTGAATAAGACAATCTGCACCGATCCATTGAAGCACCCTGTCCTGCTCGCTATGTGGTGCCTCCAAGGAGTTTGCGATGCCACAGTTTCTAACCACATCTGATCCCGATTTCGAAGTTCGTTTTACCGCCCTTCTGGGCGCCAAACGTGAAGACAGCCCCGAAGTGGACCATATCGTCGCCGACATCATCGCCGATGTCCGCGCGCGCGGCGATGCGGCCGTTTTGGAGCTGACGGCAAAGTTTGATCGACTGGAACTGACCGTCGACACCATGCGCTTTAGTGAGGCTGAAATCGCCGCCGAGTGCGCGAAAGTCGATGACGCTGACCGGGCCGCTTTGGAACTGGCCGCAGGACGCATCCGTGCGTATCACAGCCGCCAGATGCCCGCTGACGCGATGTGGACTGATGACATTGGCGCGACGCTTGGCTGGCGCTGGACGCCAGTGTCAGCGGCAGGGCTTTATGTGCCCGGCGGCACCGCATCCTATCCGTCTTCGGTGCTGATGAATGCGATTCCCGCAAAGGTGGCTGGCGTACAGCGTCTAGCGATTGTCGTGCCAACACCTGACGGGGTGACCAACCCACTGGTCTTGATGGCCGCGCGCATTGCTGGCGTGGACGAGATTTACCGCATTGGTGGCGCACAGGCTGTTGCCGCCCTAGCCTATGGCACGCAAACGATTGCGCCTGTCGATAAAATCACAGGCCCAGGCAATGCGTATGTGGCCGCCGCCAAGCGCCGTGTCTTTGGCAAAGTCGGCATTGATATGATCGCAGGCCCGTCCGAAATTCTGGTGATTGCGGACAGAGACAACGACCCCGATTGGATCGCCCTTGATTTACTAAGCCAAGCCGAACACGACGTCAGTGCGCAATCGATCTTGATCACCGATGATGCGGGTTTTGGGCAGGCCGTTGCAGATGCTGTCGAAAAGCGCCTCAGAACGCTTGAGCGACGCGCAATTGCAGGTGCCAGCTGGCATGATTTCGGCGCGATCATAACGGTTGCCGATTTCGACGAGGCTGTGACCCTGTCAGACCGCATAGCCCCTGAACACCTAGAGCTGTGTACGGCTGATGCGGACGCGCTCAGCGACAAGATCACCCATGCGGGCGCGATCTTTATTGGGGGTTGGACACCCGAGGCAATCGGTGACTACATTGGTGGCCCAAATCACGTGCTGCCAACGGCACGTTCAGCACGGTTTTCAAGCGGTCTTTCGGTCATGGATTTCATTAAACGTACTACCCTGTCACGCATGACACCTGCCGCGCTCGAAGCGATCGGCCCCTCAGCCGAGCGGCTTGCAATTTCAGAAGGCCTAGAAGCGCACGGCCTATCAGTTCGCGCGCGTCTGGACCGTTTGAACGGCGGTGACCTATGAGTAAGATCATCCATATCAATCTTGATGATAGCAACCTGCCACCACCCACGCCAGAGATTGATCAAGAACGCAAAGTCGCGATGTTTGATTTGTTGGAAGACAACAGCTTTTCAATTTCCAGACGCGATGATTGCGAGGTGCCTCTAGGGCCGTACAAGCTTGCTCTTTCTATTAAAGAGCGTCACTTGGTCTTTGATATAAATCAGGAAAACGACGAGCCCGCTGGCGCTTTCCTCTTGTCGCTTGGTCCGTTTCGGCAAGTGGTCAAAGACTACTTTCAAATCTGCGAAAGCTACTTTGACGCGGTCAAAACCCTACCACCCAGCCAGATCGAGACCATTGATATGGCCCGCCGCGGCATCCACAACGAAGGCGCACGGGTTCTGCAGGAACGGCTAGAGGGCAAGGCCGATATTGATATCGACACTGCACGTCGCCTTTTCACGTTAATTTGCGTTCTGCATTTCGGGGGCTAAGAGATGGCAGAGAGCAGCACTTATCAGGCCCTACCACAGTCAGTGCTTTTTTGTTGCGATCACAACTCTGTCCGCTCTCCCATGGCCGAAGGGATTATGAAGCAGCTTTATGGCCAACATTGTTATGTGCAATCAGTCGGCGTAAAAAACGACCTCGAGATTGACGGCTTTTCCATCGCTGTCTGTGCCGAACTTGGGGTGGAACTCTCGCGTCACCGCTCAAGGTCATTCGACGAGATGGAGGACTGGGGCGATGACCTGTCATCTTTTGATATGGTGCTTGCGCTATCGCCTGCCAGCCAGCGCCGCGCTCTTGATCTTACACAGTTTCATCACATCGAAGTCGAATATTGGCCGATCCTTGATCCTACGGGTTTGGGCGACAACCGCGAGGCACGCATGGCCCTTTACCGCCAAGCCCGCGACCAAATCAGAGACCACTTGATCACCCGTTGGGGCCCTGGCATCGACCCAGAAGACGTTTGAAAGCATCAAAACTGCCACACGGCCCTTGGTCAGGCCGATTACCCCTTGAAAAATAGTCAATTGAGGCGCAAGTAAGCGCCGTCCGCACCAAGTGGATGACAGATATAGGAGATCACATGGCCAAGGAAGAACTGCTCGAATTCCCAGGTGTCGTAAAAGAACTTCTGCCAAATGCGACGTTTCGGGTCGAGCTGGAAAACGGCCATGAGATCATCGCACATACGGCAGGCAAGATGCGCAAGAACCGCATCCGCGTTCTGGCTGGAGACAAGGTACAAGTCGAAATGACACCTTACGATCTGACCAAAGGTCGGATTAACTATCGCTTTAAGTAAGGCGAAACGCATGTTTCGCCGACGGCGGATATGGGGTTTGCCGTTGGCAAACCACAGCCACTGCAACGGTTGCGTATCAACATGACAACTCTGCCCCCTGATGCTTCGCTCAAACTAGTGCTCGGCTCTGGCTCGCCGCGGCGGCTGGAGCTTTTGGCGCAGATCGGCCTGACGCCATCGGCGATCCGACCACCAGACATTGATGAAAACGTCTGTAAAGGTGAATTGCCACGCGATTACGTCAATCGCATCGCCGCGCAGAAAGTCGCCGCTATCGAGGCGGCTGCTGACGAAGTGGTTCTTTGCGCAGATACCACCGTCGCACTTGGGCGCAGGATCATGGGTAAACCTGAAAATGCGGGCGAAGCAGCATCGTTTCTTTACGCACTGTCCGGTCGCCGCCACAAAGTAATAACAGCTATGGCCGTCAAACGCGGCACGCAAATTTGGACCAAAGACGTCCAAAGCACCGTCGCCTTCAAGCAATTGTCAAACGCCGAAGTCAACGCCTATCTAGCCAGCGATGACTGGCGCGGCAAGGCTGGTGGCTACGCCATTCAAGGACCCGCCAGCGCCTTTATTCCATGGATCAACGGATCTTACACAGGGATCGTAGGCCTGCCATTGGCGGAAACCGCAGGCCTGCTATCAGCCGCAGGCATCGCCATTTACGGAGACCACGCATGAAGGGCCGCATAATCGTTCTGGACCACATTGGCGAAATTGAGGCCGCCGCCTATCTGGTCGATGGCAAACTTGATGATATCCTGATTGACGATATCGACGCGCCCCGACCCGGCGCAATTTATCGCGGTATCTGCGACCGGCCGATCAAAGGTCAAGGCGGTATGATGTTGCGCCTGCCCGAAGGTGAAACTGCATTCCTGCGCCACGGCAAAGGATTGCGCCCCGGCCAACCTTTGTTGGTGCAGGTGACAGGCCATACCGAAGGCGGCAAGGCCGTGCCAGTCACGGACCGTGTCCTATTCAAAAGCCGCTATGCCATTGTGACCCCCGGCAAACCGGGCTTGAACATCTCGCGCCAGATCACAGACGAGGACACGCGCGACGCCCTGCTGGCCATCGCGCACGAGGTTTTCGAAAGCGAGCACGGGTTGATTTTGCGTTCCTCTTGCGAAGGCGCCGATGAGGCAGAAATCGCAGAGGATATTGAGGCAATGCTGACGATGGCAGATGCCGTTTTGGCCGACGCTGAAGGGTCCGAGCCAGAGGCGCTGACCGATGGCGATGGTCCGCACACCGTGGCGTGGCGTGAATGGACTGGTGCTGCCGATGTGATTACCGAAACTGGTTCTTTTGAACATATTGGCGTGTTGGACCAACTGGCCGCGATCGGTGAAGCGTTGGTGCCATTGGGTGAAGGGTCAATGTACGTTGAACCCACCCGTGCGCTTGTGGCAGTGGACGTAAATACCGGCAATGACACCTCGCCTGCGGCAGCGTTAAAAGCGAACCTTGCAGCCGCCCGCGCCCTGCCCCGCGCCTTGCGCTTGCGCGGTCTTGCAGGCCAGATCACAGTAGATTTTGTATCGATGTCCAAAACCCACCGCAAACAGGTCGAACAATCGCTGCGTGCCTCGTTCAAGAACGACCCCATTGAGACATCATTGGTTGGGTGGACCCCTATGGGCCTGTTCGAACTGCAGCGCAAACGCGAACGCCCCCCTTTTCCCAAGGTACTACTCAAGGACATCTAATGGCCTGCCCTATCTGTAAAAAATCGACCCTCACCGAATTTCGCCCGTTTTGCTCGAAACGCTGCGCTGATATTGATTTAGGCAAATGGTTTTCCGGCAGCTACGCCATTCCCGCAGACGACCCCGAGGACGCGGACGAGTTGGAAAACCAGCTTCAGCAATCGGATTTGCAGAAACCGCACTAGTCATTGATTTTTCGCGCAGTTCCCTCTGGACACCCCCAACGGCCCCGTCTAAAACCGCCACACCCAATATGGGGTGCAACGGCACTCCATCCCGGTGCCCGGGTAGCTCAGGGGTAGAGCAGTGGATTGAAAATCCTCGTGTCGGTGGTTCGATTCCGCCCCTGGGCACCATTTATACAAACA
>JBLHTS010000258.1:0-5317 GCA_047627695.1 Yoonia sp. | reverse complement strand
GGGGATGTACATGCTCTGAAGAAGAATTTGCCGTGCAATAAAAATTAGTTGTTATTGTTTTGCGATTGTATAAGGGGTTCCAATAGGAAACACGCCGACCGGGAGAGAACGGTCAGGTCCGTCGCCGAAGGAGCAACCGCCCCGGTCACTCTCAGGCAAAAGGACCGGTTGGGGTGCAACACGCCGAAGAGAGGTCTTAACTGGCCCGCCGAAGGAGCAAGCCCAAATGGGTGAATCTCTCAGGTACAACAGACGGTGGGGGCAAATGGTAGGAGATATACCATGCCTTCGATCGCTGTACTTGGCGCCGGTATTACAGGTGTCACAACTGCATATTCTTTGATGATCCGCGGCTTTGACGTGACGGTTTACGACCGTCAGCGCTATGCCGGAATGGAGACTAGTTTTGCCAATGGTGGCCAACTAAGCGCCTCAAACGCGGAAGTCTGGAACCAATGGTCCACTGTCCTCAAGGGCATCAAATGGATGTTCGAGGGCGAAGCCCCCTTGTTCGTTAATCCGCGTCCGGGTTGGCACAAAATTAGCTGGATGACAGAGTTCCTGGCTAACATTCCGCGCTATAAGACCAACACGACCAAGACCGCCGCCATGGCAGTTGCTGCGCGTGTTGGCTTGGCGGAAATGGCAGAAAAATCAGGCGTAGACTTTGACTTTAGCCCAGCTGGCATCCTGCACTTCTATAAAGCTGAAAAAGACCTCAAGCATGCGCGGATGGTCAATGGCTTGCTGGCCGAAGGCGGACTTGAGCGGCATGAGTTGACCGTGGATGAAGTGCTGGCGCGCGAACCTACTTTGCACGGTGACATTATCGGCGGCTTTTGGACCGAAAGCGATAGTACCGGCGACATCCATAAATTCACGATGGGCCTTGCTGAGTGGCTTAAGAAACAGGGCGTTGAATTCAAGCTTGGCAAGCCAGTGACCGATTTGCACGTGCGCGGCGATGGTGTGTATGTCGAATGCAGCCATGAAGAGCGTTACGACGCAGTTGTTGTGTCGGCAGGTGTCGCAAGTCGCAAATTCGCCAGCATGCTGGGTGACCGCGTCAACGTCTATCCTGTCAAAGGCTATTCCATCACGGTGAACCTTGATGACGCCGCTAGCCAAGCCGCAGCGCCAACGACTTCGCTGTTGGATGACAAGGCAAAAATCGTATCTTCACGTTTGGGGAAAAATCGCTTTCGCATCGCAGGTACAGCCGAATTCAATGGCGAAAACCGCGATATTCTAGAGCGCCGCGTGCGGCCTTTGATCAAGTGGTGCGAAGAACATTTCCCGGATGTGTCCACAGAAAACTGTGTGCCTTGGGCCGGACTACGTCCGATGATGCCGAATATGATGCCCCGCGTTGGTCCCGGAAAAAGCGACCGGGTTTTCTACAACACCGGACACGGACATCTTGGTTGGACGTTAAGTCCAGCAACAGCGGACACGATTGGCGCAGTGATCACAGCGCGCTTTAAAACCAACAGTATGCGGTAGTATACATTGAAATCGGGCAAAATCGTATTTATCTATCCTTCATAACAAATGAGGGACGGATAGATGCCTGTTGAAAATATGCTTGCTGAATTCCTGGGCCAAAACATTCTTTATCTACTTCTGGCGGTGTTCATTATCGTCTGCATTATGGCTGGTGTGCGCATTGTGCCGCAGTCTGAAAAGTATGTGGTGGAACGCCTAGGTCGTCTACGCGCCGTGCTTGGGCCTGGAATTAACTTTATTGTGCCGTTTCTGGACCGAGTTCGCCACAAAGTCTCGATTCTAGAGCGCCAGTTGCCGTCTATGTCGCAAGATGCGATCACATCGGATAACGTGTTGGTGCAGGTCGAAACGTCCGTGTTTTATCGTATTATCGAACCTGAAAAGACGGTTTACCGCATCCGCGACGTTGATGGCGCGATTTCCACGACTGTCGCAGGTATTGTCCGGTCCGAGATTGGCCGGATGGAGTTGGATCAGGTTCAGGCGAACCGTTCAAGCTTGATCGAGGCTGTGCGGACCCAAGTCGCCCAACAAGTTGATGACTGGGGGATTGAAGTCACCCGTGCCGAAATCCTTGACGTCAATCTGGATCAGGCGACCCGCGAGGCGATGTTGCAGCAGTTAAACGCTGAACGTGCCCGCCGTGCGCAAGTGACAGAAGCCGAAGGCCGCAAACGTGCCGTTGAGCTGCAATCGGATGCAGAGCTTTATGCAGCTGAACAGGACGCAAAGGCCCGCCGCGTATTGGCCGATGCCGAAGCATATGCGACGCAGGTTGTTGCGGGCGCAATTGCCGATAACGGACTGGAGGCGGCACAGTATCAAGTTGCGCTCAAGCAAGTTGAGGCGCTGCAAAAGCTGGGTGATGGCACTGGAAACCAAACGGTTATCTTGCCTGCCAATGCGCTGGATGCCTTTGCGGATGCCTTTAAAATGTTGAAAGGACGCTAAGATGCCACTTTGGACAGAATGGTGGGTTTGGATGTCAGGCGCACTGATCCTTGCCACGCTCGAGGTCTTGATCCCCGGGTATATCTTTCTGGGGTTCGCAATAGGTGCGGGCGTGATGGGGTTGCTTATAATGCTTGGTGTTTCCGCAACGGGACTGGCGCTGACTCTGGTGATTTTTGCGGTGTTGTCGCTGATTTCATATCTGGCAATGCGCAGATATTTTGGTCTGAAAACGGGGCAAGTAAAGCTTTGGGACACGGACATTAACGAATAACGGCCGCGACCTTTTCTAAATGATTAAGCCCCGCCACTTGGACGGGGCTTTTTTATGCGCGAGCCAGCTCTGCTTGAATATCCAATGCGGCCTTGCGGGGGTTATCCGCTTGCCAGATTGGGCGACCAACAACCACATGATCGGCCCCGTTTGCAATCGCCTGCGCAGGTGTCTGCACCCGCTTTTGGTCACCCAATGCGGCCCCAATTGGACGAACACCCGGTGTCACAATCAATTTGCCTTCAGCTTCGGGAAGTGCGCGGATCAATGCGGCCTCTTGCGGCGAAGCAATCACCCCGTCTGCGCCATTTGACAAGGCAATACCTGCGCGTTCCTGGACCAAATCAGCTATACTTCCCGCTTTCATGCAGGATGCGTCAAGATCAGCGCGGTCCAGCGAAGTCAGGATTGTCACCGCTAGAATTTTCATATCTGACCCACCGGCACCTTCGCGTGCGGCGCGTACGACATGGGGGTCGCCGTGCACTGTCAGGAAATCAAGATCAAACTGGGCCATGCCACGCACTGCGACCTCGACCGTGGCGCCAATGTCAAAAAATTTCATGTCCAAAAAGATGCGCTTGCCTTGATCTTGCTTTAGCTCATTGGCCAGTGCCAGCCCGCCGCCCGTCAACATGCCCAGACCGATTTTATAAAAGCTGACGCTGTCACCAAGCGTTTTTGCCAGTTCCAATCCGGCAAGGACGTTAGGCACATCCATAGCTACGATAAGGCGATCTTTTGACATGTTCGGCGTTCCTTGATGATTTCCAAGGGGTCTAACGATCAGAACGCAAAGGCGCAATTGCAATGCCGCGACCTTTTCCGAGGCCACGCCCCCCCCCTTTTGGTCGCTATCACGAACGACCAAAGGGGGGCGTGTGAGTGGTGGTCTGCCTTGTGCGCAGAGTTTGCCCCGACACTTACACTTATGGACCCTGCGATAAATCAATGCGCGGGAAAAAATCTCCCGTATCTCCCCTACTGTAAATGCACTGTGAAAGCCTTGCGAGCGCGCTCGGCAATACCCATTTCTAGAGAGAGGCCCACACAGGGATGTGCCGCTAAGCGGGCATTCAAATAATCAGGGCGCTTTATAAAGGAGAGACCCATGAACCTAGATAAGTTCACCGAGCGGTCGCGCGGCTTCGTACAAGTCGCCCAGACGATCGCAATGCGCGAAAACCACCAACGGCTTTTGCCTGAACACCTGCTCAAAGCATTGATGGATGATGAAGAAGGGCTCGCGTCCAATCTGATCACCCGTGCTGGCGGCGACCCCAAAGCGGTGCTTGCCGCTGTTGATGCCAGCCTTGCCAAGATCGCCAAAGTCACGGGCGAGGGCGCGCAAGTGTATCTTGATAACCTTACAGCTAAAGTCGTCGACGAGGCCGAACAAATCTCCAAGAAGGCGGGCGATAGTTTTGTGCCGGTTGAACGGCTGCTGACCGCGCTGACGGTGGTGAAATCCAAGGCCAAGGATGCGCTGGACGCTGGACATGTCACCGCGAAAGGGCTGAACGCGGCGATCAACGAGATCCGTAAGGGTCGCACAGCTGATAGCGCGACCGCTGAAGACAGCTTTGAAGCGCTGGCAAAATATGCCCGCGACCTGACTGAGGCTGCCAAGCAAGGCAAAATAGATCCTATCATTGGCCGCGACGAAGAAATTCGACGTGCGATGCAGGTTCTGTCGCGCCGCACCAAAAATAACCCCGTGTTGATCGGTGAACCCGGTGTCGGTAAAACGGCGATCGCCGAAGGTTTGGCGTTGCGGATCATCAGCGGCGACGTGCCGGAATCCCTGCGCAACAAAAAGCTGATGGCGCTGGATATGGGCGCGCTGATTGCCGGTGCAAAATACCGTGGCGAATTTGAGGAGCGGCTGAAAGCGGTCTTGAAAGAGATCGAATCTGCTGCTGGCGAAATCATCCTGTTCATCGACGAGATGCACACGCTTGTTGGAGCCGGCGCGTCAGAGGGCGCGATGGATGCGGCAAACCTGATCAAACCCGCACTTGCCCGCGGCGAGTTGCACTGCATCGGTGCCACCACGCTGACCGAATACCGCAAATACGTTGAAAAAGACGCAGCCCTTGCGCGGCGGTTCCAGCCTTTGCTGGTTGAAGAGCCGACCGTGTCGGACACCGTCAGTATTTTGCGTGGCATCAAGGAAAAGTACGAGTTGCACCACGGTGTCCGGATTTCGGACAGCGCACTTGTTGCGGCTGCAACCCTGTCGCACCGCTATATCACCGACCGTTTTTTGCCGGACAAGGCCATCGACTTGATGGACGAAGCGGCCAGCCGCTTGCGGATGGAAGTGGACAGCAAGCCCGAGGAACTTGATGCGTTGGACCGCCAGATCTTGCAGTTGCAGATTGAGGGTGAAGCGCTGAAAAAAGAGGACGACAAAGCCTCGAATGAGCGACTGGAGCGGCTGGAAAAGGAACTGGCTGACCTGCAAGAGCGTGGATCAGAAATGACTGCGAAATGGCAGGCTGAACGCGACAAGCTGGAAGTTACGCGGCATGTCAAAGAAAAGCTTGATCGTGCCCGCGCCGAACTGGATATTGCCAAACGCGA
>JBLHTS010000257.1:0-5332 GCA_047627695.1 Yoonia sp. | reverse complement strand
GGTTTGCAGTAACGGAAATCGTCGGTTGGGTTTATAGTGGTGATCGGAATGACGCTGCAGGTTGATCAACAACCAGTTCGAAGCCTTCTGCGTCGCATTCCAAGAATGGCGCGGCAGGACGTATTCGTATTTGCCATAACCCAAGTGCTTACGCGTCAGGCCATAATGTTCGACATAGTCCACAAGTTCCAACTGGAACACGGCCCAGAACGCCTGTGTTGCGAACAGGAAAACACCCCACCAACCGCCAACCAGTCCGGCCAAAAATAGAAACCCTGCCTACAATCCAAGATACTGCCAGAACGGGTTGGATTTGTGATGCCACGGCAGGTTTTTGCGTGCCAGCATGCCCTTCTCTGCTTTGAACGATGACAGCAGTGATGCAGGCAAAACGCGCAAAAAGAATCGATAAAAGCCTTCGCCATAGCGCGCTGAAACCGGATCTCGCGGGGTGCCGATATAGCGGTGATGGACCAGCAAATGCTCTGACCGGAAATGCGCATAAAGGACTGAGGCCAGCAAGATGTCGGCCAGCCAACGTTCGATCCGGGGTTTCTGGTGCATCAATTCATGGCTGTAGACGATCCCGACCGTGCCAGACAGGATGCCAAGAGCCGCGAACAATGCCCATTCTTCCCAACCGGCCAGATGGTTGGTCGCGGTCAGATAGGCCAAAATGCCAAAGATCGTCACGATCTGCAGCGGGGCCCAAATCAGGGTTATCAACCTGTACCAAAAAAGCTGATTTTCTGTTGTGTTAGTGTCTGTATTATCTGTATTTTCCCCACCACATAATCGAGCGCCGAAAAAAGATACCATATCGAAAGTGGCAACAACGCGATAAACCACCCACCATATACTGCCGCGACAATCGCCAACGGAAGAAGCCCAAGCGATAGCCAAAATGGCAAGGCTGTGCGCAAAAGTGCGATCTTGGGTGTGGCCGGTATGGCGGTCATTCCGCGTCTCCAGTGTGGTTCATCGCAAGATAAGGTTCGGCGACCTGATGCTCAATCATCGTGTAGCGTCATCGATGCCAGATCATAAACCTTGCGCATCGCGGTAGGTAAAGATGTTGGACTGAACGCGCTATGCGGCACGAATACGCCGCGTGACGGGTTTTTGCCTGCGCCCACACGCGCCGTCATGATTTTTAGACGCAGATGGAAATGGGTGAATGTATGCCGCGCTTCGTCCTCAAGTTCCTCCCAATCGGCCGCAAGTGGTGGTGCAGGGGCAGGGTCATCGCCCCAGTCGGATCCGGGCCAGCCTAGCATTCCGCCCAGCAAGCCGGAATCAGGGCGGGTTTCCAGCAACCAAGCGCCATCCGCGCGACGCGCAACATAAGCGATCCCAAACCGCGTCGGCGTCTTTTTCTTTGGCGTCTTCTTGGGCAGCTCGGTGGCCGTGCCAGCCTGTCGCGCCTTGCAGGGTGTACGCCAAGGACAAATGCTGCAGGCAGGACTGCGCGGGATGCAGATTGTCGCCCCCAAATCCATGACCGCTTGCGCATAGTCGCCTGGTCTTTGCGCAGGGGTCAGGTTCTTGGCGAGCGCTGTCAATTCGCCCTTTGAGGCTGGCAGCGGATTATGCACATCGTAGAGACGCGCCATCACACGTTCGACGTTCCCGTCAACGACGGTTTCGGGATGGTCAAAGGCAATGGCTGAAACCGCCGCTGCTGTGTACGGCCCAACTCCGGGCAAGGTTAGTAGAGCATCATGGTTATCGGGAAAGACGCCGCCGTGGTCAGCTACAACCGCCCGCGCGCATTTCAGCAAGTTTCGCGCACGTGCATAATAGCCAAGTCCTGCCCATGCAGCCATCACATCGGCGTCGTCTGCGGCGGCAAGGTCTTGGACCGTGGGCCAGATTGACAGGAACTTGCGGTGATAATCGCGTACGGCGGCCACTGTGGTTTGTTGCAACATCACCTCTGACATCCAAACGGCGTAAGGATCGGGCAAAACGCCTGCCTTGCGCGCGCTGGGCGCAACACGCCACGGCATTTCGCGGGCATGGGCGTCATACCAATCCAAAAGGTAGCGGCTTAAGTCACGCAATGTTTATTCACCTGTCATTTTCAATGCGCTGACTTGGCGCGTCATCTGTCATAGAGTAGTTCTTAGATATGAAACAGCCACGTCCAAAAAGCACCACGCGCGGATTTTCACGTGCGGCGACGTTGATGCAGACAAGCATTCGCCATGCCAGCGAAGAGCGTGGCTTTGCCGTGACCCGTCTGCTCACGCATTGGACCGAAGTTGTGGGTGACGCGACTGCGCAAATCGCCACGCCAGTGACCGTCAGCTATGGCAACAAGGGCGGGATGGGTGCGACACTGACCCTGCTGACCACGGGCGCACAAGCCCCCATGCTAGAAATGCAGAAAGAGCAAATTCGCGAAAAAGTGAATGCCTGCTATGGCTACCGCGCAATTTCACGCGTGCGGATCACACAGACAGCCCCCACAGGATTCGCAGATGGACGGGTGGCATTTGCGTCTGCACCAAAGGCAAAGAAAATACCGTCAGAGGCCGTGCAATCTGCAGCAAAGACCCTATCTGATGGAATAGAAAGCGATGATTTACGCGCAGCACTGGCGGCGCTGGGCGCGAACGTTATACACAAACAAAACTCGCAAACTTGAGGTAATTATGGAACGCAGAACTCTTTTGGCCGCAGGTGGCGGTGCTTTAGTAGCCCTCGGCGCCGGTTGGACACTGACACGGCCTGATCCGCAGACGGGGCTACTGCCCGGGGCTGCGTTCGCGCAAACCACTGACGGTGTTTTGCCAGAGGTGATTGATATGGTGCAGGGCAATCCTGATGCCGCTGTCGAAGTGATCGAATACGCGTCTTTCACTTGCCCGCACTGTGCATCGTTCCATGAAAACCAGTACCAACTTCTTAAGACCAATTATATCGAGAACGACCGGATCCGCTTTGTCTACCGCGAGGTTTATTTTGATCGCCCCGGTCTGTGGGCGTCGATGATTGCGCGTTGCAGCGATGATCCGAAATTCTTCTTTGCGTTCTCAGAACTGCTTTATGCCGAACAGCGTGCATGGCTGGCGTCCGGTGATCCGGCGACCATTATCGAAGATTTGCGCCGGTTGGCAAAGACCGCCGGTCTGGACGATGCTGCTTTGGATGCTTGCCTTAGCGACGGTGCTAAAGCCGAAGCGTTGTTCACTTGGTACCAAGAAAACGCAGATCGTGATGGCATCAACTCTACCCCGACATTCCTTATCGACGGGCAGAAGTATTCAAACATGGCCTATGATGAATTTGCCGAGGTGTTGGACGGCAAGCTAGGCTAACAACAGTCTAGGTTTGAATTGAAAGACATCATATGCAGCCTCTTGCAGGTTTGAAAGTTATCGAACTGGCGCGGGTCCTTGCGGGCCCGCTTGCCGGACAAACCCTTGCGGATCTCGGGGCCGAGGTCATCAAGGTCGAAAGCCCCCAAGGCGATGATACGCGCCAATGGGGTCCGCCCTTTATTACCCATGAAGGCGAAGAAACTGCTGCCTATTTTCATTGCTGCAATCGTGGCAAGAAATCTGTCGTGATAGATTTCCGCACGGTCGAGGGCCAAGCGCAAGTGCGCAAGCTGATCACCGATGCAGACATCGTGATCGAGAACTTTAAAGTTGGCGGTTTGGCCAAATATGGTCTGGATTTCGCCAGCCTTTCGCAAATTAACCCGCGTTTGATTTATTGTTCCATCACGGGCTTTGGCCAAGACGGACCTTATGCGGGTCGTGCTGGGTACGATTACATTGTCCAAGGCATGTCCGGGTTGATGTCGGTAACTGGTGATCCAGACGGGCAGCCGCAAAAAGTTGGTGTTGCTGTCACTGACATTTTCACTGGTATTTATGCTTGCACTGGCATTTTGGCTGCTGTGCATCAACGCGAGACGACAGGCAAAGGCCAGCATATCGATATGGCCCTGATGGATGTGGCCACCGCCGTGATGACAAATCAGGCGATGAACTACCTTACGACGGGCAACGCCCCTAAGCGGCTCGGCAATGCGCATCCCAATATTGTACCATATCAAGTGTTTGATTGCGCCGATGGCTATATCATCGTGGCCAGCGGAAACGACGGACAATACCGTCAGTTTTGTGCGCTGCTGGGACTGCCTGAACTGGCAGTACACCCCGACTATGCCACCAATGCGACGCGCCTGACCAATCGCCATGCATTAGAAAAACTGTTGTCAGCAAAAACGACACAGTGGACAAAACTGGACCTACTTGCCGCTTGCGAAGCGCATGGCGTTCCTGCCGGTCCAATTAACGATATGGCAGAGACCTTTGCCGATCCTCAGGTCATTCATCGCGGCTTACAGATTGATCTGGATGGTGTGCCGTCGGTCCGGTTGCCAATTGTATTTTCAGATGCTGAATCAACAGCCCGAACCGCGTCGCCAAAGTTGGGCCAAGATCAGGATTTGTTGGACTAAAGGCCCAGGCGCGCTAAGGCATCATCAAAGGGTGTCCAATCCACCAGTTGCAAGCGGACCGGCAAGGTCAGCACTTTCATGCGAAAACTGTCCGGCAATCGCACTGCGTCTTTTTCGGTTGTGACCAGTTGGGCGCGCTGTGCTGCGGCCTCAATCTCGAGCCGTTTCATGATCGTATCTGTCAAAGGTTGATGATCCCCCAGCGCTTCGGCCCGCACAAGATCGGCACCCATATCGCGCAAGGTCACAAAGAACTTTTCAGGGTGACCGATACCTGCAAATGCCAAAAGTTTCAGGTCGCGCCATGGCATGCCCGTAGGCAGGGGGGCCAAATGCCCGACAAGATGCGGGATGCTGAACGACCACTGTGCGGCAAAGCGGTCCTGGGCGGCAGGCGGTCCAATCGACAATACCAAATCAGCGCGTTTTAACCCTGCATCAACCGTTTCGCGCAAAGGTCCCGCTGGCATGACCCGTCCGTTGCCAAAGCCGCGCATGGCGTCCACCACGACGATCGATAGATCTTTGGCAACGTCGGGGTTCTGAAAACCATCATCCATCAGCACAACATCTGCGCCAGCGTCTTGGGCGCATTGCACGCCTGCGGCGCGATCCTTGGCGACCCACGTCGGTGCAAAAGCCGCCAATAGCAGCGGTTCGTCCCCTGTTTGATCCGCCTTGTGCGCGCGTTCATCCACGCGAACGGGACCCTCAAAGCTGCCGCCATAGCCGCGCAACACGACATGCGGCGTGTGCCCGCGTGCCGTCAACCGATCGATTAATGCAATCGTCGTCGGTGTCTTGCCCGTGCCGCCGGCATTTATATTGCCAATACAGATGACAGGAATGTCAGCC
>JBLHTS010000256.1:0-5334 GCA_047627695.1 Yoonia sp. | reverse complement strand
GATGCCGTGGCGCTTGGTGCCTCTTCGGCCGAATTAACCCTGCGGGCCAAAGCACTGATCCGCCGCAAACAACAGCATGACCAACTGCGTGCAACTGTGCGCAGTGGACTGCATGCTGCAATCACCGGTCCGTTAACTGGGCTTTACAACCGGCGCTATCTTGCTCCGCATTTGGCCTGAATGGCCGATCAAGCGGCAGTCTCTGGGCGCGAATTTGCGGTGATGATGCTTGATATTGACCACTTCAAAGCGATCAATGACGCCTATGGGCATGCTGCAGGCGATATGGTGCTGATCCAGATTGCCGACCGCTTGCGCGAGAACCAGCGAGCAATTGATTTAGTCGCACGTGTTAGAGGCGAAGAGTTTTTGGTCGCAATGCCGCGCACCTCTGTCAGGGAGGCCAAACAGGCCGCTGACCGATTGCGCGCATGGTGAACAACCTGCCCTTCACGCTGGGAACGCCCCATCAACCAATAAACGTTACCATTTCTGTGGGTGTCGCGGTCAGCAATGACGACGCGCTTGCAGAAACTGCTGTTGCCCGTCTTTGCGATTGCGCGGACCAAGCGCTTTATGTCGCGAAATCAGCCGGACGCAATCAGGTCGCCATGAGCAAATCAGCCGCGTGAGGGGTTTGGCTGCCGCGCACGAACTTTAGAGAGTTCATGGAGCAATTGATCCGCAAATTCGGCGCGTCGTTCGGGCGTCATTTGGCTGATTGTTGCAAGTAAAGCATCTTGCGCCTTACTTTGGACCGCCGCCATTTGTGCATTTTGCTCTGACAAGTATGCGCGCAATATTTCCGGTTCAAAGGGATCGGCCTTCAGTGCACCAACCATCCCGCTGACACGCCCGCGCAGATCAAAGTCACGCATTTCGCGATCCTGGCGTAAACTGCGTCCGACTTCGCGGCGTTCTTGCGGGGCAAGCGCGCGGGAAATCGGGCCCAAGCCCAGATCAAAGCTGCGGGGCGGCCCATCGCCCAAACGACCAGTAGCAAACGAGCCCACAACCACACCAAAAACTGCCAAGTTTAGTGCCAGTGAGCAGACCAGAACGATCCGCCACACCCGATTTGGTCGTGTCCCCGTTTTGTGTTGATCAACCATCCACCGATACCCCTGTGTCAAACGCTAAACCTGTTGAAAACAAGTCGACGGTTACTTCATCGCCCATTAACGACGCGGTTAGGTCCTGCACCGAACTGGGCGGGGCCACCCCGATCCAGATGCCTGCAACGGTCGCCGCTGCCAACCCACTGACCGCGGGCCAACCGCCCAATGCATCCAGAAACCGCGTCCAAGGCCCGCTTGCTACGGCTGCCTGTTCAGGCTGCATCGCTGTCTGAACATTATCAGCGTCCGTCAAAATACGCGCCATCAAAGCGTCGCTTGGCTGCGCGTCTAGCCCACGCGCCTGCGCGAACAGATCGTCCAGCATGTCATCATTCGGGTTGGTCATCGTCATACCCCAGTTCTGCCTTCCGCCCTGCCATCAAATCGGCAAGGGCCCGTTTTCCGCGTGCTGTCAGACTTTCCACGGACCGCACGCTGATGTCCATGATTTGCGCAATATCGGGGTTGGATAACCCCTCTAGGTGTCGCAGCGACACAGCCTGCTCCTGCCGTTCCGGTAGCTGCGCCAAAGCGTCGGACAATGCCGTCATCCGTGCGCGCGTCTGCATTTGCGCAGGGACACTCGGGCTATCATCCAAAGGCTCGGCCACTTGATCAAGCGACACTGCCCCGCGCCGCTTGCGCAGCCTGTCGGTGCAAAGATTTGCCGTGACGCGGTAAAGCCAAGTGCTGACTTGTGCTTCGTTTTGCCGCCAGTCAGCAGCCACTTTCCACAACCGCATCATGGCGTCTTGGGCCACGTCTTCGGCTTCGGACGGGTTACCCATCATGCGGGTGGCCTGCGCCAGAACCCGTGGCAAAAACCGTGCCGCCTGCCCGTCGCCATTGGCGAAAGCAATCAATAGCGCCTCGTCCGGAGCGCCTGCAAATGGGTCTTGCGATACGGTCATGTGTCTTTGTGCTAGCCCGATTGGTGATCACTGGCAATCGGCTGGGGGTTTTGCACCCACAGCCACCTGACGCTTTAGCCACGATCCCGCTTGCCCTGGTCACAACGTCCGCCTTGACGTTCTTTGGCAGTCTCAAACTCTTCTTGCGAGATAGCACCATCGCTGTCCGCATCGACGCGTTCAAACATCTGCTCTGCCCGGTCACCATCACCACGGCTGGGCATTTCATCAATCTGCAAGACGCCATCACCATTGTCGTCTTGGCGTTCAATCATGCGGGCGGCGCGTTCGCTGGCGCGGTCTCGGGCGGCGGCGATCAATTCCTCTGCGGACAACGCTCCGTCTGCGTTCGTATCAACGTTCGCGAAGCGTGCTTGCCCTTGGGCTTGCAGTTCTTCCAGCGAAAGTGATCCGTCGCCGTTCAAATCAAGCGTTACGAAATCTGGACGCTCGCGGTGTTCTTTGGCTTGCGCGGCACCTGCAGCCAAGACTGCACCTGAAAGAAGGGCTGCCATCAAAATCTTGCTTTTCATTTTCTTCCCTTTGTTTTTACTTCATCGCGGCTGTTGCGCTGCTGACCCTTCTCAAACGCGAGGCGGACAGCTTTCCGTCGCAAGATTTCTAAAAAAAATTGCGCCACCCACGCCTGCCAAATCCGCGCGCCCCCCTTTTCAACGCGCGGCTGTTGGTCCATGTGAGGATCAGATGACGGAGAAACCAGATGTCAGACGCACATTTCCCAACCGACGACCGCCTCACCAAACCAGCTGTTATCCGGGGCTTGCGCCAGCGGTGCCCTAGCTGCGGCGAGGGTCATCTGTTTACGCGCTATCTAAAAGTCGCGGACACCTGCCCTTCGTGCAGCGAAGAACTGTTTCACCATCGCGCCGACGACGGTCCTGCCTATCTGACGATTTTACTGGTGGGACATGTGTTGGGCTTTACGATCCATTTCATGTGGGTCTATTTGCGGCCAGAGGCTTGGGTGATGGCATCGACACTGACGGTTGCGGCTGTCGCGCTCTCTCTCTTTCTTTTGCCGCGCATGAAGGGCATGGTTGTCGGTATTCAATGGGCGCGCCGTATGCACGGGTTCGGCCACAACAGCTAGCGACAGCAAGGGGCCAGCATGGACAAGACGGCCATTCGCGATGCCTCGACAATTATTGTTTTGCGCGACACTCAGACTGCGCCCGCTGTTTTGATGGGCCAGCGCGGGGCGCGTGCAGCCTTTATGCCGGGCAAGTTCGTGTTTCCGGGCGGTGCCGTTGATCCCAATGACACCCAAGTCCCTGCGACCCCGATAAGTGCGACGGATGACACGCGATTGACCCTTGAAAGCAGCTTGCCTCCAACAGCACTGGCTGCCGCAGCAATCCGTGAACTGTGGGAAGAAACGGGGCAAATCTTGGGTCATGCCCAGCCTTGGAACGACCCGCCGCAAGGCTGGCGTGGCTTTGCAAACGCAGGCTATGTGCCCAATGCAGCAGCCTTGCAGTTCTTCTTTCGCGCAGTCACCCCCACAGGCAATCCACGTCGATTTGATGCAAGGTTCTTTTTGGCCGATGCAGCTGATCTACAAACCGATCCAAATGATTTCTCGATGGCCGAAGATGAACTGTCGCATCTGCAGTGGGTGCCTTTGGCAGATGCGCGCCGCTTCGATCTGCCCTTTATTACCCAAGTCGTGCTTGCCGAACTTGGTAGCCACATCAAACGCGGTGGGCCGCCTGCCAGTGTACCCTTTTTTCGCAATGATGATGAGGCGCATTTAGTAAGCCGTCTTGCTGGCAGTCCTCTGCTTTAGGTCAACAAGACCAGCATCATGATGCTAAATGTCAGCAACAAAAGGCCCTGCCATTCGCGCGCACCAATCTTTTCACCAAAAACGAATGCGCCAATCACTAGTGAAAACAGCAACTCGATCTGTCCAACCGCATTCACATAGGCTGCGTTTTGCAGTGTGAAGGCCGTGAACCAACAAATTGACCCGATCATGCTGGTGATGCCGACCAAACCTGCGACCCGCCAAGACGCGATCACGCGCCCGATCTCGCCGCGCTCGCGCCATGCAAGCCACAATGCCATCGCGATGGTTTGAAAGGCGGTCACAATCGCCAAGGTCACGATGGCGCGGTAAAAGACATCGCCGTCCCCCAAAGACAGCGACGCCCCCCGATACCCATTGCCCGAAATACCGAACAAGACGCCAGCGCCAAGGCCCAGCGCTGTTGCGCGGTTAAAAATTCGCTGGTGCCATCGCCCAATGCCGCCCGGCGGATCTGATAACAGCAAAACACCCACAAGCCCGACAAGCATCGCCATGATCGTGAGAAGCGTAAATGTGTCCCCAAGGATGAGGAACCCGAAAAACGCGCTAAGAAGGACTTCGGTTTTTTTGAACGTGATCCCGATTGCGAAATTGCGATGACTGAACAGCGCGACCACACACATTGTGGCAAGGATCTGCGATGTGCCCCCCGCAAACGCATAGGGCCAGAACGCTGCGGGTAATTCCGGCAGACTTTGCCCTGAACCCGTCGCATAGGTGATCGCAATAATGGCAACCAAAGGCGACGAATAGATGAACCGCGCAAAAGTTGCGCCCGCTGTGGACAGCGCCATGCCCTTCAGCCGCTTTTGCAGCATAAACCGCAAAGTCTGCGCAATCGCAGCACCTATGGTGATCGGGATCCAGAGTTCCATCTGACCCCTATGCCCGCAATCGGCTAACGCCGCCAGAGCGGGTGTGCAACCTTGTCTTTGGCAGACAGAAAGTAACGGCGGAAAACCTCACCGTAGGAGGCATAGAAATACCCGCCGTTGCGCCGCAGGTAATGCGCTTTGCGTGACCGATAAAGCGCTGGCAGTTGGTACCAAGCCACGCGCGGGTGCATATGATGCACAACATGCAGGTTGTTGTTTAAAAACAAAAAACCGAAGAACCCGCCACGCTCCACGATCACGCTGCGGCCGCTAGCGCGCTCGTTTGCTTGGTGTTCCAAAAACGTGCGCAGCTTCAGGATCGACATGCCCAAATAGGCCGCAATGAAATACGCCCAGTACGGCATTGGAGAGGCGGCGATAACCGCAAGAACAGCGCAAACCGCAGGGATATGCCAAAGCCAAGCGCGGACAACTTTTCTTTCGCGGTTGCGCCATTCGCACATGAAGAAATTGGTGGTACCAATGGCCGGACCAATAGTTAGCCGGCCTGCAATTGTGTTGTTGAATCGCAGTAGCAATTGCAGTGTCCAAGGTAGCTTTGCCCAGACATCAATCGCAAGGTAGTTGCTTTCGGGGTC
>JBLHTS010000255.1:0-5337 GCA_047627695.1 Yoonia sp. | reverse complement strand
CCCGGGGGTTTTTCCAGCATCACGTGACGCCCCGCAGCAATGGCCTTTTCGGCATATTCATAGCGCGGAACCGGCGGCAGGCATAGCGACACAACACCAACCTCAGGACGCTCCGCCAACATCTGACCCAAATTAGTGAACGCCTGCACGCCATCAACCGCACCAGCACGACTGACTGTCGCGGCCAATTCCCACGAGCCGCTCACGTTGATCGACGGCACATGTTGATCGACTGCGATCTTGCCGATCCCAACCAGACAGATCGGGGTCATTAGTGTGCTTCCTTCCCAACCGCATTGCCGCGATGACCAACAAGGAAATCAAAGTCTGCCCCCGTATCAGCCCCCATGACGCGATCATGGTACAACATCGCATAGCCGCTTTCGGGACGCGGATTGGCACCCGACTTCTCAGCCGTCCAAGTGGCCATGCGAGACGCCAGTTCCTCGTCGGTGATATCGAGATGAATACGGCGGCCAGCCACGTCCAATTCGATGATATCGCCATCCTGCACCACGGCCAAAGGCCCACCAACGGCTGCCTCAGGTGATGTATGCAAGACCACAGTGCCAAACGCTGTCCCCGACATGCGTGCATCAGAAATGCGCACCATATCGGTGATTCCCTTCTTCAAGATTTTCGGCGGCAGACCCATATTGCCGACTTCGGCCATGCCTGGATAACCACGCGGTCCGCAGTTTTTCAGGACCATCACGCAAGTCTCATCGATATCCAAATCATCATCGTTGATGCGGGCTTTGTAGTCGTCGATATCCTCGAATACGACGGCACGACCCGTATGCTGCATCAACTCCGGCGTCGCCGCAGAGGGTTTGATCACAGCCCCACCGGGCGCCAGATTGCCGCGCAAGACCGCGATACCACCCGATTGGGTCAACGCCTTTTCAACCGGCAAGATCACGTCGTCGTTCCAGTTTTTGACGTGTTTGACCTCGTCCCAAATGTTGTCACCTGACACGGTCAGCGCGTCTTTGTGCAGCAATCCCGCCTCGCCCAATCGCTTAATCACGACAGGCAGACCACCCGCATAGAAGAATTCCTCCATCAGGTATTTGCCCGACGGCATCAGGTTCACGATTGTGGGCACGTCACGGCCCAACCGGTCCCAATCGTCCAGCGTCAATTCAACGCCCTTGGTGCGGCCCGCCATCGCAAGCAGGTGAATAACAGCGTTGGTTGATCCACCGATCGCCGCATTCGTGCGGATCGCGTTTTCAAAGGCATCCTTGGTCATAATGTCAGATGGTTTCAGATCATCCTTGACCATATCAACGATACGTCGTCCCGTCAGATGCGCCATCACGCGGCGGCGGCTATCGACCGCTGGGATCGCCGCGTTGCCAGACAGGGCCATGCCCAGCGCCTCAGCCATCGACGCCATGGTGCTGGCAGTGCCCATCGTGTTGCAGGACCCTGCTGAACGCGACATCGACGCCTCTGCCTCTACAAATTCCTCGGCTGTCATTTCGCCCGCGCGCACGGCCTCCGAGAATTTCCAAAGATGCGTGCCGGACCCCACTCGTTCGCCACGGAACATGCCGTTCAGCATTGGGCCACCAGACACGACAATGGCGGGAAGGTCGACCGACGCGGCTCCCATCAACAGCGCTGGTGTGGTCTTGTCACAGCCCGCAAGCAGCACAACACCGTCCATCGACATGCCGCGTATCGCTTCTTCGACATCCATTGCACACATGTTGCGGTACATCATCGCTGTCGGACGCAAACTGCTTTCGGCGGGTGAAAACACCGGAAATTCGACAGGAAAACCGCCTGCTTCATAAATCCCAAATTTCACCTTTTCGGCCAGATCACGCAGATGCGCGTTGCATGGCGTCAGCTCTGACCACGTGTTGCAAATCCCAATCACAGGACGCCCATCGAGCAAATCCGCAGGCAAGCCTTGGTTTTTCATCCAAGACCGGTGATAGATCGCGTCCTTGGACGACCCCCCGAACCATTCTTGCGAACGCAGCTTGCGGGGCCACTTGGCTGGCTTGAATGTCATATCAGGACTTCCTTTGATAAGGGTGTTACGTCATCAATAACCCGCACCACATCCAATTCCAAGGAGCCGTCATGAACCAGCACACACAAAATATGACCCACTGGTCCGAACGCGTCGATTTGGCGGCCGCTTTTCGTTGGACGGCACGTCTGAACATGCACGAAGGTGTGGCGAACCACTTTAGCTTTGCGATCAACGACGATGGCACAAAGTTTCTGATGAACCCAAACCAGATGCATTTCAGCCGGATCAAAGCGAGCGACATGATCGTTGTTGATGCCAATGATCCTGAAACGCTGTCGGGTCCAAATGCGCCCGATCCGACCGCATGGGGACTGCATGGCGGCATCCACCGGCATGTCCCACATGCGCGCTGCGCGATGCACGTTCATTCTGTATTTGCGACTGTTTTGGCGTCCCTCAAGGACAGCCGCCTGCCACCCATCGATCAAAACTGCTGCACCTTCTTCAACCGCTATGTGATTGACGTAGGCTATGGCGGCTTGGCGTTCGAGGAAGAAGGCGAACGCTGCGCGTCGCTGTTCACCGATCCCAAAAAGCGGGTGATGATCATGGGCAACCACGGTGCATTGATCATTGGTGAAACGGTCGCGGAAACCTTTAACCGCATGTTTTATTTTGAACGTGCGGTAGAGACCTATATCCGCGCCCTTCAAACCGGCCAAGAACTACGGATTTTGTCAGATGATGTCGCCGAAAAGACGGCACAAGAGCTGGAAAGCTACCCAGAACAAGATCTGCGGCATTTGACAGAGCTGAAAGCGATCCTGGACGAAGAAAAATCAAATTACGCAACCTAGACGAATAGAACATCTAGCAATCAACTGGTTATGCCTTGCTAAAAACCAACAACTTCGCCCTATCGCTGCGGTGCTTTTCATCCGCGCAATCATCGTAAATCCGCACGTCCCGAATGGTTAGCCCCGCAATTCGGTCCCCAAGCTCTGCAAAAGCCGCCTCAAATCCAGCGGACACGTAATGTGCGGCATTAACCGAAATCACGAATAAAGCACCGAACGCCGCGATATTTAACAAGTGTCCCAGCGCCTTTGGCCCGACGTGCCCAAGGGTCAAGGTCCCGGCACTCACCACACCCATGTAAGGTGCATCAATCAAACTAAGCGGCTGTGTGACATCGCCCGTATAAAGCCTGCGATAGTCGCCCTTCATGCGGGCGACTTCTAGCATCTCTTCGGACAAATCTATGCCATCTATGTCTTTGACATTCATGTGCCGCAAAAGTCCACCCACAAGACCGGTGCCGGCACCGACATCCAAAACCGGACCAATGCCGCCAGCACCAACAAAGGCAGCAGCCACATTGCGCGGCAATTGATAACCCTGTCCGTCGCTAAAAACGACGTCATAGCTAAGCGACCACGTGCGATACAAAGCTTTCACCTCTTCAGGTGAAGACATCGCATAAGCGTCATCTAAGTTTGGGTTCTCTACCATCCCAAACGCTAACACAGGCTTGCACATTCTCAAGTCCTTTGGCACGACAGGGCATGACCAAAACACTTCTTTCATTCGGGCACGGCTATAGCGCCCGCGCCTTATCCCGCATCCTTCTGCCGCAGGACTGGCGGATCATTGGCACCACGCGGTCCGACGACAAGGCCCCGCGCCTGATGAACGAAGGCATTGAACCGCGGCTGTGGCCCGGTGCGGACATGATTCCAGCCCTGAATGCAGCAACACACATCTTGATTTCTGCGGCACCAGACGAAGCGGGCGATCCGGTATTGGCCGAACTACACGACGAAATCGCCAAACGCGCAGATCAATTCGAATGGGTCGGATACCTGTCTACAACAGGTGTTTACGGCGATCATCACGGCGACTGGGTCGATGAAAACACCCCCCTGACGCCTGCCACCAAACGCGGCATTGCGCGTGTGAAGGCAGAGGCAGCATGGGCCGACATCGAAGGGTTACCGCTGCATATCTTCCGGCTGGCTGGCATTTATGGCCCCGGACGCGGGCCGTTTTCCAAAGTGCGCAACGGCACCGCGCGGCGAATTATCAAGGAAGGCCAAGTCTTCAGCCGCACGCATGTGGTGGATATCGCGCGTGTATTGGCGGCCTCGATCAACAAGCCAAGCCCCGGTGCAGCCTACAACGTCTGCGACAATGACCCCGCCCCGCCCGAGGACGTGATTGCCTATGCGGCTGAATTGCTAGGAATGCCGATCCCCGAAGCAGTTGATTTTGAAGCATCCGAAATGACCCCGATGGCGCGCAGTTTTTATGCTGAAAACAAGAAAGTGCGCAACAACCGGATCAAGGACGAACTGGGGGTCGAATTGTTATATCCCGACTATCGCAGTGGGCTCAAAGCGCTACTCGCGCAGGAAATTGGCGCTTAAAGGCCCAAGTGAACGAGGCAAAGATCAGCAACAGCGCAACGCCGACCGTCACGTTTGTGATGTAGAAACCCATGCGATCAGCTATTTCTAGATTATTGAGGAACGGATAGGGCAATCCGCTGGTCACCGTGCCTGCAGGACTGTCGTTCATCGGCTGCACAACAAGTTCTGCCCAAAGAACATAGGTCGCAATCACCCCCATAATCCATGCAAACGCGGCCCCAAGGCGGCGATAGCTGCGGTGGATGAACATGGTATCAATGACCTGCAGCAGTGGGCCGAACAGATGCAAGTACATCTCCAGATGCCATGCGCCCAGTTCACCGTCCGTCGTGACCGACATCGGGTCCGCGAAATATAACCGCCAATATAAGAAAACGACCATCGTGTTGATGACAGCCGTCATGCAAACGAACCCGTCCCAATGTTTTTCAGAGCGGCCTTCTTCAAGCGCCATCATCCGGCTGAACGCAAAGAACGACGCAAACAGCGCCCAAATCGTCAGAAAGCGGAACGGGCCACCAAAGGCATCCCAGCCACCAAAGATCATCGTGCGGATACAGTAGCCCGCGGCCAGCAAGAATGCGGTCCAACGAAATATCAAACGGGGGTTAAGGGTCATTTAGTGCTCACTTTTTAGACAAAGCATGCGTAGAGCGGGCGATATCCGTCCAACACAACCTTGCGTCTGTATGGACCCTTGTCGACGCTTTGCAAACAACCCATATCACTCTCGCATTTAACCGAAAGTCACAGCATGACCCAGCGCCAAAAGACGGCTTCATTTCTCGACACGCCGTGGGTGTTGAATTTCATCGTGGTGGTGATTGTGTTCAACGCCGTCATCTTGGGAATGGAAACGTCAAAGCCGCTCATGGCCTCTGCGGGCGGGCTAATCCTGTTTCTGGACAAACTGTG
>JBLHTS010000254.1:0-5380 GCA_047627695.1 Yoonia sp. | reverse complement strand
GCTTTGGCGAAAGTGTCGTAGTCGGGCAAAAGTGCCATATCTTAGCCTATTGAAACTGTGCGTTGACCTGGTTGATCGTATTTTGATTGATATTCAACTCGGTGCGCTGTTGCAGTGAGGCCGCGTAGGCGTCGAACATATCCTGCGCGATCCCTGCCACAGCATTTTCAGCCAGTGCATCACGCTGTGCAATCACCGACGGATCGGTAAGGTCAGGCGGGGCCACATCATCCAGCCGGATAATCAAGGCGCGGTTTTCGGCATCAATCACGCGGACTTCACCGATGGTCATGCCGAAAAGCTGGACGTTGAAATCAGGGGGGGTGCCTTCGACAAAGCTACGACGGGTCAAACCCTCTTCGATCAACGCCTCTAGGCTCAAGCTTTCGAACGAGGTCAAAGGCAGAATGTTGCCCGCGATCTCTTGTGCCTTGGCCATTACGGCCTCTTGCTTGGCTTGCACCTGCCATGCGGCGCTGACATCGTCACTAATTTCGTCAATCGGATGCAGGGTGGGCGGGGTTATCCCATCAAGGTTCAGTGCAAAAACACCGCCGTCGGCCAAATCAAACAGCTCTGCAAACTGGCCTTCCTGGACCTGTTCGGCTTCGCTGCGGAAAGCATCATAGGCAGCGATTCCATCGGTGTTGTCAGGCGTCCAAGCAATCGTGCCCAATTCCATGTCAGTGCGGTCGGCTAGATCAGCCATTGTGGCACCACCGGCGATAAGGTCCGCAACCTCACTAGCGCTTTCATTGATAATCGCGCGTGCGGCGTCGACAGCCAGCTCTTCACGCAGAAGCGGTGATGCCTCTTCCAGCGAAGTTTCTTGTGCAGTTAGCACGGCATTCGTCCGAAAGAGTGCGGGGCCAAGCGTCGAATTGAAGGGGCCGACAACGTCACCTGCAGCGGCTGCAAAAACTGCATCGCCAGCAGCGCGCAGTTCCTCGCGGTCGACATCGCCAAGATCGATATCAGTCAGCACCAACCCGCGTTCGGCAACCAAATCCTCAAACGTGACTTCGCCTGCATCAAGGCGGGCCTTTGCCGCGGATGCACGTTCTTGATCAAGGTAAACCAAGCGTTCGACCAAGCGCCGTTCTGGCTGGATGAATTCTTCGCTGCGCTGTTCATAAAGGGCAGCAATGGCTTCGTCCGAAACGCTCATGTTGTCTACAATCATCGTGGGGGTCAGCCAGACATAAGTGATTCCGCGTGTTTCGGGCGCAGTGAAATCCGCAGGATTTGCATCGTAATAGGTTTGAATGTCCGCTTCTGTCGGGCCGCGTACGGGTGAAGTAAGGTCATCCGGGCCAACGACAGCCCAAGTCATCGCGCGAACTTCGCTGATGTATTGGACCAGCGCATCCGCGTAAGCGTCCGCTTCGGGCAGACCACTGACAACAGCGCCTTGCAGCAATGTTCGCGCAGTCTCTTCGCGGATATTTGTTTCAAATTCGGCAGCGGTCTGGCCGGATTGTTGCAAGGCCAAACGATAAGTTTCGCGGTTGAAGCCGCCTGCACCTTGGAACGCAGGAATCTCTTGAAGGCGATCAAGAACGCGCACGTCACCGACAGAAATACCCAACTGGTCTGCTTCGTTGTCAAGAGTACGCAACAGTACAACTTGATTAAGCGCTATTTGGTCAATGCCAATCGTTTGGGCCTGCTGGAACGTAAGTTGCTGGCCGAACTGTGCCGACAAGGCGCGGATCTGCTCGTTTAAGGCGCGCTGATATGATGTGACAGAGACTTCTTTGTCACCCACCGTGCCGATACTGCGAATGTTCCCGCTTAATCCGCCAGAGCCGAATCCCGCAAGACCTACCAGAACCACGCCCACAATTATCCATGCGCCATATCGTTTACTGCTTTTTTGTGCCATTTAGCTGAACGCTCCACCCGCTGATTGGCGCATGAATAAGGGGACCAGTGCAGGGGCGCAAGGGTCAGAGCGTCAGTGATGACAGCCTATTGAAAAGGGTCGCCACACCGGCGCGGTCAATGTTGGCAAAAGCAATGCGCAATTGCTGTTCACCGCCGGGCAGATCGTTAGGCATAAACATGGTCCCCGGCAGCAGCAATACGCCGGCCTCTTTGACCAAAAGCGGGGCTAAAGCCGCCGACGACATGTCGAACGGATGCTGAACGTAGGCAAAATACGCACCGCATCCTAACAATTCCCAACCTTTGTCGGCCAAAAGGGGAAAGTGATCGGTGATTGCTGCCCGCCGATCAAGAATTTCAAGCCGCTCGCCGGCCAGCCAATCACCTAGGTTTTGCATCCCCCAAAGGGCCGCGCGTTGCCCCAACTGGTTGGGGCAAATCGCGACTGTATCAAGGAACTTTTCAATCTCGGCTAACCGTTCGACGCTTGCTATGACGGCGCCAACGCGGTGTCCGGTTAGACGGTAGGCCTTCGAGAAGGAATAAAGCTGGATCAGGGTGTCAGGCCAGTTTTGATCGGCAAACAGATCATGAGGTGCGCCTTGGCGGCTGTCAAAGTCGCGGTAAGTTTCGTCCACAATCAGCGCGATCCCATGTGCGCGTGCCAAATCCATGAAAGCACGCAGTGTTTCGCGCGGATATTCGACGCCGCAGGGGTTATTGGGGCTGACCAAAGCAATCGCCCGTGTGCGCGGCGTGATCAGCCTGGTGGCTTCTGCTGCATCGGGGATCATGCCTTGACCCGTCATCAATGGCACAGTTTTGACGCCAGACATATCCAGCCACATTCGGTGGTTGAAATAGTACGGAACCGGAACAATGACTTCGTCACCATCGGTGCAAAGTGTTGCAATCGTTCCGGCAAAGGCTTGGTTGCAGCCAGAAGTGATCGCGACCTGATCTGGCGTCACGGTGCCGCCATAACTGGCAGTCCACTGTTTGGCGACTTCAGCGCGCAAACCAGGCAGGCCAAGGACGGGGCCGTAAAGATGGGCCTCGTCATTGTTGACAACAATATCGGCCATTGCGTGCCGCAAAGGGGCAGGGGGTGGATCCACTGGGGCCGCTTGGCTGACGTTCAAAAGCGGGCGGTCTGCGGGGTGAGTGACGCCATCCAGCCAGCGCCGCGCCTCCATCACGGGCGGTGCGAATGTACTGGCAGTGCGGGAGAGTGTCATCGCGATCTCCAAAAACATGGCGCGGTTGAACCGCGGTCTTGTGTTAAAATGCCTCCGGCGGGGATGCGTCCACTCAGAGATGGGGATAGATCAGTCTTTGCCGCGGTAGGGTTCAACATATTGTAGCGCCATGTCCCATGGAAAGAATATCCACGTGTCTTGGCTGACTTCGGTGATGAAGGTATCGACCTGCGGACGGCCCTTTGGTTTGGCGTAAACAGTCGCAAAGTGGGCCTTTGGGTAAAGCGCACGGACCAGTTCCAGTGTTTTGCCGCTATCGACCAGATCATCGATGATCAATATGCCTGTGCCGTCACCCATCAAGGCCGCGTCGGGGGCTTTAAGCACCTCTGCCGAAGACTGATCTTGGTGGTCGTAGCTTTTGACGCTGATGGTATCGACGGTACGGATATCCAGTTCACGGGCGGCGATCATCGCAGGGGCCATGCCGCCACGGGTGATCGCAACGACTGCGCGCCACGCGCCGTCGTCCGGCCCTTTCCCGTCCAATCGCCATGCCAGGGCACGGCTATCGCGGTGGATTTGGTCCCAACTGATGTGGAAGCCTTTTTCGTGGGGCAAGCGGTCAGTCATGTTGAGTAGTCCTATTCCTTGGTAATATCAGGGGCATCGACAGCTTTCATGCCGACGACATGATAACCTGCGTCCACATGCAAGACTTCACCAGTTACAGCGCTGCCTAAGTCAGACAGCAAATAAAGGGCTGATTTGCCAACTTCTTCCTGTGTCACCGTCCGGCGCAGCGGCGAGTTGTATTCGTTCCATTTCATGATCAAACGGAAGTCACCGATACCTGAAGCCGCCAGCGTCTTGATGGTTCCCGCGCTAATCGCATTGACGCGGATGTTGTCCTTGCCAAGGTCCTCGGCCAGATAGCGCACGGATGCCTCAAGCGCGGCTTTGGCGACGCCCATCACGTTGTAATGCGGCATGACCTTTTCGGCGCCATAGTATGTCAACGTCAGGCAAGACCCGCCGTCTTTCATCATCTTTTCGGCGCGCTGCACAACAGCCGTGAACGAGTAAACCGAAATATCCATTGTCGTTAGAAAATTGCTGCGTGTCGTGTCGACATAGCGACCGCGCAATTCGTTTTTGTCTGAAAAACCAATGGCATGCACAATAAAATCAAGTTTGTCCCACCGGGCCTCAAGATCTGTGAAAAGTGCGTCTATCGAGTGCTCATCCCCCACGTCGCAAGGCAGAACAATATCGGAGCCGACAGAAGCCGCCAAAGGACCTACGCGTTTCTTCAAGGCATCCCCTTGGTAGGAAAAAGCAAGTTCGGCACCCGCATCAGCGCAAGCTTTTGCAATCCCCCAAGCAATCGATTTGTCGTTGGCGAGACCCATAATCAGGCCCCTTTGGCCTTGCATCAGTTGAGATGTCATCGCGGCAATCCTTTTTGCATTTTTCTTGCTTGTTATCTAGATCGTTTAGGCGATTGCAATCAAGCGGGCAAGGCTATGGGCAATCGTGCAAAAAGGTTGCTACTGTATCTGATCCAGCCTACCCTTTCGACGGGGCGTTATATTTGGGATCAGCAATGTCTGACCGAAGCGGTATTTTTGTAGGAGACGATCCTTTTGTAATTGCGCAGCAATGGCTAGATGCTGCGGCGAAAACAGAACTGAATGACCCAAATGCAATTGCCCTATCGACCGTTGACGCGGATGGTATGCCAAATGTACGCATGGTCCTTCTCAAAGAAATCGAGACAGACGCCTTTATTTTTTATACCAATTATCAAAGCCAAAAAGGTCAGGAACTGATTCAATCCGGCAAAGCGGCCTTTGTTTTGCATTGGAAGTCACTTGCTCGACAAATCAGGGTCCGCGGTACTGTCACAAAAGAGGATGGACCACTTGCCGATGCTTATTATAAGTCCCGTTCGCTTCAAAGCAGGCTTGGGGCATGGGCATCACAGCAATCTCAGCCCTTGACGTCACGCGCATCATTGATGGCAGAGGTTGCCAAGGTATCAGTGCAAAAAGGAACCGATCCGGGGCGTCCGCCTTTTTGGGGTGGTTTTCGGGTCGTACCTGTCGAGATCGAGTTTTGGTCTGACGGTGCATTTCGGTTGCACGACCGATTTCGGTGGTCGCGCAACAAAGTTAACGAAGATTGGACTGTATTGCGCCTGTCACCTTGATTGTACGGGCGCATTACAATTAGAGAATGTTTTTGGCGCTGATTTTATTTGGGCCGAAGCCGATCAAAAAGAACGAGTAGCG
>JBLHTS010000253.1:0-5439 GCA_047627695.1 Yoonia sp. | reverse complement strand
GCCAGAGTGGGAATAGTTCAGACTGCACTCAGCTGCGACATGGGCCATGATCTCTACCGTCGAGGACAGAAGCGAGCTTCCAGCAAAGCGCATAACGCAACCTCCTGTGCCTGCTTCATACGGGACTGACCGCCTTTCCAGCCGTCGAAGGCAAGCGCATCCCGGCCATCTTGCCGGTAGCTCTTATACCAGCCCCGAATGGTATCGTCGTCCAAGTAGAGAAATTTTGCGATCCGAGCACAGCTTTCCCCGACGTCGAGCAGCAGGATCGCATTTGCCCGCCGGGCAATACCGTGGTCCCCGCGCTGGCGATGCACGCAAGCCTCAAGCTCGATACGGTCTGCTGAGGAAAGAAAGCCGGGGCGGATCATGGGCATAGCTGAATCGTTTCAAACCAAGCCGTCAAGCCATCGAATTCGGCTTCCGCGGGACTCGGAGTATAATTGGAAAAATCTAGGTGCTAAAATCTATGGGTGCTTGACTTTTAACAAAGTCATCAATGGTGCGGAGCTGGTAAATGACCTGCATCATTTTGTCGACGCGTATCATGTTGGGTCCGTCGCTAGGTGCGTTGTCGGGATCTTCGTGGGTTTCAATAAACAAGGCAGAGACACCGACCGCAACTGCTGCCCGTGCAAGAACTGGAGCAAATTCACGCTGGCCACCCGATGTCGTCCCTTGTCCACCCGGTTGCTGAACCGAATGGGTCGCATCAAAGACCACCGGATATCCAGTCTGCGCCATGATCGGCAATCCGCGGAAATCGGACACAAGCGTGTTGTACCCGAACGATGTCCCGCGGTCACATAGCAGGATCTTGTGGTTGCCTGTCGATGCAACTTTCTCGGCAACATTCTGCATGTCCCAGGGCGCAAGAAATTGACCCTTTTTGATGTTGATTGCAGCACCGGTTTCCCCTGCTGCCAACAACAAATCTGTCTGACGGCACAGAAAGGCAGGAATTTGGATCACATCAACGACTTCACCTGCGGGCGCGCATTGCGTGATATCATGGACATCCGTCAAAATTGGACAGCCAAATTCGTCACGAATTTTGCTCAGGATCGTCAAGCCCTCTTCCAAGCCAAGACCTCGCTGGGTGGAAATCGACGATCGATTGGCTTTGTCGTAGCTTGCCTTGAAGATGAACTTCGTCCCCGTAGGCGCGCAGGCCTCTGCGATCTTTTCGGCCATCATTCGTGCATGGTCGAAAGACTCCAACTGGCATGGACCACTTATCAGGGCGAAGGGATTTTGTTGCCCGATGGCAATATTACCAACGTTTACAATACGTGGGGTGGTCATTGTTGGGCCTCCAAGGCTGCTTCGATACGGGGGACGTCCGTAGGGTTATTCAGTTCCCAAAATACATGGTTTTGTGCGTCAACCTCAACACATCGGACGCGCCTGCCGATATGCAGAAAGCGCAACTGCTCCAGTCCTTCAAGAGTTTCTATTTGGGAGGCCGGATGACTTACATATTCCTTCAATGCATCCGGCCGGTAGGCATAGACGCCAACGTGGTGAAATACGGGGATGGGTCCTGGCAATTTTCCGGGGTCGATATACGGCAAAACCTCTTTCGAGAAATAAAGCGCATTCATATTCACGTCAAAAACTGCCGTGGTGCCCCCCACGCGGCCATTGGCGCGATCTTCCTTGAGTGCATCAAGGGTATTCTGGTCGCATCTCAGAACAGGCGTTGCCATGCCGACATTCGGGTCTGATTTTACACTTTCGATCAGGTCCTCGACAAACCATGATGGCGTCAATGGGGCATCCCCTTGAAAATTCACGATAACATCAGCTTCTATATTTGCTCTTCGAACAGCATCTGCGCAGCGGGCCGTTCCGTTTTCGCAGGCTGGGTCTGTCATAATTACGTTGGCGCCAAATGCCTTCGCTGCAGATGAAATTCTGTCATCATCGGTCACCACATAAACAGCGTCAGCGCCTTTGACCGACGACGCCGCTTCCCAGCTCATTTGAATAAGGGATTTGTGTGTCCCGTCTTTTTGGCGCAGCTGCGCAAGTGGCTTTCCGGGATAGCGTGTGGACGCATAGCGAGCAGGGATTAAGATGACCGTTTTCATAGGCACTCCGAGTCAAGAAATGAAATAATGAATCCTTGGTTATGATTAAACTACGCCTGCGCGCAGAAGATCATGGATGTGTAATATACCCACTGGGGCGTTCTCATCGTCTACGACAACCAACACGCTGATCTTGTTTTTATTCATGATGCCCAATGCTTTGGGAGCCAAACAATCACCTGTCACGACCGTCACATCTGAGTTTGCAATATCGAGGGCCGAACGCCCCATCAAATCATCCATATTACGCCGCAAATCTCCATCGGTGATGACGCCGATCAAACGATTATCACTCACTAAGATCGCGACACCAAATCCCTTGGATGTCATCGTCAGCAAAACATCTGCCATCCGCGCATCATTATCCAGAATTGGCAAAGAACCACCTCTGTGCATCAGGTCCGCCACCGTGCGCATTTGGGCACCCAACTTACCACCCGGATGGTAAACGCCGAAATCCTCTGCAATAAACTTACGGCGTTCCATCAAGGCAACGGCCAAAGCGTCACCTAGGGCAAGCGTCAAAGTCGTAGATGTTGTCGGGGCCATGCCAATCGGGCACGCTTCCGCGAATTTAGGAAGGGTCAACAGATAATCGGCCGCCGTCATCAGCGTGCTATCTGGATTGGACGATATACCAATCATCGGGATCAAAAACCGTCTGGTGTGATAGACAATGTCGCGCAGCTCGCTTGTTTCGCCTGAATTTGAAATCAAAATGCACACGTCATCCGACCCGATCATACCAAGATCGCCGTGGCTGGCCTCGGTTGCGTGAACAAAATAAGCAGGTGTCCCCGTAGATGCCAACGTCGCCGCCAGTTTACGTCCAATATGCCCAGATTTACCGATCCCCGACACGATCACACGGCCTGTACACTTTAGAATTTCCCCTACCGCAGGGCCAAAGTCCTTTGGCAGGTTGTCAGCTAAAAACTGAATGGCCTCGGCCTCAATACGCAACACGCGCTGTGCGCTTTGAAGGCTTGCAGCAATGTCAGCGATTGAGTCGGCCTTTGATTGGGTCTCGGGCATTTTTGCTCTCTTAAACTGAGGAAGCGTGATACGCACTACACGGGGATCAAACGACTTGTACACTAAACTGTCTGCAAATGAATAGGGTTCTGAAGAATTATGCCCAAAAGTTGGTGGCGGTGTGATTGGGCGGCATTTTGACGTTGCTTGATCCCGTCTTTGAACTCTAGCCCTTGAACGACTTCGGGCAGTCGATTTGTGCCGCTGAGCTTTCGCCATTTCTTCTTGACTGCCAATTCGATGTCCGCATCGGCAGCCGCCTAGATCGAAGCATGGCCCGCTCTCTTCGTCTAAATGGCTAGTGTGAATTCTCCACCCTGTTGTTCAGCAAGTGCCCGGTTTCTTGCCAATCAGCGCTGTCGATTTCCTTCATCTCCGCCAGCCAAACCCATTAAGTTATTGTTTTATATGTATACTTAAGGGTGAGGTTTTGGCGTTCCACCACAAGTCCCACCACGCCGTCAAATGTTCTGCTATTCCGAACAGGCGCATAATGACCATTACACCAGCATTCATGACGCGCACTGCTACAGCAAACCGCCTCGGCATTTCATACGACACGTTCAGGAGCCGCATGGTCGCAATGCGGGCTTTCCCGAAATGGACCCGATCATGGACCGCTACGTGACGGCCGACGTGGAGGCATGGATGGAATCGCGACGCCAAATCAAGACTGGTGATATATTGGACGTTCACACTCAGGAGGTAAACTTAGATGCACTTTGATAGTTCGCCAAGTCTGAACGCCAGGCTACCCCTGATGCCTCTCATATATTGCCCGAACCTACCCGACCCGATCATGGGGGGGGGGTGGGGGGAAACCGAACCCGCGATTTCTGGTAGTCGTCTCATCCACGCGGCATTTGAGTTTTGAAGGTCTCGATTTTTTATTTTTGTAATTGGTTGAGGTCCTTCGCCGCACAATCTTGGTCCCGAAAGTCAACTAATTCCGACCAACCGTGACCTTTGTTGCGAGCCATCCGTTAAAACCACAGGCCGAAGTGACCATAGGCCCCGGTCGAGCCAACGGCTGATCTTGAGAAACAAGCATCTGATCAACGAAGTTTTAGGGCCGAGAGAATTCAGTGGAATGATTGGGAAGACATTGGTGCATACACGCAACCGGGTGCCGGTGGCATGGTCGCATCCATGACCAATTATATCACAAACACCCGCCCCGTCCGTATCCGCACCGCACTACGTCATGCGATCAAATTACGTATAGAACGGGCAAGACCGTCGTAGCGGCCTGTGAAGAGGCTGGAATGAGCCCACAGGGCTATCACAAGGCGATGAAGCGTCCCGAGGTGCGCGATCATTACCAAGAGGTCCAGATTGAATTTGTCGAAAGCATCGAGAGCGATAAGCCAATCAACATGGCGCGTGTTTACGAGACCGGTATCGATCTGATGAAGAATTCCAAAAGCGATGCTGTCAAAGCCAGAATGGTCGAGTTCTTCTTAGCCGAGAAAAAAATGCCCCCACAAATCACGATCAACAACACGCTACAATCAAAGGGTTACGAGTATGTGAGACCCGGCCAGCGCGTTGTGGATGTCATAGACGCTGTGGAAGTGCCCGACATCGCAACCAAAGATCATCTAAACTGAACAGCGAAATCGCGGTACGGGCCAAAAGTCGCGAGATCACGGGTGGCTAACGCTTTGGGCTTGGTATCAGAATGCGATACGCCTTTGCACCTGGGGTGGCAAAGAGGTCTTTTTCGAGGTTCTAAGCGGCAAGTTGTCCATATATGGCTGCGCTGGTACATCGACGCGGACTGCAGTGCGAAATACCGCGATCGCATTCGCCCGTAGGACGGAGGTGACAAAGTCCGCCGCATAAATGCTTTAACCAACTGTTATTAATATAATAAAACTAAGATATCATATTGAATACCACAATAAATATCTCACCTTATTCCAGCAATTGCCAAAAACTATTAGTGTCAACATCCATCAGTTTCAATCCATGTCGTTCAGATGCAGGCAAGTTCTTTGATAATATATAGAACATGTCTTGGATTACGTCCTTGTTCTCAGCGACGTAACCATGACCCAGCCCTAAGAGGCTTGCCTTGACGACACGGACCACTTCCAAGTCTGTCATTGTGAACACAGGCGGGCACTTGGGGAACAGCTTGGATTCAAACATCAAGTGCAACGGTAGATTTGAAGGCCGCGATTTCGTCGGCCGTGGCTTCAGTGGGTGCTCTCGTTGCTGCCGCGCTGCCAAGGCGCGTGCGGGTCGCAGAACCAGATATCTATTTTCAATCGCCGCGCCAATTCCGGATGGCAGGCCATTTCGGAGC
>JBLHTS010000252.1:0-5468 GCA_047627695.1 Yoonia sp. | reverse complement strand
GTTGCAGCCGGAAGCACCCCAGGCTGGCTTGTTCCTGCGCTGATTATTGGTGCGTTTATCCTTGTTGCCTCAAGCAGCGGCGATGATGATGAAGTGTGTGACGAAGCATGCGAAAAGGCTTTACTTGGCGATGGCTAAGTCGGTTTTCTTAAGCCTTTAGCCCTTGCGGACTTGAAGCTGCGAAGCGCCTTCACGAGATTTGATGTTTAAATCAATGACCCCACATCTGGCTGTGTGCTGGGTGTGGGGTATTTTGTTAGTTTTCCCTGACCCAGTATGTTCATCTGGAAAGCCTGTTGGGCATGACTGACCGATGATGAACGCGTCTGACGCGTTAGGACTGGCAGTCGATAGCTGCGTTTGACACTCCAAACACAACGTGAATAACTTGGATAACAAGCATGTGTGATCATATTCAGGGTAGAAAAGCGTTGAGCATTAAGAAACATTCGATGCTCGCGGTCGCGTTTCTTTGCGCAACTGGTGTTCCCACCACTTCTGTTGCTGACCAGTTCACCGGACTGGTAGGTGCTATCGATACACCAAGTGCGTTTGGGTGGCCGATGGACGAAGTTGTTATTGGGTTTAGCTACAGCGATACTGCGCGCGTTCTTTCTTTTGGTTTTCAGGCGACGGAACGCCTGCAGATCGGATTGAGCTTTCCAACCTACGAACAGAACGGAACGTCATCGAGCGGCAATGAACTTAGCCTCGCATACAGGTTATTCGATGAAGCACAGTTTACACCTAGCTTCTCTGTTGGACTGGTTGGCGTTGGTACTGATGATCGCGGCGCTGGTGAATACATCGTTGCCGGAAAGACCATAGGTTCTATTGATGCCGCCGTTGGCCTAGGGTGGGGCCGCTACGCGCAGATCTACGATGGCCCGCGCGGCGACAACGGGACGGACCCTGCAGAATTCGATCATTTGTTTTCCAATGACGCGACGCCGTTTGCCAATATCCGTTGGGCCACACCGATTGAGGGCTTATCGGTTCTTGGTGAATACACAGTCATCGCGCGTGAGGGCGAAGATGCGACCTATGCTGCAGGCATAGCCTATGAAGTGTCCGGCGGACTGACGCTTACCGGCTATACAAATAACCACGGTGAAAGCGGATTGCGTTTCACCTTTTCCGCCAACCCTACCAAACCATACATACAAGAGAACGCCCGCCGCGGCCCGCATCCTTTTGTGATCAGGCCGCAATCGGCGCGCACGCAAGCCCAGATGCCAGCAGCACAAGTGCTTGAGATCGCGCAGGACAGGCTTGAAAAAGACGGTATTCGTATTGCCCGTTTCGCAATGTACGATGATACGATTGACGTGACCGTTTCAACTGAAACGGACAGAAATCTGGCACGCATTGCAGGCCGCGTCGCGCGTGTTTTGTCGGCAGTGGCCCCCGCCAGTATTGACCATTTCCTCATCTCTCAAACAAACGGAGCGTTTGATACCAATGTCGTGGCCCTTGATCGTGGTGGTCTGGAGCAAGCGATCAATCAACCGAACGGCGCTGCACGCGCATGGGATGCTGCGCAAATTGAGGCTGTCGCTCTAGAGAGGCCTTCGGCTGTTCTAGAGCGGACTTTCACACCAGGTTTCAGCTATGGCTTATCCGCCTCGCTGAAGGCAGATTTTCTGACATCGGATACTTTGGCGGCAACCGGAACAATCAACGCATCAGCGCGGTACGCATTTTCGGGTCAAACATCGCTTTCTGCGTCGTTAGGCTACCGTTTTTTGAACCAATGGGAGCAAACCGAACCACCCGCAGAACCTGCGGTCAGGTCCGATTTTAGTGCGTTTACGCCTGATGAAATTTATCTCAACGCGCTTCTGTTCCGTCATGATTTCAGGTTGAGTTCGGATGTCTACAGTCGCGTCTCTGCAGGCCTTTTCGAAAGGGCCTATGGCGGCGTGAGCAGCGAAGTGATCTGGCGGTCTCCCGCGCGCGATTTCGCACTCGGGGTTGAAGCAACATATGTGCAGAAACGCGCCTATGACGCATGGCTTGGTTTTGAAGATGCAGACGCAACAACACTCATCGGAAGCATTTATGCAAACATCGGAGAGCGTGGTGATTTCGCGATCATCGATGCAGGGCAGCACCTTGCGGGTGATTTTGCAGTCGAGCTAACCGTCGGTCGGAATTTCAGCAACGGATGGCGCGTCGCGGCATCAACAGGTTGGAGCTCGGACAGTGATGCGCCGCTCAAGTTCGGCGCAGAGTTACGGATCCCACTGGCGTGGACAGCGCCCGTCACAGGTACACAAGCGGTAAATCTGTCGCTTGGTGGAACTTCTGGTGACTTTGGATCGCGGGTGCAGGGAACAGGTCTGATTTATAAAGAGATAAGCAACTCGGATCGGCAACGCATTGAGGATGGATGGGGTCAATTTTGGAACTAGTGAAGTCGTGCCTTTGCTTGGCAGCCTTTTTGACATTGTCGGCCTGCGGGTCGCCTTTGGGTCTAATTGCGCAAGCGGCCCTTGATCGCGAAGATGCGACAGGATCTGTTGCTCCGGTCGTAAACCGCGATGCAATCAAACAGGCTGACTTGGCCGTGATCATTGTGAAGGCACCGGCCGTGGGCATCACCACAGTCACGGTTGCTATTCAGAAACGTGACGACTTGATCATCTATAGTTCCAATGACAATCGGGGCGTCGTGATGCACGGGGGGCTTGTTTACGCAACATTGGGATTCGGTACCAATCTGCAGGCAGTCATTACGCAGCAAGACGATCCGCTGGTGGCAAATTTACGACCCGCAGCATGGCCTGAGACGGCCGCGCGACGTTACCAGATCGCGCAACGCGGCGTGGACTTTGCCGAAATAACAGCGAACTGCAGCGTTCAGGTCGGGCCAGCGCAAGTGATTGATGTATCGGGTCTTGATCGCAACGTCGCCCAAATAAAGGAAACCTGCCAGACAAACAGCGATTTGGAATTTGAAAACGTTCATTTTGTCGATACGTTGACAGGACAGGTTTGGCGATCCGTACAATGGACCGGGCCTATGCAGGGTACATTACAGATTGATATCGTAGAACAATTTGAGTGAGGAAGGGACGACGGCAGTTGTTTGATTGCCATAGCGTCCACATCTCAGCTCAAGGTCTCGGCACGAAATTGCCCCCATCCGGCCACAGCTTTGCCCTGATCGTTTGCGACGCTTAAAGAGGAACGCAATCAAACCTCGGAATTTATCACATGAACCGTTTTGCACGCATCACCGCCGTTATCTCAATGTTATTTATAGGATCAACCGCCGCTGCTTCATGCGTTATACCTCCCAACGGCAATGAATTGGCGACCGAAATCTCAGCAGGCGTGAATGCCAGCCGTCAGTCGAACGGAGAAAGTCCCTTGCGCTACAATCGCGAATTAGGTCGCGCTGCAATGAAACACGCCTGTGACATGCTGGCGAATGATTTCTTCGATCACCGAGGCTCTGACGGGAGCAATTCTCAAGCCCGTGTTATCAACGCCGGGTACGATGTTTGTATCGTCGCTGAGAATATCGCTTGGGGATATCCACGTTCTGAGCAGATAATTACGGGTTGGATGAATTCTCCGGGCCACCGCCGCAACATGCTGCATCCGCGCATTGAAGAGTTCGGCGTCGGCATTAGCCAAGGACCTAAAGGCCCGTACTGGGTGCTTGTTGTTGGAAAGCAGTGCTAAGAAGGGGATCAATCTCCTTTTTATTGCTCCTTTCAGACAAAGGTCAAAGTTCCAATATCCACTTCTACTGCCGGTTGTCGGTCGCTAAACACCAGACCGAACGAGATTCAGACATTCGCGGCGCTTTGCTACGCGACAAGCTTCCTTTGTTTTGCGAAAGGACTTAGCCCCAACCAAACCTGCATGGTTTCTGCGACTTTTCGTTCGCCCAGAAGTTCTATTTTGGCCTGTTCGCTTTCAAGAGTACCAAGGCCCATCCATATCGCGGTCATCGTTCTTAAGTCAGTCGTCACATAAAGATTGATTTCAAATCCCGGATCGGACCAGCAAAGATCGACTTCCCCATCAGGCTCAATGATCAGCCACCAACGGTTTTTCGTAGAGGGTAAATCTGAATACAGAAACTGAACAGCTGTCCGAACAGAGGGCAACGGCGCCGGATTTAGATTGCGACGCATGTCCCACATCAACAATGACGGATCAAGATTTTTTAGGGAGATCGAAGATTCCACCCATTTTTGACCCCACATACCGATAGCTTCGATGACAGGACGAAGATCCTTTCCGGCTTCGGTCAGATGGTACTCGAAAATGCCCTTGTCTGTTTTCGACGGCCTACGTTCAACCACGCCTGCGAGTTCCAATTCCTTCAAACGTGTGGACAAAAGTGCGGGTGACATCTTCGGCACACCTCGTCTTAGGTCATTAAATCTGGTGGTTCCTGCAACGAGTTCGCGCATCAGTACCATGGTCCAACGCGTGCAAAGTACTTCTGAGGCCATAGCGACAGGGCAAAATTGCTTATATCCGGCTTGAGTCATTTCGACCTCCTTTTCCATTGGACTAAACCTAGGACTTGGCAGTCGATCCGTATAGTTCAGAAATTGAATCTGATAGTTCAGTTAGGTGACTAGATCGCCATAGGTGCGGTTCCATACAATTCCAGCATTGGCCTCGATGGTCGAAGCTGAAGTTCAATTGGAGAAATCAATGAGTGTATTTTTGATCGCCGACATCAAAGTAACCGACGACAGTTGGGTTCCGGACTATGCCGCGAATGTTCACAACCTGGTCAAGAAGCACGGAGGAAAATACCTGTCCCGTAGTGGCAATATCGAAACCCTAGAGGGTGCGGACAGAGACAGCACATTGATCGCAATCCTCGAATTTCCGACAAGGGATGCTTTGGATCGCTTTGCTTCAGATCCAGAATACGCGCCGTTCGGGCAGGCGCGACAGAAGGGAAGTGTCAGCAATTTCCATGTCATCGACGACACGGACATTGCTGGCGCAATTCCGTACTTGAACGCTGGTTGAGAACATAAGAATGGCGTCAACGTGCAAACGTTGATGCCATTCTAGAAGGGTAGATACGGGCGGCGGTTTCAACTGGTTGATGAAGCACTTTGATCTTTCGGTGTAGATGGAGTGAGCATTGAAGCCTTGAGTGGCATGCAAGATGACCGCGCTGAGATGGAAGTGATCCAACAAGTATTAGCGGAAAGCTGGGAACAGCAATAAATAGATCCCCCGGGTGGCTTTAACCAGTAGGTTAAAAAACCACAAACCTCCAATTCATAGACGCGTTGGTATTGGGGTTCTTAGGCTTACTTTTACGGAAGGGCCTTTTTCCAATGCCTTGAATACTGCCTCACGCTCAGACAGCACCAGCAAGAGGGCTAAGTCGCCGGGTTGAATTTGTTCCAGTATCATTTTTGTACCGACAGCGGGTGAACTGGCAGGCAAGACATGTTTGGCAGAAATACCCGCATCGA
>JBLHTS010000251.1:0-5472 GCA_047627695.1 Yoonia sp. | reverse complement strand
TAGTTGTCCCGATATTCATAAAAACCGACGCGTCATCAGGGATATCCTGCGCACATCTAACGGCGATGGCTTTCTTACCATCCTCATTCAGTCGGCGGCGTTCCTCGTACTGGATGTTGATGACACCTGAAGGAACAACTGCGCCTCCATGAACCCGCTCAAGTCGCCCGGTTTCGGACAGATCAGACAGATCGCGCCGGATCGTCTGAACGGTCACGTCGTAAAGTTCGGCAAGGCCATCAACCGTGACCTTGCCGTCTTTGCGCGCCAGCTCCAGTATTTCTCTTTGCCTGAAATTTGAGACCATAACTTCCCTACTTGCATCGCCAATCCGCATGAATTTGCAGCGTTATACACTTGCCCGTCAATAGTCAGGAGCATTGCCACAGCGTCAAGGGCTCGATTCGTACCGAACACTATGAATCCTTGAAAGGCGCCAATTCGAAATTTAAGGCGTAATAATTTCAGCACCTTACCCAAAAACGAAAGTAAACGAACATTCGATCTTGCTTTAATTTTTGATTCGGTATTAAATGTCCTCACGCTGGTTGCTGGGAGGCTGCAGCAATATATGAATGCGGGGAGGCTTCAGTGGAACAACGCGAAACACGCGAGATCGTTGACCTTTTCGTCATTGGTGGAGGCATCAATGGGTGCGGTATTGCCCGTGACGCGGTCGGTCGCGGGCTCAGCGTTGAGTTGGCTGAAATGAACGATTTGGCGTCAGCCACGTCCTCTGCATCGACAAAACTTTTCCACGGCGGATTGCGTTATCTTGAGTATTGGGAAGTCCGCCTCGTACGTGAGGCTTTGATCGAGCGTGAAACGCTTCTCAGGGCGATGCCCCATATCTCTTGGCCCATGCGATTTGTGTTGCCTTACCACCCAGACATGCGCTTTGACAGCGACACGCCGACGTCAAAAGTCCTAAACATTTTGATGCCATGGATGAAAGGGCGTCGCCCTGCTTGGCTTATCCGCTTTGGCCTGTTTCTTTATGACAACCTTGGCGGGCGTCAAATCCTTAAAGGGACAACGTCATTGGATCTCGTGGGTACACCCGAAGGGGCACCACTTGAGGACCGCTTTAAAAAAGCCTTTGAATATTCCGATTGCTGGATCGAAGACAGTCGATTGGTTGTTCTGAATGCACGCGACGCCGAGTCCCGCGGAGCAAAGATCAACGTCCGCACAAAGGTTGTATCTGCAGAACAGGTCGAGGGCATTTGGCATGTGGTCATTGAACCCAAAGGTGGCAGCCCACGTGTTGTGAAGGCCCGTATGCTGGTCAATGCGGGAGGACCTTGGGTGGAAAAAATCATCCGCAACACCGTGCGGATCAATTCGACCGAAGGTGTGCGGCTTGTGCGCGGTAGCCACATTGTGACCCGTAAACTTTACGACCACGACAAATGCTATTTCTTCCAGGGCGAAGATGGGCGGATCATTTTTACGATCCCATATGAAAATGACTTTACGTTGATCGGCACAACCGATGCAGACCATGAAGATGTCAACGCAGCACCAGTTTGCACGCCCGAGGAGCAAACGTACCTGATTGAATTTGCGTCAAAGTATCTAAAAAAAGACGTTACAAATGATGACGTTGTTTGGGCATACTCTGGCGTGCGCCCGTTATATAATGACGGTGCTAGCTCGGCCACCGCCGCAACGCGTGATTACGTGTTGAAGGTTGATCATTCGACAGGTGCTCCAATTCTTAATGTCTTTGGTGGGAAGATCACAACCTACCGTAAGCTTGCTGAAACTGCTCTTGAAAAAATCGCGCCATTCTTTCCGAGCGCGGGAAAAGCATGGACCGCTGGCGTGGCTTTGCCTGGTGGTGATTTTCCGGTGGACGGCGTTGCCGCGTTAAAGCAACGGCTTGCAGCGCAATATGCGTTTCTTAGCGACCCTTGGGCGTCGCGATTGGTGAAAGCCTACGGGCTGGATGCGTTTGTGGTTCTTGGAGATGCAAAAGTTGAAACCGATCTAGGCAAAAATTTCGGATCGAATCTGACCGAACGGGAAGTGAGCTGGTTAGTTGCCAAAGAATTCGCGCGGACGGCCGATGATATCGTCTGGCGGCGCTCAAAGCTGGGCCTTCGACTGACGACACTAGAAATTCAGGTGCTTGACGATTGGCTGGCAAATGCGCCCGCCACGTCGCCAAAGCATCACGCAGCCTAAACTGCGAAACGGGGAGAGAAAATGTCACTTGTTTTAGAGGGCGTGTCGAAGGTCATGAATGGCCAGACGCACATTTATCCGACCGATTTGGAATTGCAGTCGGGCACCATGAATGTGCTGCTTGGACCGACGTCGTCAGGTAAGACATCATTGATGCGCCTCATGGCGGGTCTTGATGTGCCCAAAACCGGCAAGGTGATTTGGGGCGGCAAGGACGTCACTGGCATGCGCGTTCAAGATCGCGGCGTCGCGATGGTGTATCAACAGTTCATCAACTACCCATCGATGACCGTTTACGAGAACATCGCCAGCCCTATGCGGCTTCTCAAGCAATCAGCAAGCCAGATTGACGCGGCCGTCAAAAAGGCCGCTGACCTGATGAAGCTTTCGCCATTTCTTGATCGCAAGCCGCTTGAGTTATCAGGTGGGCAACAGCAGCGTTGCGCCCTCGCGCGCGCTCTTGTCAAAGATGCAGGGTTGGTATTGTTGGATGAGCCTTTGGCGAACCTCGACTATAAACTGCGTGAGGAATTGCGCGCTGAGATCCCAAAGATTTTTGAGGAAGCCGGTTCAATCTTTGTCTATGCGACGACAGAGCCGGAAGAGGCGCTTTTGCTTGGTGGAAATACGGCAACGCTTTGGGAAGGCCGTATCACACAATTTGACAAGACCCCGATCGTCTACAGACAGCCTGTGAATGCGACAACTGCGCGCGTTTTCTCTGATCCGCCGATGAACTTTCTGGATTTCGAAAAGGCCGGCGATCAACTGCGCTTTGGTGATGGACAGATCAGCAGCGCAACCTCAGGTGCTTTTGCAGGACTTGGCGATGGAACCTACGTTGCGGGCTTCCGTCCCAACCACCTAAAGCTTGAAAAACAGGCTACCGACGCGCTTGAGTTCACAGGTAACCTGGCAGTGACCGAGATCACAGGGTCTGAGACATTTATCCATCTCAAGCATCACGGCGAAAACTGGGTCGGCTTGGTGCATGGCGTCAAGAACTTGGAAATTGGCGCTGCCCTCAGCGTCTATCTCGACCAGAGCCATGTTTACATCTTCGCGCAAGACGGCACGTCCGTCGCCGCTGCGTCTTATGCAGCTGCGGCTTGAGGGAATAGAAAAATGGCAAAAATCACTCTCGACAATCTGGCACATTCCTACTTGCCCAACCCAAAGCATGAAGACGATTATGCGCTAAAGGAAATGAACCACGATTGGGTGGATGGCGAAGCCTACGCCCTGCTTGGGTCTTCTGGTTGCGGCAAGTCTACTTTGCTTAATATCATTTCCGGCCTGCTGCACCCCAGTCAAGGACGTATCCTGTTCAACGATAAGGATGTCACAAACGCACCTACGACTGAGCGTAATATCGCGCAGGTTTTTCAATTTCCGGTGGTCTATGACACAATGACAGTGCGCGATAACTTGGCATTTCCACTGCGCAACCGTGGCGCTGACCCCACCTATATCAAAGATCGCGTGCAGCAAATTGCAGCGATGATCGGCATGGAGGACAGCCTGAACCACAAGGCCAGAGGCCTGACCGCAGATGCAAAGCAAAAGATATCGCTTGGGCGAGGTATGGTCCGGGAAGACGTGAATGCGCTTTTGTTTGACGAGCCGCTGACGGTGATTGATCCTCATATGAAATGGGAGTTGCGCACGCAGCTCAAGTCGCTGCACCACGAATTTGGGCACACGATGATTTACGTGACGCACGACCAAACCGAGGCATTAACTTTCGCGGATAAAGTCGTTGTCATGTATGACGGCCGTGTTGTGCAAATGGGTACGCCGCAAGAGCTATTCGAGACGCCTGAGCATACTTTTGTCGGCTACTTCATCGGCTCTCCGGGCATGAACTTACTGGCTGCCGAGGTGCAGGGCGACAAGGCCGTCATTGGCGGGACACAAGTCGCACTGGGCAAAGGTTTTGGCAGTCCTCAAGGGAATGTCGAACTTGGTGTGCGGCCCGAATTCACGTCACTTAGTGCAGGTGAGGCTGGTTTGCCTGTGACAATTAAGCGGGTCGAGGATGTAGGTCGCCACAAAATCGTGCGCGCCGACTTCGAAGGCACAGAGATCAATATTCTGGCGGGCGAAGGCGAAAATATCTCGCCGGATATGAACCGCGTTGTGTTTGATGCCGCTGGCATCAATGTCTATTCCAACAGCTGGCGCGTCGCGCCCGAGGTGGCGTGATGACACAAGCAATCTGCACCCCTTCGAAAGGATCCCGTCATGAATAAGACAGTCAATCAAAAGGCGTGGTTTCTTATCTTACCCGTGCTTTTGCTCGTCGCTTTCTCGGCGGTTATTCCGCTCATGACGGTCGTGAACTACTCTGTGCAAGACACATTCGGCAACAACCAGTTTTTTTGGGCCGGTTTGGAATGGTTCGAACAGATGTTGGCATCTGAACGGATGTGGGATGCTTTGGGCCGTCAAATAGCGTTTTCAGCGATTATCCTCGCTATCCAAATCCCCCTGGGTGTTTTCATTGCGCTTAACATGCCGAAAAAGGGGTTCTGGGCCTCGGTATGTTTGGTGCTGATGTCGCTACCTCTGCTTATTCCTTGGAACGTTGTTGGGACCATTTGGCAGATTTTCGGACGCGTCGATATTGGCCTGCTGGGCTATACGCTAAACGCTATGGGGATCGACTATAACTATACCCAAAATTTCTACGCTGCATGGATTACCCTTATTGTGATGGATGTCTGGCATTGGACTTCACTTGTAGCACTGTTGGCTTATGCGGGTCTGCAATCGATCCCGGACGCCTATTATCAAGCCGCTAAGATTGATCAGGCGAGCCGCTGGAAGGTTTTCCGCTTCATCGAGTTACCCAAGATCATGGGTGTGTTGATGATCGCGATCCTGTTGCGCTTCATGGATAGCTTTATGATCTACACCGAGCCGTTTGTGGTCACAGGTGGTGGACCCGGCAACTCGACGACATTCTTGTCAATCGACTTGGTGAAAATGGCACTGGGACAGTTTGATCTTGGTCCCGCCGCAGCCTTCTCGATTATGTATTACCTCGTGATCTTGGTGGTGTCTTACGTGTTCTACACAGTCATGACGAACCTCGACAAAAGGGATGGCCACTAATGTCTGAATTGACCCATACCACCCCGAAGGCCACCAGCTTTGGCTTGCCCAAGGTCAATGGCAGCGCCGTCGTCATGAGCCTGTATCTGTTGTTTTTATTGCTGCCTATCTATTGGCTGGTGATGATGAGCTTGAAGACAAACTCGGAAATCCTCAACACCTTCA
>JBLHTS010000250.1:0-5527 GCA_047627695.1 Yoonia sp. | reverse complement strand
AAATCACGGCGCACCTTTCCTGACCGCCAACGCGCCGCGGGCCTTTTTGGATCTGAACCGTGGGCCGGACGAGCTTGATGCCGCGCTGATCGAAGGTGTGCGCCGGACCGCGCATAACCCGCGCATCGCAAGTGGGCTTGGTGTTATCCCAAGGGTGGTGGCAAATGGGCGTCATATTTATCACGGGAAACTGCCTTTGATTGAAGCCCATGACCGGATTGCGCGGTATTGGCGCCCCTACCATGATCAGCTGCAAACGCTACTGGACGAAAGCATTAATAAGTTTGGTGAGGCGATTTTGATTGATTGCCATTCGATGCCACATGAGGCGCTTGAAAACGTAGGGCCGCCCGGTGCGCTGCGGCCAGATATTGTGATTGGTGACCGGTTTGGTGCGACCGCAGGCAGTTACGTTGTTGAACATGTCGAGGCGGCATTTGCTTCTGCCGGTTTTCGCGTCGCGCGCAATATGCCTTTTGCGGGCGCATTTATCGCGCAGCATTATGGTCGCCCGTCGCGTGATCAACACGCCCTGCAGGTCGAAATCGACCGAGGGCTTTATATGAACGAACAGACACTTGAACCGAACGGAAACTTCACATCCTTCAAAACGCTATTGGAGACAGTGATTGCTCAGATTGCGAGTATTGGTCGCTTGGATGATCAGAAGTTAGCCGCGGAATAGCTTGCGACGCCTGTAGGCTGGATCAATACCCACCCTACATCTACCGCAAGGCGCGACCCTTTGTGATGGCGTCTTTGCCAAACTTCGCCCGAATTTGATCAGCCGCCTTTTCTGCGGCAGCCCGCTTTTGCGCCCCCGGGTCCAGCAAATCACCTTCGCGGTCTGCTTCTGCGTCCGATGATATATCAGACAACCCAACCCCCAGCAGCCGAAACGGCCCCGGATCACTTACCTGATCGAAAAGCCCCCGTGCAGTGCGGTATAAAGTGTCCGCGATCTGCGTTGGGTGTCGCAAGCTTTGCCGCTTTGAGATCAGTTTAAAGTCCGAGGTCTTGAGTTTCAGCGTGATAACCCGACCTGCCTTGTCCGTCGCCTTTGCGCGTGCAGATACTTTTTCTGCCATCCGCCACAGGTGGCCATCCAAAATATCCACATCGTTGGTGTCTTCATTGAATGTAGTCTCATTCGAAAGCGTCTTGACGGGCGCATGCGACGAGATGCGTCTGCCGTCCTCGCCCCGCGCTAAACTATAAAGTCGCTCGCCCATACCGCCGAAGCGTGCGTGCAGGTCGCGGCGGTCCCAGCGAAGTAGGTCATCAAATGTGCGTATACCAGCGTCGTTCAGACTGCTTTGCGCGGCTGGACCGATCCCCCAGATCAACCGCACTGATTTTGGACGCAGAAACGCTGTGGTTTCCTCTTTTCCGATGATTGAAAACCCGCGTGGTTTATCAAGATCAGACGCCACTTTTGCCAGAAACTTGTTGTGCGACAGTCCAATCGATCCGGTTAGCCCCAATTCATCTTTCATCCGCTTTATGAGCTGCGCAAGCATGACCGCTGGAGGCGCGTGATGCAGCCTTTGCGTGCCGCGCAGGTCCATGAAGGCTTCGTCCAGTGAAAGAGGTTCGACCACGGGCGTCAGTTCATCCATCATTTCGCGGATCGCCTTTGACGCAGTCACATAGGCGTCGAAATCGGGCCTCACGACCACAGCCTCGGGGCAGATTTTAAGCGCTTGGAACATTGGCATTGCCGACTTGACCCCTTTGATGCGCGCCACATAGCAAGCGGTTGAAACAACCCCGCGTCTGCCACCGCCGATGATAACGGGTTTGTCAGCAAGTGCGGGATTATCGCGCTTAGCCACCGACGCATAAAAGGCGTCGCAATCCATGTGGGCGATGCAGAGGTCGAACAATTCAGGATGGCGCGTGACCCGCGGGCTGCGACATTTGGGACAGCGGATTTCGCTATCGAAGGTCGTTAGGCAATCGCGGCACAATGCAGGCATGGGGCACAGTAATGGGGCTATGATGCGGGTGCAACGGGCACTGGTTGCCCACGATGTCTGACGGCGGTGTTTTTGTACGAGCCTGCATACCTGCGGCTGGCGCTTGGCCTGACCTGATCGTGGCTTGGTAAAACGAAGTACCTCTATCAAAAGCAAAAGTCGCAAAACCGTGCCTTACCCTTTGTAACTTGGTGTCATTCGGCGCAAAGATGATCCCATGGTCGACAAAGTCATCAATCCCATTGCCGCGTTCGATATTGACGGCGCGCATGTTTCGCAAACGGCTAGCGACAGTCCTGATCTTGAAGTGAAATCCGGTTACCGTTGGTTGCATCTTGATTTGAATGATCCCGATCTCAAGGGATGGTTGAAAGACCATCTTCCTGAAATCGCGGCGCGCGCTTTGATGCAGACGGAAACCCGTCCAAGATGTGAACGGCTGGCCGACGGTCTGATCCTGAATCTGCGCGGTGTGAACCTCAACCCCGGGTCCGACCCAGAGGATATGGTGTCCTTGCGCATGTGGGTGACAAGCCACGCAATCGTCTCTGGACGCAAGCGCAAAGTCTGGGCCGTTGATGCCATCCGTCAAGCTGCCGAGGCGGGTATCGCGCCCGCAACTGTGGGTCGGTTTCTGGCAGAGATCACATATGGTCTGACAACCCGCATCGAGACCGTCTCGATTGCGCTGGAAGACGAGACAGACGCGCTTGAAGAGACCGTCTTAGAGGGCCGTAAACTTCCCAGTGGCCAGCTTGGCAATTTGCGCCAAGCTGTGATTAAAATGCGCCGCTTTGTGAACCCGCAAAGAGAAGCTATTGCAGCGCTGGCCGCTATGGATAATTGGATTATTGCACCAGGTGAATTGGCGTTGTTGCGCGAAACAAGCAACAGGACAAGGCGCATTGTAGAAGAGTTGGACGCAACCCGTGATCGTCTGGCAGCCCTTCAAGAACACATTGATGCGGATCGGGCGCATGCGCTTGGTCGCAATAGTTATGTCCTGTCGGTCGTAGCGGCGATTTTCCTGCCGCTAGGATTTCTGACCGGTCTTTTTGGTGTAAATGTAGGTGGCATGCCGGGTGTTGCTTCGCCAATGGCGTTTTGGGTTCTAACGGGGGCGTCGTTGGCCAGCGGCGTGGCGTTGTACTTTATTTTCAAGTACTCAAAGTGGCTCTGAAAGGTCTCTGACAATGATACGAAACCTTCTGTCGCTCGCCGCTTTGTTGATAGGGTCAGCGTTCTTGCTGTTTGCGGGCGGCATGAACAGTCTGATCTTGCCTGTGCGCGGCCAGGCCGAAGGTTTTACGGCAGCCAACGAAGAAGAGTTCAGCGCAGCACCGAAATACGAGGCTGATCCTAAACAAGATATCTAGTCAGCGCAGATATTCTTGCGCTATGCCTGAAACCGATCAACACAAGGACCTCACGTTCCTGATATGAAAATCTTTTTGTTATTCGCGGCCTGTCTTGCAGCTGCCAGCACAAACGCGCAGTCGCTGCCCGCGCCGCTGACCGATGCCGCCTATTTTGACGTGAACGGACAAGAGGCCCGTTTGGGTCAATTGCTGTTCTACGATCCGATCTTGTCGGGCAATCGCGAAGTCGCTTGTGCGACCTGTCACCACCCCAAGCTTGGGACATCTGACGGGGTGTCACTGTCCTTGGGCGATGGCGGGATTGGGCTTGGGCCTGATCGACGTGTGGACCCGTCGAACCCGCCAGAGCAGCGTATCCCGCGTAATTCACCTGCCTTGTTTAATCTTGGTGCGCGTGAATTCACGGTCCTATTTCATGACGGACGCCTTGAGGCAGACCTGGCCCGCCCTAGCGGTATTCGCACCCCGATGGGCGAAGACATGATGGCGGGCTTTACCTCGATCCTGTCAGCGCAAACGATGTTTCCAGTGCTCAGCCGCGATGAAATGGCGGGCTCTTACCGCGAAAACGAAGTGGCCCGACTGGTGCGCCAAGGTATCATCACAGGTGAGGGGGGCGCATGGGATGTGTTGGCGCGCCGCGTCGCTGATTTACCTGCCTATGCGGACCAGTTTACCGCCGTTTATCCTCATATTACCCATCCGGACGATATTGCTTTCACCGATATCTCGAATGCGATTGCCGCCTTTGTTGCGTTGGAGTGGCGCAGCGATACTGCACCGTTTGACGCGGTTTTGGCAGGGGCACTGACGCTAGAAGACCAGCCGCAAGCGGGGTTGGAGTTATTCTACGGCAAGGCAAACTGCGCGTCGTGTCACGCAGGTCCATTCCTGACCGATCACGCGTTTCATGCCATGGCTGCCCCGCAAATAGGCCCGGGCAAAGCCGCAACATTTGAAACACACGCCCGCGATGATGGGCGGTTTCGCGTGACGGGACATGACGAAGATCGCTACGCATTCCGCACGCCGTCACTGCGCAATGTGGCGCTAACGGGGCCTTACGGTCACGCGGGCGCACACGCTGATCTTGCGCAGTTCATAGCTGACCACGGTGATCCAGCCGCAAGTCTTCCGCGTTACATGCGTAATCAGGCGGTTTTGCCGGACTTTGAAGGGGCGGATTATGCCGTACTGGATGATCCTACACAGGTAGGCGACATTGCAGCGGCGGTGACAACGCCGCCCATTAGCTTGTCACAAGATCATGTGTCGAACCTTGTAGCGTTCTTGCAGACGTTGACCGATCCGATCAGCATCAAGGGCCGTTTGGGTGTGCCGACGTCTGTCCCAAGCGGTTTGCCAGTGCCGACAATTGACTAGGGTTTGGTGATTGTGACCACGGCGCCCGCATCGGCGGTGGTTATAGTTGTTGTCCCATCGGGCCAGTCCACGGTGATTTGTGCCTGCGTCGCCGCACCCAAACCAAAGTGCAGTGGCAGCGCCTTGCCACCGGCATGCCCTCCACCCACAGTCAGCTGTTGGCTCTGGCTTTTCGCGCCGTCGTCCACCGCGACGATGGCGCCGACCGCATTCACATTTCCGCCCGCCTGGGTCAGCGTGACTGACAGCCAATTGCCGGTCTCTGACGTGACATTGCGATACAGCTCTATGGGTGCGCGCCGGTTCACGACCACCAGATCGAGCCGCCCATCACCATCAAAATCGGCCAAAGCAGCCCCGCGCGACCGTTCTTTCGTGGCGACACCGGCGGTCGCGGCGGTCTCGCTGAACGTCCCATCATCGTTTTGCATTAAGAGGTTATTGGGGTCTTTGATCGCCAGTCCCGGCATTTGATCAACATTGCCCTTGGCAATAAACAGATCGGCACGCCCGTCGTTATCGACATCCGCGAACTCGGCGTGCCAACCGGTTGAGGGGCGTCCATCATCGCCGGTATGCGGACGCTGGGCATAGGTGCCGATCGTAAACGGGGCGGCAGCATAGGTCCCGTCTGCACCTGCGATTTGCATCAACTGATCACCCATCGAGGTTAACATGACCTCGTCTCGGCCATCGCCCGTCAAATCGCGGCTAGCGATCCCCATGCCCCAAAGCGAAACAGTCTGCCAGCCGTCTTGTTCGCCCAAGAACCGTTGTTCAGTGATG
>JBLHTS010000249.1:0-5533 GCA_047627695.1 Yoonia sp. | reverse complement strand
AGCAAATACGTCAAGGGCGTGAAAGACGCAGCCGAACTGGTCAACCTCAAAGTTTTTACCGCCGAAGAGTTTGAGACTTTCGTCACTGCCGAAGATTTTTTATGGGCCGTACGCTGCCATCTGCATCTAATTTCTGGCCGCGCAATGGACCAACTGACTTTTGACTTACAAGTCGAGGTTGCCACCGCCATGGGCTATTCCGATCACGGCGGTCGGCGAGGTGTTGAGCACTTTATGCAGGCCTATTTCCGCCAAGCCACCCATGTCGGCGAACTCACGCGGGTTTTTCTAACTGCACTTGAAGCAAACCATACAAAATCAGAGCCGGTTCTTGTGCGCCTTCTGACCCGCAGAAAACGCGCTAAACCCCCTTACGCGATCAAGCAAAACCGTCTGACAGTCGCCGATCAAGCCGCCTTTTTTGCCGACAATTTGAATATGCTGCGGATATTCGAAGAGGCGTTGCGCACTGGAACCTTGTTGCATCCTGATGCTATGCGTCTGCTTGCTGCAAACCTTGATCTGATTGATGATGATATGCGCAACAACCGCGAAGCGCGGCGCATCTTCATTGATCTACTGCTCAAACATGGCAACCCCGAACGGGCGTTGCGGCGCATGAATGAACTGGGTGTGCTGTCGGCCTTTATCCCTGAATTTGCGCCCATCGTCGCGATGATGCAGTTCAATATGTACCACCATTACACGGTGGACGAGCATACTATTCAGGTCGTCAGCAACCTTGCCCAGATTGAACGCAAAGAACTGATCGAAGAACTGCCCGTTGCATCCGGTATTTTGGATCGGGGTGTGAACCGCAAGGTGCTTTATGTCGCCTTGCTTTTACATGATATCGGCAAGGGCCGTGACGAAGACCACTCGATCTTGGGCGCACAGATTGCGCGCAAGATCGCCCCTCGCTTGGGACTGAACAAAAAAGAATGCGACACAGTTGAATGGCTGATCCGCTATCATTTGCTGATGTCCGATGTGGCGCAAAAGCGCGATATTTCGGAACCACGCACTGTGCGTGGGTTTGCCAATGCGGTGAAATCTGTGGAACGGCTTGATCTGCTGACGGTTCTGACCGTCTGCGATATTCGCGGTGTCGGCCCGGGGACCTGGAACAACTGGAAAGCAGTCTTGATCCGTAACCTCTATAAAGCGACCAAGGCCGCCCTTCAGACAGGTCTTGAGGACCTTAACCGTGAACATCAAGAAGCCGAAGCCAAGCGCGAATTGCGTGCGCAGTTGGCCGACTGGACAGGCAAAGCGCTCAAGACTGAAATTGGGCGCCACTACGGCCCGTATTGGCAAGGTCTGCCGCTGTCCGCGCAGGTCGTGTTTGCAGAATTGCTGCACGATATTTCTGATGACCAAATCAAGATTGACCTGATGCTTGACGAAGACCGCGACGCGACGCGCGCATGTTTTGCAATGGTCGATCACCCCGGACTGTTCAGCCGCATGACAGGGGCGTTGGCGCTTGTTGGCGCGAACGTCGTTGATGCACGGACCTATACCTCCAAAGACGGCTACGCGACGGCTGTATTCTGGGTGCAGGACAATGACGGCAACCCCTACGAGGTGTCGCGCCTGCCACGCCTGCGCTCGATGATTAAACGCACGCTTATGGGCGAAGTTGTTGCACGCGAGGCGCTGAAAGAGAAAGACAAGATCAAGAAACGCGAACGTGCGTTCCGTGTGCCGACCAACATCGGTTTCGACAACGACGGCTCGGGAATCTACACCATCATCGAAGTGGATACCCGCGACCGCCCCGGTCTGCTTTATGACCTGACGCGTACGTTGGCCGAAAACCACGTCTACATCGCCTCTGCCGTTATCGCGACCTATGGCGAACAGGTGGTTGATACCTTCTACGTCAAGGACATTGTCGGCCTGAAATATTATTCTGAATCCAAACGCGCATCACTTGAACGTAAACTGCGCGAGGCGTTGATAAAAGGCGCAGAGCGCGCGGCAAACGCATGAAACCGGTACGCCTGATGGCGGGGTTCTTTACCGTCGGTATCTGGACGCTTGTCAGCCGCGTCATGGGGTTTGTGCGCGACATCATGATTGCCGCCTATCTCGGCACTGGCCCCGTAGCAGAGGCATTCTTGGTCGCCTTTTCCCTGCCCAACCTGTTCCGCCGGTTCTTTGCCGAAGGCGCGTTCAACATGGCCTTCGTGCCCATGTTTTCCAAAAAGCTGGAAGGCAACGACGGCGCACATCGCTTTGCCCAAGACGCTTATGTTGGAATGGCCGGAATATTGACGGTTTTCACAGTGTTCGGCGTGATCTTTATGCCCGCACTGGTGGCGATGATGGCCAGCGGATTTATGGGAACTGAACGCTTTGATCTGGCCGTCTACTATGGCCGCATCGCGTTCCCCTACATTTTATTCATCTCGCTTTCAGCGTTGTTGTCGGGCGTCTTGAACGCCACAGGCCGCTTTACCGCAGCAGCGGCGGCGCCTGTATTTCTCAACATCATCTTTGTCGCCGCTTTGTTGATTGCGGGATCTCTTATGGGATTTGACTGCAACTGCACGCCAATCCAAGAACAAGCCTATATTGGCCAAGCACTGGCTTACTCTGTCCCGATCGCGGGTATCGGCCAACTTCTGATCGTTTGGGTAGCGGCCAAACGCGCAGGCTATCCGCTGCGCTTTGGCAGACCCAAGATGACACCCGAACTGAAACGGCTGGCGATCATCGCAGCACCAGCAGCCTTGGCCGGTGGCGTCGTGCAGATCAACTTGCTGGTTGGCCGTCAGGTCGCAAGCTTCTTTGACGGGGCAGTCGCATGGTTAAACTATGCAGATCGTCTATATCAATTGCCGCTTGGCGTTGTTGGTATCGCCATCGGGGTCGTTTTGTTGCCGGACCTGTCACGCCGTTTGCGGGCTGGTGATGATGCCGGCGGACGCGATGCATTCAATCGTGCATCCGAGATCAGTCTGGCCCTCACAATCCCCGCCTCTGTCGCGCTGATGGTGATTCCGCTGCCGCTCGTCAGCGTCCTGTTCGAGCGTGGTGCCTTCACCAGCGACGACACAACCGCGACGGCCCTTGCGGTCGCGATCTATGGGCTGGGCCTGCCTGCTTTCGTGCTGCAAAAAACGCTGCAACCGCTGTTTTTCGCCCGCGAAGATACCAAACGCCCGTTTTACTATGCGCTCATCGCGATGGTGCTGAATGCGGCCCTTGCAGTTGGTCTTTCGCCTGTGATCGGGTTCTCGGCCGCAGCACTTGGAACATCCCTAACAGGTTGGGCAATGGTGCTGCTACTGGCGCGAGGTGCGCGTTCAATGGGCGATGCAGCCAAATTTGACGCGCGGTTCAAGTCACGGCTTGGCCGGATTGTTTTGGCGGCACTTGGGATGGGCGTAGTCTTGTTCGTCACATCGGTCCTGCTGCAACCGTTTTTCGGGATCGCGACAATTCGCTATCTGGCGCTGCTTGCCTTGGTCGCAATCGGGATCGTCAGCTACTTTGGTTTGGGTCACTTGATTGGCGCGTTCCGCATGTCAGAATTCAAACGCAACCTGCGCCGCTAGGACCTCTGCCGCAGCCGCGCCAACAACGTAGCCCAACCACCCGGGGCCAAAACGATCGACAGCATGAATCCAGCGGAAAACCCTGCGAGTTCTGCAATCCACTGGTTGCCAGTCCCGAATAGCAAACCAAATAGCAGTTGCAGCCCCAGCAGAAAACCAATCAGACGAAACGCCTTTATTTGGTTTTCGCCCGCTTGCCCCAGTCGCAACCAAAGCGCGTAGGTATAGGCTCCGATCAACCCATAAACTGGCGTAAATCCACCCACGAGTGGAAAGCGCCCCTCGACCATCAGGCCAAAAGCCACAGCACCTAGAACGCTTGTGGCAAGATAAATCACTAAGACTTTGATGCCGCCGTAATACTCAGCCGTAAACTTACCCAGCGCGAGGGTCAGCGCCGCACAAAACGCCACTTGCGTCAGCTGCATGTTCACAAAGGGAAAGGTCACAAAGCGTTTGAGCATATTGACCGAGTAATCCCCGTTCACCAGCACACGGTCCATAACAACGGGTGAAAACCCGTATTCCTCAATCGCGGCAATCCGCCAGCCGACACCGCGTGGCCCGCCGATGATGCCAGCATTGGCCAACTGAAAGATGACCTCGATCACAATGATCAACAACGTCAACGCAATCACCACAGGCGGCAATGCATTAAACGGGCTTTCGAACTTATCCGAGCTTTCGGGCTCCATGTCTGTCCCCTGAGGCAGTTGAAGTTGACGGGTCTGTCTGGCATGGGTATGCGACCCCTTCCCCGAAATCTAGCCCGGACACCCACATCATGACCGAGACCTCTTTTACCCCCCGCGTTTTCTCTGGCATCAAACCGTCCGGCGGTCTGACGTTGGGAAACTATCTGGGTGCTATCAAACGCTTTGTGGACATGCAGGGCCAAATTGAAACCATCTATTGCGTTGTTGATATGCACGCGATCACGGTCTGGCAGGACCCAAAAGAGCTGGCCAACATGACCCGCGAAGTCGCCGCTGGCTATCTGGCAGCGGGTCTTGATCCTAGCCGGTCAATTTTGTTCAACCAAAGCCAAGTTTCCGCGCATGCTGAACTGGGCTGGTTGTTTAACTGCGTGGCGCGCGTCGGTTGGATGAACCGCATGACGCAGTTCAAGGATAAGGCGGGCAGCAATGCTGAAAAGGTCTCGCTGGGCCTCTACGCCTACCCTGCGCTTATGGCCGCTGATATCCTGATTTATCACGCGACCCATGTGCCCGTGGGCGAAGATCAAAAGCAGCACGTGGAATTGACCCGCGACATCGCTGCCAAGTTTAACCACGACTTCAAGACTGATTTCTTCCCGATCACCGAACCCGTCATTGATGGCCCCGCCACGCGGATCATGAACTTGCGCGACGGCACCAAAAAGATGTCCAAGTCCGGCGAAAGCGACATGGAACGCATCAACATGACCGATGATGCCGACAAAATCGCCAAGAAGTTCAAGAAGGCCAAATCCGACCCCGAGCCTTTGCCCGAAACCCTCGATGGCCTACACGGCCGCCCTGAGGCCCGCAATCTGGTCGAGATTTACGCAGCCTTGAACGACATGACACCTGAGGCAGTGATCGCGGAATACGCGGGTGCACAGTGGGGCAGGTTCAAACCTGCTTTGGCTGATCTGGCGGTCGCAAAACTGGCTCCGATTTCTGAAGAAATGGCGCGTTTCATGGCCGATCCCGCGGAGATTGACCGGATTTTGGGTGAAGGTTCTGCCAAAGCCCGCGAGATTGCAGCGCCAATTCTACGTGACACTTATGACATCGTGGGCATGCTGCGCAGCTAACCCTGATGTGAGGTGATGCACAGAATGCATGCGCAAACGCCTATTTGGATGAGTGAATTGCATGCTAAGCTTCTCTCGCCAAACATATAAGGGGTTTCACCATGCCTGATTCTTCGACCGCTCGGGTCGGCCACGTGCATTTGCGCGTTTCCGATCTGGATCGCGC
>JBLHTS010000248.1:0-5592 GCA_047627695.1 Yoonia sp. | reverse complement strand
TTGATACAACGCCAAAGCGCGACGTGTCTTTTCTATCAAGACGTCAGTGACCGCAACTTGAAAGCCGGCGCTCAGGTCCGCTTGGTCTCGCGCGGTTAGACCGCCTTTTTCTGCAACGATCGCATCGCGGGCACGTAGGATCGCTGTTTTCAGGCCAGAGAAGGACATATCGCATCCGGGCCTGTTCAATAAGGGCCGCGGCAAGGTGATCCGTTTGGGATTGCCAGTTTTGGCAGCGGCCTCAACCGATGGACCACCCGGTTGCGGTAGCCCTAGCAGTCGCGCCGTCTTGTCAAATGCCTCGCCGGGGGCGTCGTCGATTGTGCCGCCGATGCGTTCGAATTTGTCGTGTGCATGGGCGATCAAGAACTGACAGTGTCCGCCAGAGACCAGCAGCATTAGATAGGGATAAGCGGTTTGGTCGGTCAGGCGCGGGGTTAGCGCATGTCCCGCCAGATGATTTACACCGATCAAAGGCAGCCCTGTTGCTGCCGAAAGCCCCTTGGCGCACATCACGCCAGACAAGACTCCGCCGATAAGGCCCGGCCCTGCGGTGACTGCTATCCCGTCAAGATCGCGCAATGTCTTGCCCGCCGCCGCCAATGCTTCTTCGATGCAGTGATCCAGCTTTTCAGCATGTGCGCGGGCCGCAATTTCAGGGACAACGCCACCAAAATCAGCGTGTAATGACGTCTGCCCGTAAACGACCGACGACAGAACCGCGTTACCGCAGACAACGGCGGCTGCGGTGTCATCGCAGCTGCTTTCGATACCAAGTATGGTCAGGGCTCGGGTCATCATGCTTCCGGTTGCTTGTCCGTCTGTCGCAGTTAACATTGCATATGCGCGCAAACAATGGTGCCCTTATGATGCCGACCCTTATCGTGACCCGTCCGACCGCCCAAGGCGAAAGATTTGCGGCATCAGTGGCATCCGCTTGGGATGGACCGCTAGAGATGATTGTGTCGCCGTTGATCAAGATCGTGCCAGTCAAGGTGACTGCCCCAAACGTAGCTGCGGTGATTTTTACTTCGGCAAACGGAGTATATGCCGCCGCCGCCATGGGCCTGCCTGCGGGGCTTGCGGCGTGGTGTGTCGGAGGACGAACAGCGCAAGCAGCACAGCAATCTGGGTATGTGCCGATCACAGGTCCTGGCGACGCAGATGGGCTAGTTGCACATCTTATTTCCGCTCGTCCGGCAGGCACCGTTGCCCATATTCGCGGCAAACACGCGCGTGGTGATGTCTGCGCGCGCTTGAATGCGGCAGGGCTGCTTTGTCTGGATGTGGTCGCCTATGATCAGCAGTCTTGCGCGTTATCATCGCGGGCCCATGCAGCTTTAAATGCTGATATTCCTGTTGTTGCCCCTCTGTTTTCACCGCGCACCAGCACCATATTAAGTGAACAGGGGCCGTTTGCGGCGACGATACATGTGATTGCGCTTAGCAATGCTGTCAAAGAAGCGATTGATCCCGCATTGAACTGGGACATTGCGGTTGTGTCTTCGCCGGACGGTGAAGCAATGATACGTGCGACTTTGGCGGCGCTTCGGCGTATCAATTTGCCAGACTAGCAAACCGACAGTTGCTTGAGGGTCTTGCAGAGGCGGGATAGGATGTGCCAGCACTCGCATAAATTGCGGGCAATGGCGCTGAAAGGGTGGGAATCGTGGCAAAACAGCCAGCCAAGGGTCGAAAGACCCCGACAAAATCGGATAAGGCAGCGGATAAGGCAGCAAAAGCGCCCGAATCGACAGCTATGGCTGCACCTGTGGTCGATGAAATTTCGTCAGAAGTTCGCACCAAATCAACGTCAACGCCCCCCATGCCTGAAAAAGCAACGCCCGCAGCCAAATACTCTAAGGAAAAACCAAAGCCTGATGGTATCGCAGAAAAGCCGACGCCCAAACCACTGGCTGCAGTGGAAAAACCAGAACCGAAGGCTATGCCAGCGACCCCAAAGACTGCGCCAACACCCGCACCTGTCCAGAAAAGTAGTTTTCTGCCTCTTACTTTGGGCGGTTTAGTCGCTGGTGTCATTGGTTTTGCTGTGGCCACATTTACTGCGCCGCAAGCTGACAACACGTTGGCCAGCGAATTGGCCGCGCAATCCAGCATAATTGACGGACTTGAACAGCGCGTGGCGAACTTGCCTGCGCCTGACTTGAGCGGGGTTGAAGCTGCTTTTGCTAATCTAACTGCCCGTCTTGAAGCATTAGAAGCACGGCCCGCAACTGTGGCGGCCCCGTCCGGTGATATGTCTGCCGTGAATGCGGATATGGAAGCATTGCGCGCCCAGATCGCAGAAATGACCAATGCCGCGCAAGCTGAATTGTCGGATGCGCGCGCGACAGCCAATGCTATCGAAGAAAATGCCTCCGCCGCGGCCCGCAGGGCCGCTGGACGCGCAGCACTTTCGCGCATTCAGACTGCACTTGAAAGTGGTGCGCCGATTGGTGCCGCACTTGGCGACCTCGAAAACGCAACGGGCAATGCGGCACCAGAGGCGCTTATTGCGTCTCAAGATGGGGTGACGACTTTGGCCAGCTTACAAGAAAAATTCCCCGAAGCTGCACGCGTTGCCCTGGCTACTGCCCGCAGTGAAGGTGTGGCAGGCGAAGAATCGACGGGTTTAGGCGCATTCCTACGGAACCAATTCGATGTACGCTCAACCTCGCCTCGCGAAGGCACGGACGCGGATGCTGTGCTGTCACGCGCAGAGGCCGCAGTGCGCACAGGTCGCTTGTCCGATGCTTTGGCCGAAATCAGTGCTTTGCCAGAGGTGTCCCGCGCCGCAATGTCTGATTGGCTGACTCAATCCGAAGCACGCGCAAGTGCTGTCGCGGCCGCCGATATTCTTTCTTCAACCCTTACTGACAACTAAAGGCGAACCCACATGCTTTGGTCCCTTATTAAAATCCTTTTGTTTGTCTTGGTCGTCACTGCGCTGACCTATGGCGGTACGCAGTTGATGGAGGTTGATGGCGGTGCGACTGTTGATGTCGCTGGTCAGGAATTCACCCTAAGCCCGCTTGAAATGGTCTTTGCCCTTGCTGTGATGGTTGTCGCGGTATGGCTTGGTCTGAAGCTACTCGCGCTCTTGGTTGCGACGTTCAAATTCCTCAATGGTGATGAAACCGCCATTTCGCGTTACTTTGACCGCAATCGCGAACGCAAAGGCTATGAGGCCTTGAGCGAAGGGATGATGGCGCTTGCTTCCGGCGAAGGGCACTTGGCGATGACCAAAGCCGCGCGCGCCGACAAGTACCTACAGCAACCGCAGTTGACGAACCTGCTAACGGCCCAAGCTGCCGAGATGACAGGTGATCGCCACAAGGCCGAAGAGACCTATAAAAAGCTGCTGGGTGACGGCAAGACACGTTTTGTTGGTGTCCGCGGCATCATGAAGCAAAAGCTGGCGGACGGTGATACTGACACCGCTTTAGCACTTGCGAAAAAGGCGTTCGCGCTTAAACCCAAGCACGAAGAAACGCAGGATGTATTGCTGCGTTTGCAGGCTGAAAAGTCCGATTGGGCAGGTGCGCGCAAAACACTTGGCGCTAAGCTGAAGTCAGGCAGCTTGCCGCGTGATGTGCACAAACGCCGCGACGCTGTTTTGGCGTTGTCGGAAGCGCGCGATATTTTGGACGAAGGCAAGACAATTGAGGCCCGCGAAACCGCGATCGAAGCGAACCGTTTGTCCCCCGACCTGATCCCGGCAGCCATTATGGCGGCACAAGGCTATATTGGTGAAGGCAATGCGCGTTACGCGACGCGTGTTTTGACAAAAACTTGGAATGCGCACCCACACCCCGATTTGGCCGCAGCTTTCGCCGAGATTGCACCGAATGAAACGTCGCAAGAACGGCTAAAGCGTTTCATGGCATTGACGAAGGCGACCGCTGATAATTCAGAGTCCAAGATGTTGATGGCCGAATTGAACATCGCCGCCGAAGATTTTCCGAACGCGAAACGCGCACTGGGCGATCTGGTTGAAACGAACCCAACCGCACGCGTTCTGACACTGATGGCCGCAATTGAACGCGGGCAAGGCGCAGACGATTATGTTGTGCGCGGGTGGCTGACGCGCGCGCTGACCGCGCCACGTGGTCCGCAGTGGATTTGTGAGAACTGCCAGCACATCCATTCAAGCTGGGCTGCGACCTGTGGGAATTGTGGGTCTTTCGATACGCTGGCTTGGAAGACACCTCCGGCAAGTGATGTTGCTATGCCTTCCGGCACCGAAATGCTGCCGTTGATCGTCGGTCAGAAGGCCGACGCGAAAGTACCTGTAACAACCACCGTTGAAGAAGCCGAGGTTTTGGATGGCGACGCCACAAAATAGGGCTTTTGGGGGATTTTCACGGTGCTATGAGGCCACTGGTTGGCCGCTGTAGCTCAGCTGGTAGAGCAGGTCCTTCGTAATTAGCGGGTCTCCGCGAGAATGACTTGCAAAACCAACGAGTTCGCGGAATGAGAGTAAAGCTAGTAGGGTCATAGTAGGGCCTTGAATGAGAAGAATGCCGCTGTAGCTCATCAGGTAGAGCACATCATTCGTAATGATGGGGTAGTAGGTTCGAGTCCTATCAGCGGCACCATAACCAACGGAAAACATTAAGATATCTTCCCGCAAAGAGACGATTTGTGTTCTGCTTTTGGTGTTGTCAGCTTGAATTTGGAGGTCAGCGTGAAAAGCCTACCCAGCCAGCTGCTTTCGCTCTCAAATATCCAACGCCGCCCCATGTTGTCTGAGCCAGTTCTTTCGCTCCAAATAGTCAGGAAGAATCTTGTCAACCTCGTTCCAGAATGCCTCCGAGTGATTGCGCACATGCATATGACACAGCTCATGAACTACGACGCAATCTATGACTTTTGGGGTCGCCATCATACACTTCCAGTGGAAAGATAATCTGCCGTCGCTCGAACAGCTGGCCCAACGAAAGGCAAAGGAATGCCTCGCCGTTAACCCACTCCCGAATAACCGCCGTTGCGTTTAAGTCCCGCCATTCGGCCAGATTTCGATAAATCCAAAAGCGCTTGCTTGCTACAAGCTCATCAACCTGCTCGTCACTTAGGCCCGCTGGCGGACGCACAACAACCTGACCATCGCGTTCTATTACGATGTCGGCCGTCTTTCGCTCCGTGCCAGGTAAAAGGAGATAATCAATGTCGCCAACGCGTCTTGGAGTCATCGGTAGCCGCCTCCTGACACGTCCTTCAATAGATCGTTATGTCTGTTTTTGGCCAGCTTCATCACCTCGACGGCTATGCGCTCTCGGTTCACCCTGACCGTAGCAAGTCGACCGTCCTCTTTGAGCACAGACAGCATGTGTTGGACAAACACCATGTCGGCCTTCTTGCCCTTTTCCGGCATCATGACCGGAAAGCGACCTGAGAATTTAAGGTCTTTCTTGATGTAGTTTTGGCTGAACGGAGGGTTTGCCAGAACGCGGTCGAACCGCCGAAATTCGTTGTTTTCTCCTAAGTGTTGAGGTTCGCGAATGGTGTCTTCTTGGCGTATGTCGGCGTGTGAAATCCCATGCAGCAGCATGTTCATCTTACGGATTGACCAAGTCGTTCTGATTTTTTCTT
>JBLHTS010000247.1:0-5596 GCA_047627695.1 Yoonia sp. | reverse complement strand
AAGTTTGTCGGCCATGGCGAACGTGCCGGTTTCCATCACGACCTGACCGGGTTTCAAAACCTCGCTGAGAGTTTTGGTCACCGCCGCTAACACCTCCGGTGAGGCGACGGAGATAATCACAAGGTCGCAGGCGGCTAGCCATGTACCAGCGGTTTCATGACTGATTCCACCGGCCGCTTCGAGACGCGCTCGGCCTTCGGCTAATGGGTCCGTGCCAGCGACCGCGCAACCCGCTTTGAGTAAGTTGGCAGCATAGGCGCTGCCCATAATGCCCAGACCAATTATGCCAACTGTCATAGCTTGTCCTTTCGTTAGTCTAAGCCAAAGAGTGATTTGGCTGTCAGGCCTGCAACCTTCGCCTTGTCTTCGTCAGACAGGGCCGAGCTGAAGATATGTTCAACAGGGTCATAGTCGGCCATGTCAAAGGGATAGTCGCTGCCCATTATGACCTTGTCCGCGCCATAGATTTTGACCAGATATTCCAGCTGGTGATCGGTGAAGACAACACTGTCGATCCAGATCTTCTTGAGGTAGTTTGTTGGCGGCTCTGGCAGGTTGGCTTCGCTGTCTTTGCGCGCGCCCCAAGCGTGATCAATCCGGCCTGAATAGGTGGGAAGATAACCGCCGCCGTGGACTGCAAAAATCTTCAGGTTCGGCATGTCGCGTAAAAGACCGTTGAAGATGATGTAGTGCAGGGCTGTCGTGGTCTCCAACGGGTTGCCGATGACATTTGAGAAGTAATATTCATGGAAGCGGTCGCCACCGGTAAAGCCGTTGGGGTGAATCATCACAACCGCGCCCAGCTCCTCCGCTTTCTTCCAAAAGGGGAGGAAGCGATCCGCACTGATCTCTTCACCGTCCATATTAGTCAGCAGCATGACACCTTTCAGGCCAAGACCCATGGCGCGTGTCAATTCGGTTGCCGCTTCTTCTGGGTCTTGTAGGGGGACAGTTCCAAGGCCTGCGAAGCGGTCCGGCTGCTGGCCTACCCATTCTGCGATACCGTCGTTGACCATGCGGCTTGCAATAGTGGCGTGCTCAATCTTGGATTGATAGTAACACTGTGGCGGCGGTGGCGCGACGATTTGCATGTTGATGCCTTGGGCGTCGAGAACCTTCATGCGGTCTTTAATGTCTTGCATCGCGACGGGGCCGCGGTCTTTTTCCTGCTGGCCGTTGATCATGTTGGTCTGGGCGTTCGCGTGCTGGACCATCGCAATCAAGGCGGGGTTGACGTGTGGCATCATGTACTGGGCTGCTGCGGGAATAACAACGTGGGCGTGACTGTCGACGGTAAGGGTCGACAAGCGTCCTGGCTCACTTGGGCGTGGGCGGGCAGAGGTGGGGCCATAACGATTGACGGCATCACCCATCTCTGTTGTGTCAATAGGTACGTGGCTCATAGAATAAGTCCTGTTTATGGGCGTTGAATGAGGGTCCGCTGCCGGATATGCCCCGGCAGCGAAGATTGTTGATTGATCGAATGGTTACTGGTTTGCAGCCAACCATGCAGCCGCGTCCGCTTCCACTTGTGCTTTATCGAAGTCATTGGCCGCATCAATGTATGTGTCGTTCAAGAAGGTCGAGACATCGACCATCTCTTCGATGGCGCCAGATGATAGCATCCGTGGCTGGACGTTGGTCCACACATCAGCTTGCAAGTCGCCCAGACGCTCTGTTGTCGAAATGTTCATGGGCAAGACGCCTTGGAACAGCCCCATACCGGCAGCTTCGACTTCCCATTCTTCAGGAACACCTTTGCGCAGCATCAGTTCAACCGCGTCGGGATTGACCTTTCCGACATACATGCTCTTGGACCATGCCCGAAAGAAGCCTTCCATCGCTTCGCGTTTTTCTTCAATCATATCTGCGTTCATCGCGAGGGTATTGGCAGGGCTGGCAAGCAGTTCTTCTGGTGTCACCTGATCCAGCTCAATTCCGTTGGCGACAAGAGCGGCCCAATCGAACACAGAACCAGAGATAGCCGATACGTTGCCATCGCGGATTGCCGCGGCCAAGGTTGGACCGCTTTCACCCAAGACTACTGTATCAACGTCATTAATCGAATGACCCGCAATATCCAAAGCGGCTTGCAGGAAGGCGCGGTCGCGGTCAGATACTAGGCCAACAGTTGTACCGACAAGATCATCCATCGATGTGTAATCGCCACCAGCCAGCACGGCGATCCCTTCGGGGGCGTTCTGCATGACTTCGTAGACCGTGTTGATATTAGCACCCGCATTCAGCGCATTGATCGTCTCGTTCGGATCAAGCATAGACAGATCGGCCTGACCGTTTTGAATAAATGCGACGTATGGGATTGATGTATCCGACGGCAGCAGGTTGACGGTGATCCCCTCATCCGCAAAGTAGCCAAGGGCTTCCCCTACGACGAGCGGAAAGAACACCGCTGACCGTGGCGTCGGTTTGATTATACTGATCGTGGTGTCCTGTGCAAAGCTTGCGCTTGGCACAGCCGTCACAGCCAAGGCCGTCGTGAGCATCATTGCCTTAAACATTTTCATTTCACTTTCCTCCCTGAAAAGTCGATATTATTGCGTCATTTCTTCGCTTGGGCAGCCCAAGCACGTGCCCGCGCGCGGGACGCAGCCGTGCGACGGGACTCTCGGCGCCAGAAAACAATCCTGTCGTCGAGAAATTCCATTGAGTAAAATAAGATCAGCCCAATCACCGTCATGCTCAGCAGGGTGGCAAGCGAGGCCGCCATGTTCAGCTGAAAGGAAAAGCGGCTCATCAACACGCCCACACCGTCGGTGGCTTGTGCAAATTCGGCGACAACCGCTCCGATTAATGCTGTGGTCATGCCAATCTTGAAGCCAGCAAACATCAACGGCAGCGCCGCTGGAACCCGCAATTTGCGGAACACTTGATAATTGTGGGCCCCAAGCGATTGGAATAACTCTTCGCGGTCTTCATCGACCTGCACCAAACCGGTCAAGGTGTTCACAAAAATCGGAAAGAAGGAAATAATCGCCGCCAGTGCAATCTTGGACCCCATGCCATAGCCGAACCAAGCGATGATCACAGGGGTCAAGGCGATGCCGGGGGTGACGTTTAGCACCACAGCATAAGGTGTCACATAGCGGCGGAACGGATCGGACAAAGAGGAACAGACCGCTAACCCAACGGCGACGCCCGCACCTATCAAGAAGCCCAGGACAGCTTCGGTCAGAGTTATAAAGAAGTGCCGGTAGATCGTGCCTTCGGTGATGTAAAGTTCGACAATCGCCGCCCCAATCGCGCTGGGTCTGGGGATAATGATCGAGGTGACGATCCCAGTGACCACCGCGATTTCCCAAACGGCTATGATCAACGCAAAGAGCAACAGGTGAGGTAAGAACCGAATGAAAAGGTCCAAGGCGCGGGCCGAAAAGGTAAGATCTGGGTCATTCATCACGAGGCCCGCTTCATCGCGCCGCGACGTTTTGCGCTCATCCGTTCGCGCCCGCCTTCGTATTTCCAATAGGCAATGTAGTGGTCTAACTTTTCCATGCCTTTGAAGATCAAAAAGCCCAAGATCGTCAGCGTGAAGATGCAAGCAAAGGCCGAGGCCATGTTCAAATTGCGCGTATAGACAAGGATCAGCGATCCAATGCCCTTATCGCGTTGAATGAATTCAGCGACCAACGCGCCAGATAGGGCAGCGGTCAGGGCAAGCCGTTCACCTGCCATGATGACAGGGATCGCGTCGGGCAGAACCAATTTGCGCAAGATTTGGGTCTTGGTCGCGCGCATGGATCGGAACAACTCTAGCCGTTCTTCATTCACATTCATAACGCCAGACAGCGTGTTGATAAATGGCGCAAAAAAGCAAACGAGCATAATGATTGCAAGTTTGGAATTCATCCCGAACCCCAAGGCCGCAATTAACAACGGGGCCACGGCGATGCGTGGTGTCGCCTCTAGTACAATGATATAGGGTTTTAGGAAACGGCGGATTATGGCGTTGAACCCGACCAGCGCGCCCAAGCCAATTCCAAGGACGGAACCCAGGACCCAACCAATGACGACAAGGCTCATCGTGGAATAAAGGTGAAACCAGACGTTGCCGTTTTCGAAATATATCAGCCAGAAGGACCTTAAGATGTTGGAAGGCCTTGGATAAAACAGCGGATCAAGCCAGCCCAGACGGGACCCCAATTCCCACACGAGGATCAGCGTCACAAAGATACCGGCGTGCCGCATTATCCGGCGATTTCGCAGGCTGCGCGCAGCGGTGTCGACAGCGTCCATAGGGATGGCGTCGTGCACAGACATTACACAGCACCCAGTGTTTCGCGCACGTCTTCAACCAGCTTGTTGAATTCAATCGAGGTCTGGATTGACAGCGGGCGCGGGCGTTCAAGATCGACATCAATGATCTTTGCCATGCGGCCGGGGCGCGAGGTCATGACGACAACTTGGTCGGCAAGAAAGATCGCCTCCGAGATATTATGCGTGACGAAAATCGTGGTCGCACCCACTTCTGCTACAATCCGCATTAGCTCGGTGTTCAAGTGCTCCCGGGTGAATTCGTCCAATGCGCCAAAGGGTTCATCAAGCAATAGTATGTCGGCACCCGTTTGCAGCAAACGCGCCAATGCAACCCGTTGTTGCATGCCGCCCGACAGTTGCGCCGGAAACGAAAAGGCGAATTCTTCCAGTCCGACAAGCTTCAGTAAGTCCAACGCGCGGTTTTTGTCCGCTTTGGTCGGGGTTCCGTTGATTTCTGTCGGCAAAAGAACGTTTTCAAGCGACGTGCGCCAATCCAGCAACGTGGCTTTTTGGAACATCATGCTGATGTCAGGCCGTGGACCTTTGACGGGCGTGCCGTGCACCGAAATTTTACCAGATGTCGGTTCGATCAGGCCAGAGACGAGGCGCAAAAGCGTTGACTTGCCGCAGCCGGAAGGGCCAACCAGCGACACAAACGACCCACGTTTGATATCAAAATTCGCATTCTCCAACGCGACGACCGTGCCAGCGGCGAATGTTTTTCCTACGTTTAGACCAGACACGACTACGTCGCCTGCGGCGGTCATACTTTGCGCGTTTTCAGCCATGCTAAGCGAACCCCTCTGTCTGACGGACCCGGCCTGAACTTGATTGTAGGGCGTCCTGAAATATCACTGCGTCACTCATTCCTTTATCCAACCACCGGACGGCTATTGAGACCGCGCATGACTTGGCTCTGCGATTTACGGATGTGTTTTGCTGACAATCGCGCGGCACGGCGGCCATCGCGCGCCTGCAGCGCTTCGATAATCTCGTTGTGTTCTTTCAAGGCGGCAGACATCGCAGCGGACTCTTTGTGGCGTGATGATAGTGACACGATGCAAAGGCGTTCGTAGTTGTCCATCAGGCTACACATAACCGCTGATTGACGGGCGTTGCCGGCCATCTGGCAAATCTCTGTATGAAAGCTGCGGTTATAGGCGGCAAAGGCTTTCATGGTCCCAATATCTGCAATGCGAAACTTGTTAAGACTGTCCAAATCATCGTTTGAAGCAACCGCCGCAATCTTCTTTACGGCGGCTTGTTCAAGGGTTTCCCGTAATTCCAGAATGGCATGCGCATCCATAATCGAAATTGGGAC
>JBLHTS010000246.1:0-5611 GCA_047627695.1 Yoonia sp. | reverse complement strand
CCGAGAGCGAGTAAATGTGCGCCAAAGAAAAGCTGCCAGACGTAAATGCCGAGGGCGTGCGCCTCGAAAAAGATTTGCGCAAAAGCCTGACTATCAGCAGGGTTAAGACCCATCGGTTGGGTGAGTAACATGGAAGGCATCACCCAAAGCAGCAGGTTGATCCCCATCACGACGATCATGCCCAAGCGGGAGACCATCGCGATAAGCGCAAGCCTTGGGCTGGAGGTGCGAAACATCTGATACAGGATGACCGTAATCGCGATCTCAAGCAGGATGACCGCGCTATCAGCAAGCACGCCCAATCGGAACAGCCCAAGCTGGCCCATCAGATTGGCGGCTGTGGACGAGGCATCTCCTGCCACGACGATCTGCGACGGCACATATCCGATGCTGAAACCACCGCAGACGGCAATGGTGAGGTACAGGGCCCCCGCGATGCGGGCGTCCTTCAGGTTCAATGTGTTTTGAGTTTCCTTCGACATTGCATTTTCTTTCATGGGTCAAGGCGCGACCGTATGAGATGATTGATGTTGTCTGAGGTTTAGTTGGTCGGCCCGCTCATGCGAATTGACCAAATCCTGTAATTTGATATGCATATCTGCATGGATTGGCGTTCCGTAAAATTCGATTGGAACAAAGCGCGGGCGTTCTTGGTTACGGCTGAGGAAGGGTCTTTGTCTGCCGCCGCGCGCGCCTTGGGCATGGCGCAGCCAACGCTTGGCCGTCAGGTCGACGGGCTGGAGCAAGAGCTCGGCATCGTCCTGTTTGAACGTGTCGGTCGCGGCCTCACGCTCACGCCAAGTGGCCTGGAACTTCTCGAACACGTCCGTGAAATGGGAGAGGCCGCAGGCCGCGTCTCAATGACGGCACTTGGTCAGTCGCAGGCGTTAGAGGGGACGATCTGCATCTCTGCCAGCGAGACCTATGCGGTTGTGTTGTTGCCCCCGATCATCGCCAAGCTACGCCGCATGGAACCGGGCATTCAGGTTGAGATTGTCGTCGCCAATCATGCCAGCGACCTGCGGCGCCGCGAGGCCGATATCGCGATCCGCAACTTCAGGCCCACTGAACCTGATCTCATTGCGAAAAAGATCGGCGATGCCGATGCGGTTCTTTACGCGACCCCCGACTACATTGCGAAAATCGGGAACCCAACGAAGCCTTATGATCTGCGCCACGCTGACTTCGTGAATATGGATCATGGCGGCATGATGCTCAAAGGGCTGAACACGTTGGGCCTTGGTCTGACCGAGGCGAACTTCCCGCTCCTGACTGAAAGCTATTTGGTGATGTGGGAACTGGTCCGGCAAGGGGCAGCCATCGGTATTTTGGACGCTTATATCGGTGACGCCGACCCTGTAGTCCGACGCGTCCTACCAGACCTCGAACCGCTCGTGTTTCCTATATGGCTGGTCTCCCACCGGGAACTCACAACCAGCCGTCGCATCCGCATGGTGTACGATTTTCTGGCAGAGGAACTGCGTCGAGGCTAAGTTCAGGGGATGGAATTGGCTGGGGCGAAAATGCTCGCGAGCAAGTTGTCGGTCATCATCGTAGCGTCGGCCCAAGGGTAGTCACGGACCGTATTTATACAAAGTGCGATGCCGATCATTCCAGATATTAGTGTGTCTGTACTGGCTTTGACGTCGCTGTCATCTGGAAGCACGATTTGCACGAGATCCGAGAACATCCGGAAGTGTGTCAAAGTCTTATCGTCCATGACAAATGTGCTGACGTCCAACCGCGTGACGTCGTTCGACATGAAGACGAGCCTAAAATGATCGGGGTGATCGATCCAATAGGATACAAAGGTCTGCGCAGCGATTTTCAGGCGTTCAACCGGTGCCGCGATCGGTTCCAGTTTTTTCTGAATTTCGCCCGACATTTCCGCAAGAACATCAGCCCACAGATACCGTAGAATTTCAGGCTTACCGTCGAAATGCGCGTAGATCGTCATTGGGGCACATCCGACCTCCTTGGCAAGGCGGCGCATCGAAACCGCTCCGAAGCCTTCTGCGCGATAGATCGCAAGTGCCTGTTTAGCGATCTTTGATCGGAACTCCACAATGTCGCTCTCGCTGCGGGGCGGCCTGCCTGCGATCTTAGCCATGGGTTGGTCTCTCCAAAATTATCTTAGTACGCGTCCCAAATAATACTTGCGTTGTCAAGGTGAAGTTAATATAGAACGCGTACTAATTAAGGTGACCGCCCACTGAACTCCCTCAAGGAACATAGAGATGAACAAGATCAAATTACTGAATCTGGTTGTCGTGATTGCCGGCGCAGCCATTATCTTTCTCGGGCTGAACGTCGGCCTTGGTGGGATTAAAACACTTGGCTGGCAAACGACAAGCGACTTCATATCGATCACGGACGCCTCAATATTTCACGCTCAGGATAGCCACATAAGATTCATAGGCGGTATCTGGTTTGGTGTTGGTGCAACGTTCCTGATCGGTGGTTTTGCGATGCGTACGTTCCGCCCAACGTTGATCATTCTGTCCGCGATGATCGCGATCGCGGGTCTTTTCCGGATGAGTGACATTGACAGCGGCGTGATCTTCAGCGCGGCAATTGCCCCGTCAATAGCACTGGAACTTTTTGGTTTTCCACTTCTTGCGTGGTGGCTCGCCGTGTCGGGAAGACGAGAGGGCCAAAGCTGACTGCTAGGCCACTTTTGAACGCCTAAGCCAAATGGCCCCAAGAAGAAGAGTTGTCGACACGGCTACGACGGTCGTGCCCGACTTCGCAATTGAAGCGAGGCTTGTCGCATAAACGAGCGGATGGGGCACGTTTGGCCAACTCAATATCATGACAACCACGCCAAGATTTTCGACATAATCGAAAACCGCAGCACCGACCGAACACACGACTCCGGCGCGTATTAGTTTGCTGCGCGGCAAGCGCAACCGGAGCCAGCCGATCGCTGAGATCACTGTCGCGGCCAGCAACGCCGGGTAGATCGTATCGAGTGGAATCTGGCGCCTGACGTAGTACCTGCGTCCCTCTTCCCCGAGCGCATCGAGAAGCTGCATTGCCTCCTCAGGTCCGTAACCGAAGGGGCGCATGTCAAAGGGGGTTTGGCCAGACATTGCTTCGATTTGCGCAAGCGTCACGTATATCATGACCACATATATCGCAAAGCCTGCCAATCCAAAGGCAACCGCGCCAAACCCGTACCGCTGTGACCCATTTCTTATCGTCATTTTTCAACCTCCTTTGAATGTGCAACACTTGCTCTCAAACGAAGCCCTTCGCATTATCGTTTGATAAGGAATTCAGAGAATGGATTTGCTAACATTTCTGATGAAGTCGCCTGACCTGCCTGATAGGGCGTGCGCAGCCCATCTTGCATCGTATTGGACACCAAAACACGTTCAAAAAGGCACGGCCATCGCTCAGCAAGAGGCCCAAGACACGCATGAATACATCATCTTGGAAGGTCGCGTCGCCAGCCGCATCTATGACGCTGACGGTCGTACCGTCTGCGTTGGGCTGTACGTTGGGCCGTGCGTCGTAACACCCAACATCGCCCGCACGCGAGATGGAACATCCCTTGTCGCGCTGGAAGCGAACACCGATGTCCTAATTGCACAAATGGAAAGCTCTGATCTTACAGACTTGATGATTGAATCGATACCGCTGCGTGACTGGGCAAATGGCGTTCTGCGCGATGAATTGGGCCGAAAAGCAGACCGAGAGTGGTGCCTTGCTGCCCTCGGTGGATCTGATCGGCTCGCTTGGTTTAGAGAAAGATACCCAGGCTACGAGGACGTATTTGTCCACACGCTTATCGCTTCATTTTTAGGGATAACCCCCGTCACGTTAAGCCGGTTGCGCAGCGGCGACCAAAACACATGAACCCTTGTCTCCGACGACAGTGTCGAGATGATTTTGGATCGCGCTTCGGCACGGGCGTTTGGTGTCATCAGATCGAAAGGTCATCGCCAGCCAAAGAGGGTTCGAACTCCTCTTTTGGCCTCAGTTGGAAATGCGTTCCCGTCTTACCGGCGGCACGTATTCGATCACACCGAAAGGTCCTTGGCCCTTTCGTAAGATGGTCAAACGCAACAACGTACCACACGGGATATTTTAACAAGAGGTAGTGAGGTGCGATCTGCCGCTTGGACGCTTCACCATCCTCTCTTTGGTATCGTATCTCGAGCACCTCTTGATCGATAAAGGCCTGATGCAAAGCCTGTACGACCCGTTTCGGTGGGGCGCTTGCACTCGCCTGAACGTAAGTTGACGCCGTGACACCAATCAATATGCGGGATTTCAGGCGGTTCACCTTGTTGCGTTTCTCCGGCGAAAACGAGGCCACCAATTGTCGCCTGACCGACCCCAGACCTGCCAAAAACATCGGCGAATTCATGCGCTCTGCGACTGCGATGCTGATGAGAAGATCGACGGCTTCGGAATAGGCCAAATTCATCCGGCCGACGCCCCAATTCCGATCAAGACGCACGCCGCCTCCGCGCCCGCGATCGGCATCGATCTGCATCCCTTGGTCCCGCATGAGTGACAGATCCCGCGCAATCGTCCGCGCGCTGACGCCATGCTGTAGCGCCAGATCTTTGACGGTGCAGTGGGCGTCCTGTTTGAACTCAACCGCTAGCAATTCCAACCGCCTCAGCCTGTCATATGCATTTGTTCGTGCCATGTAACAAATAGGACATAAAATGTCATATTTATCAATATGACGTGGATGACATAATCAAACAAACACCGTCATCTTACAGGAGATCACATCATGAAAATGAACTATTTTGTTGTCGGAACAAACGACATGGACGCGTCAAAGACATTCTACGACACTCTTTTTGCGCAATCGGGCCTTCGGTCCATGTCACCAACAGACAGAATGACATACTGGCTGGGTGAAGATTTTGCCTTCGCAACTGCGATACCATTCGACATAAAGCCAGCCACCATTGGCAATGGCACCATGGTTGGGTTTTGTGTCGGAACAAGCGAAGAGGTCATAGGAATGCATGCGCTCGCCATTGAGTTTGGTGGGACTTGCGAGGGTTCGCCAAATCAACGTGGGCCGCGGTTCTCCGCATATGTGAGGGATCTAGATGGCAACAAGCTGTGCTTCTCCGACTAGGGTGAATCGAGTGTAAGGCTTCCTTCGGCAAGCGGGATATGCTCTGGAGCGGACCTCGGTCGGTTATTTAGCATCTGGTTAATTGGGCTCACTGCCGACCTCGGATGCAGCGCAGCATTTCGTGATATGATGCAGTGTCAACGTCGGGTTGTCGCTGTGGGAGGGTATGGCGGATCGGAGGATCTATCATGCAAACACCAAATTTTCCGGCCATTCGCGCACTTCGCCCCGCTTGGAACAAGGGGCGTATTGTCGGCCAGAAACAGCCACTGAAGCCCAAACATGTCTGGGCGATTCGTGTCAGGCTGGAACTTGCGGAGAACCATCGCGATCTGGCTCTGTTCAATATGGCCATTGATAGCAAATTGCGCGAGTGTGACCTTGTGCGGATGAAAGTGATCGACGTCATGGCGTCTGGACAGATCAAGGAACGGGCATCGGTGCTGCAAAGCAAACCCCAAAAACCGGTCCGGTTCGAGATTTCCGAAGGCACCCGCGCCT
>JBLHTS010000245.1:0-5624 GCA_047627695.1 Yoonia sp. | reverse complement strand
CGCGCTCGAAAACACTCCCGAGGTCCACAACATCGTCGTCTGCACGCTATGTTCCTGTTATCCACGCAACTTACTGGGCTTGCCGCCCGATTGGTACAAGTCGCGCGCCTATAGATCGCGCACGGTAAAAGAACCGCGCAAGGTCCTAGCAGAGTTTGGCGTCACCTTGCCCACAACCACAACCGTGCGCGTCCATGACAGCACGGCAGACATGCGCTATGTTGTCATTCCGCAACGACCTTCTGGCACAGATGATTGGACCGCAGAGGCGCTGCAGGACTTGGTCACCCGCGACAGCATGATCGGGACAGGCCAAGCAAAGATGCCCAACGCCCAATGAAAAAAGCCCAAGAACCAAACGGAACAGCAGTCGATCGGCTGAACAATCTGTTGTTTCTCGGCCTGATCGGAATCCTCCGCTTGCTTCCTTACAAGATCCGCGTGCCCTTGATGGGTCGTGTGATGGGATATGCTTTGGGCCCGCTTGCAGGTTACCGGCAACGCGCCGAAGCAAACTTGACACTGGTCTACCCTGACATGCCCGTATCAAGGCGACGGCAATTGGCACGCGCTTGCTGCGATAACTTCGGCCGCACACTGATTGAAAACTACAGTTGGCAAGATCTCGGCGCACGCATGGCGCAATCGAAACCAACAGGTGGGGGGCTTGTTGCACTGGCAGAGGCCGCAGCCGCAAAACGACCTGTCATTTTCGTCACAGGGCATTTCGGCAACCACGAAGCGGCACGCCATCTATTGACGTCAATGGATTATAATGTGGGCGGCTTCTACCGTCCAATGAACAATCCGTTTTTCAACGACCACTACGTTGAGACGATGTCGGCTTGGGGCGGTCCGGTTTTTGCAAAGGGAAAGAACGGAACAATCGGATTTGTACGTCATTTGCGGGCTGGTGGAATGGGAACCATCTTTTTCGATGTGGCGTCGCGCGACGACGTGATCCCGTTTCTCGGGCATCCGGCGCGCACATCGCTGTCAGCGGCCAAAATAGCGTTGCGGATTGATGCGCTTGTCGTGCCCTACTTCGCCATCAGGCAACCCGACGGCCTGACTTTCAAGGTCGAGGTCGAAGAACCAATCGCGTACACAAATCCACGTGACATGGTGATCGAGATGAACGCACGGCTAGAGGCACAGATCGCGCGAAATCCTGCGCAATGGTTTTGGGTGCATCGGCGTTGGAAATAAAAGATTTTTGCAGCTAGCGTAGCTGTGCAGCGCCAACAATCGGCCCATGTCCGGCTTGCTGGACGATTACGACAACTGCGTCAGGACCGTCAGCAGTTGCTGCTAATGTCAACGCAGAACGCCCATCCCACCGACCAATCACATCCCAGGATTTGACAATATTTGCATAGCTTAAGGTGCGACCTGCGTTTTCACCGCGTCGGATAGCCACAGTTTCCTCGGGCGTATAACGGACCAATTGCACGACATAATCGCCACGCACAGCGGTTGATGCATTGATCTGCAAAGCACTTCCACTTCGGGTCAACGACACTGCAACCGCATTTCCACGCCGCACCTGTGCCTGCACTGCATCCATCACCTGCATGGGACGTGAACCCACAACATGCTCTATGCCACCTATGACCATCTGCGGGGTATAGACGGTCGTCGCGTGTGCGGCTTGAGCATAAGAGTGCTGGCGTGAAGTGTTTTCAGGACGGCCAAAGACGTCCGTCCAACCGATATAATCCCAGTAATCCACATGCAGCGCCAAAGCGATCACATCTTCCCGCTTGGCCAAATCATGCAGCATGGCATCTGCAGGTGGGCAAGATGAACAGCCTTGCGATGTAAACAGCTCGATCACCACCGGTCCATTCTGCGCAGTTACTGCTGTCGCCTGCAAGAATCCCAAGAATGAAAGAACGGCAAAAATGTAGCGCATAGCGGGCCCCAGAAATTGTACTGCCCGTATATTTTAGTTAGCATTATTTGAAATTACCAATCAACCAATTGCGAGTGAGCCGCGAGGAATGTTTCAGCCAAGCACATGAAAATCAGCCGAATTGTGTGCAATGGTATACAAAAATTGCCCCCCCCCCCTTGATTGCCTTATCGGCATAAGGCAAAAGCCATGATAATAGCCTTGTTTCTGCATCAGCCACGAAAGGGATCGCCATGACCATCACAGTCGGCAATGACACAGCAAAGACCCGCAAAACCCTCAAAGTTGGTGACCAATCGGTCGCTTACTATTCCATTCCAGCGGCCCAAGCGGCCGGTTTGGGTGACTTTTCCAAGCTGCCCGCCGCATTGAAAGTTGTTCTTGAGAACCTGCTGCGGTTTGAGGACGGTGGTTTTTCAGTCTCCGTAGACGATATCAAAGCATTCTCGACTTGGGCCGATAACGGCGGCAAGAACCCCCGCGAAATCGCGTACCGCCCTGCCCGCGTGCTGATGCAAGACTTCACAGGTGTGCCTGCGGTCGTTGATCTGGCAGCCATGCGCGATGGTATCGTAGCCCTTGGTGGCGACGCCCAGCAGATAAACCCGCTGAACCCTGTTGATCTGGTCATCGACCACTCTGTTATGATTGACGAATTCGGCAACCCGCGTGCGTTCCAGATGAACGTCGACCGCGAATATGAGAGGAACATGGAGCGTTACCAGTTCCTGAAATGGGGCCAAGGGGCGTTCAACAACTTCCGCGTGGTGCCCCCGGGTACAGGCATCTGTCACCAGGTGAACCTTGAGTATCTGTCGCAAACCGTTTGGACCGACAAAGACCAAAACGGCGAGGAGGTAGCCTATCCTGACACGCTTGTCGGCACAGACAGCCATACCACCATGGTCAACGGTTTGGCCGTTCTTGGTTGGGGTGTTGGCGGGATTGAAGCCGAAGCTGCGATGCTCGGCCAACCCGTCTCGATGTTGATCCCAGAGGTTGTTGGCTTTGAGCTGACAGGCCAAATGGTCGAAGGCACGACAGGCACCGACCTTGTGCTAAAAGTCGTTGAAATGCTGCGCAAACTGGGCGTTGTGGGCAAATTCGTCGAATTCTACGGCGCGGGTCTAGACGTTCTGCCACTGGCCGACCGTGCAACCATTGCCAATATGGCTCCGGAATATGGTGCGACTTGTGGCTTCTTTCCGATCGACAACGAAACGCTGCGCTACCTGCGCAACACAGGCCGTGACGAAGACCGGATTGCACTGGTCGAAGCTTACGCCAAGGAAAACGGTTTCTGGCGCGGTGCGGATTACGCGCCCATCTACACAGAAACTCTGCACCTTGATATGGGCACAATCGTTCCTGCGATTTCCGGCCCCAAGCGTCCGCAAGATTACGTTGCATTGACCGACGCCAAGACCGCTTTTACGCGCGAAATGGAAGAAACCTTCAAGCGCCCGATGAACAAAGAAGTTGTTGTCGCAGGCGAAGATTATACGCTGTCGTCGGGCAAGGTTGTGATCGCGTCAATCACCTCATGCACCAACACATCCAACCCTTACGTGATGATCGGTGCGGGCCTTGTGGCACGTAAAGCCGCAGCACTTGGACTGAACCGCAAACCTTGGGTGAAGACATCACTGGCCCCAGGGTCACAGGTTGTTTCCGAATATCTTGAGGCTGCAGGTCTACAAGAAGACCTTGATAAGATTGGCTTTAACCTTGTTGGTTACGGCTGCACGACTTGCATCGGCAATTCTGGTCCAATCCAGAAAGAGCTGTCCGACGCGATTGCCGAAGGCGATTTGGTCGCAACATCCGTCCTATCTGGCAACCGCAACTTCGAAGGGCGTATTTCGCCTGATGTGCGCGCCAACTATCTAGCGTCACCACCGTTAGTTGTCGCTTATGCGCTGGCTGGCACGATGGACATCGACATGGCCAGCGAGCCACTTGGTCAAGACCAGAACGGCAACGATGTCTTCTTGAAAGACATCTGGCCCACCTCAACAGAAATCAATGCCCTTGTTGAAAAAACCGTCACTCGTGAAGCGTTCATCAGCAAATATGCTGACGTCTTCAAAGGCGATGAAAAGTGGCAAGCTGTTGAGACAACCGATAGCGAAACCTACGACTGGCCAGCCGCATCAACTTACGTCCAGAACCCGCCATACTTTAAAGGCATGTCCAAGGACGCAGGCACGATCAAAAACGTCGTCGATGCCAAGGTCCTTGCTGTATTGGGCGACATGGTCACAACCGACCACATTTCCCCTGCTGGTTCATTCAAAGACACCACCCCTGCTGGTCAGTATCTGATTGAACGTCAGGTACCTGTGCGCGAATTCAACTCTTACGGCTCGCGGCGCGGAAACCACCAGGTCATGATGCGCGGCACATTCGCCAACATTCGCATCAAGAACGAAATGCTGGACGGTGTCGAAGGCGGCTATACCAAAGGCCCCGATGGCGCGCAGACCTCGATCTTTGATGCGGCAATGGCGCATCAAGAAGCAGGCACACCGTTGGTCATATTTGCAGGCGAACAATACGGTGCAGGTTCTTCGCGTGACTGGGCGGCCAAAGGCACAGCCCTGCTTGGCGTCAAGGCTGTGATCGCGGAATCTTTCGAACGTATCCACCGCTCCAACCTTGTTGGCATGGGTGTTGTTCCGTTCGAATTCACTGGCGACGACAACCGTAATTCGCTGGGTTTGACCGGCGAAGAAACAGTGACCATCGAAGGTCTGGATGCGGTGAAGCCGTTGCAGGACATGACTGCAAAGATCAAAATGGCCGACGGTACCGTCAAAGAGATTACCGTGAAATGCCGGATCGATACAGCCGTCGAGATCGAGTACATCGAAAACGGTGGAGTGCTGCACTATGTGCTGCGGAATTTGGCGAAAGCTTCTTAAGCGCGCCAACCACGAAAACGAAAAAGCCCTGTCATATGACTGGGCTTTTTTGTTTCTGGCCTTGTCCCAGATCTACCGTGACACCCTATTCCATGGCTTTAGCCAACTCAGGCAGAAACCGTTGTTCGTAGTCCGACCCAACTAACGGTCCAACAAATCGGAACAAAACCGTCCCGTCGCCGTCGACGATGAACGTCTCCGGCGGTGCGGTTACTCCCCAGTCAATCGCTACCCTGCCCCGCAAGTCGAACCCCGTCGCGAAAAACGGGTCTTCGTAATTGATCAAATATTCGGATGCCTGTGGCTGCTTGTCACGGAAGTTGATGCCTGCGACGCGGTAGCCCTGCGCTTGCAAATCCAGCAAATTGGGATGTTCTGCGCGACACGGCGGGCACCAGCTGGCCCAGAAATTCACTATCGTCACGTCATCCGTCCGCAAATCCGCATCGGTTAGTTGTTCCGTACCTTGCACAGCCTCGACAGGCACTGCGGGCGCCTGTTGGCCCACGAAAGTCGACCGCAACTCGTCCGGGTTGTCGCGCAGCATCCCTGCCAGTGCCAACCCTGCGAAGGCCGCAAATATCGCTGGCGGCAAGATCATCAAAGGTGACACTTTAGCCATTCTTTTCAGCCCGTTCCAAGGCAGCCCGCACACGCGCATAACGCCGCCAGCTTAGCCCCACGACGCCCATAAGCAGCGCAATACTGACCGCATACGCCAACAAAACTTCGACAGCGTAAGTTCCCAGATCAGGCACGACGCGCCCTCGCTTCTAGCGCCCGGA
>JBLHTS010000244.1:0-5638 GCA_047627695.1 Yoonia sp. | reverse complement strand
GTGGGCAAAGTCATGGGTCTGTCTGAAGACATCACTACCGCCCTTTCCAAAACCATCTGGGGGTCATGGGGGCGCGAAATTGGCACGCGCGAGGCGGCAGAGGCGGGGCTTGATCTCAAAGACCCGCTGATGGCGCGCACGATCAAACTGGCCGATCAGATGATCGGGATGCCGCGCCATCTGGGCCAGCACGTCGGCGGGTTTATCCTGACTGAAAAGCCATTGATCGAAACCGTGCCCATCGGCAATGGTGCTATGCCTGATCGCAGTTTTATCGAATGGGACAAGGACGATATTGACGAATTGCGCATCCTTAAGGTCGATGTGCTGGCTTTGGGCATGCTGACCTGCATCCGCAAAGCCTTTGACATGATCGATGCACATTACGGCAAACGCTACAGCCTTGCCACCATCCCGCAAGAGGACACAGCGGTTTATGAAATGCTGTGTCGTGGCGATAGCCTTGGCACGTTTCAGGTCGAAAGCCGCGCGCAGATGAACATGCTGCCACGTCTGAAACCGCGCGAATTCTACGATCTGGTGATCCAGGTCGCCATCGTCCGCCCAGGTCCGATCCAAGGCGACATGGTGCATCCGTATTTGCGCAGGCGCAGTGGGAAGGAGGCGACTGAATACCCTTCGCCCGGGCCAGAATATGATCAAGACGAGTTACGCAAAGTCCTTGGGCGCACCCTTGGCGTGCCAATTTTCCAAGAACAGGCGATGAAAATCGCCATGGTCGCCGCTGAATTTTCCACCAAAGAGGCCAATGAATTGCGCAAGGCCATGGCCACGTTCCGGTCACACGGCACAATCGGCCTGCTTGAGGATAAGATGGTCAGCCGCATGATCAGACGCGGCTATGATCCCGAATTTGCGGTGCGCTGTTTTAACCAGATCAAAGGCTTCGGCGACTACGGTTTCCCCGAAAGTCACGCCGCCAGTTTTGCGCATCTGGTCTATGTGTCTTGCTGGCTAAAATGCCATTATCCGGATGTGTTCTGTGCGGCTTTGCTGAACTCCCAGCCGATGGGGTTTTATGCCCCCGCCCAGATCGTGCGCGATGCCCGCGAACATCAGGTGATCGTGCGTGCTGCGGATGTGAATTATTCCGATTGGGACAATACGCTGGAACCCGTCAGCCCGCAGGTTTTCGCGGTGCGCCTTGGTCTTCGCCAGATCGACGGGATGCGGCAGGATATGGGGCAGCGGGTGATGGATGCACGTGCCACGCCCTTTACCGACCTCAAAGATTTGAAAGAACGCGCAAAGCTGGATGCTGGCACAGTGCGTAAACTTGCAGCGGCGGACGGAGTGCGGTCTATGACGCTGGATCGGCGTCAAGCGCTTTGGGATGCCCGCGCGCTGCGTGATGCGCCTGATTTGCCACTATTTGCGCTGGATAAAGACGAGGGCGAAGAGGTCCGCTTTAATCTGTCCCAAATGCCCATTTGTGAACATGTGGTGGCTGATTACCAGACTACGCGGTTATCCTTGAAGGCACACCCGATGTCGTTCCTGCGGCGCAGCATGGACAAGCAGGGGTACACGCCCAACCATCTGCTGGCCCAGATGCGCAACGGTAAATCTATTAAACTGGCAGGCATCGTGCTGATCCGTCAGCGCCCGGGTAGCGCCAATGGCGTGTGCTTTATCACGCTGGAGGATGAGACAGGGGTTGCGAACCTAGTTGTTTGGCCCAAGGTAATGGAGGCATATCGCAAGACCATCATGCGCGCCCGTGTGATTGACGTGCGCGGCGTGGTGCAACGCAGCGAGGATGTGATCCACATTGTGGCAAACCATCTGACTGACCGCAGTGATGCATTGGAAAAGCTTTCACATGACCAGATGAAGCTGCCATTGGCCCACGCCGACGAGGTGAAAAAATCGATCCGCCATGATCCACGCGGGCGGCATCCACGCGATGTGCGAGTGATTCCGAAATCGCGGGATTTTCACTAGCGGTAAGAGACCACACACAAATCTTGCGCAGCACCGTCGTTGCAGACAAGGTAGAAACGAACGTGTGAAAATCAAAGGCTGAACATGCAAACGCCACAACACTCCAGCTATGATATCGTGATCGTCGGCGGGGCCATGTATGGCTCATCGGTTGCGTGGTTTTTAACCGACAATCCCGACTTCAATGGTACTATCTTAGTGGTTGAACGCGACCCGACTTATGAATTTACATCTACCTCGCACACCAATTCTTGCATGCGCCAGCAATTCAGCGAGGCGATCAACGTAAAAGTCTCGCAGTTTGCGGCTGACTACGTCAAAAACTTTCGCGCCTACATGGGGGGCGACGCCCGCGTACCACAGCCGCGTCTGCACAGCTTTGGCTATATGTATTTGGCCGATAACGCAGATTTCGCTGAAACATTGCGCGAAAGTCAAAAACTGCAAGAGGCCTGCGGCGCAGGCACAAAGCATATGACACCTGACGAAATCGCCGCTGCTTATCCATTCTACAATCTTGATGACATCGTAGCCGCGAACCACAATCTGATCGATGAGGGTTATTTCGACGGCAACACCCTGTTTGACTGGTGGAAACGTTCGGCCAAGGAACGCGGGGTCGAGTATCTGACGAACGAAGTCGTCGCGATGAACCGCAATGCGGCGGGCACTCGTGTCGAAAGTGTGATCCTCAAGTCTGGCGAAGGCGTCAGTTGCGGCACTGTCGTCAACGCCTCTGGCCCGCGTGCGGTGCTGACATCGCGCATGGCGGGTATTGAAATTCCGGTCGCGCCACGCAAGCGCTATACCTTTATCTTCGAGGCGGAAAAGCCGCTAGATCGCGATTTGCCGCTGACGATTGACCCGTCCGGGGTGCATATGCGCACTGACGGCACTTATTATATGGCAGGTTGTCCGCCTGACGATGATCCTGCGGTGGACTACGATGACTTTGTCCAAGATCAAAGCATCTGGGAGGACAAAGTTTGGCCCGCTATCGCATCCCGCATTCCGCAATTCGAGGCGATCAAGCTACGCAATTCGTGGGCTGGGCATTATGCCTACAATTCCTTCGATCAAAACGCGATCTTGGGGCGACATACCGAGGTTGAAAACTTCATCTTCGTGAACGGATTTTCCGGGCATGGCTTCCAGCAATCCCCTGCGATGGGTCGCGGCACAGCAGAGCTGATTACCTACGGTGAATACCGCACGCTTGATTTGACGCCCTTCAACTATGCCCGCATAGAGCGTGGTGAGAAATTCGTGGAAAAAGCGGTCATCTAGGCCTCACGCAAACGCAAAGGAAATATTATGAAGAAACTTGTCCTGACGGGGGCTGCGGGTCAGCTTGGCTCTCGGTTGCGCGAACCGCTTAGCAAGATCTGTGATGTATTGGTCTCGACGGATTTGGCTGATGATGTCGGCGTGCTTTACGAGGGTGAAACCTATGTGAAGGCCGATCTGTCGAGCCTTGATGCGATGATTGATCTGCTCAAAGACGCTGACATGGTCGTGCACTTTGGTGCAATCGGGGACGAAGCCCCTTGGGATGATATTCTGCAATCCAACATCATTGGGGCCTATAACGTTTGGGAAGCCGCGTACCGCAATGGTGTCAAACGGGTGGTCTATGCCAGTTCTGTTCACGCGGTAGGTATGCACAAAAAGACCGATACAATCGGACTGGATGCGCCGCACCGCCCTGACACCTACTATGGTTTGGCAAAGTGCTTTAGCGAAGATCTGGCCAGCCTCTATTGGGACAAGCGCGGGATCGAGAGCGTGTGCATGCGTATCTTCTCTTGCGCGCCAGCGACGAACGCGCGCAGCATCGGCACATGGCTGTCTTATGATGACCTGATCCATCTGGTAGAGCGTTCGGTCGACAGCCCCGTGGTTGGGTTCAGCATCGTCTACGGAATTTCCGACAATGACCGTGCCGTCGTGGACAACACCAAAGCGCGGCATCTGGGTTACCTACCCAAAGACAATGCCGAAAAATTCGCCAAAGAGATTTTTGCCAAGACACCGCCTTTGGATAACACGGACCTTGCCAATCTTTGCATTGGCGGGCCGTTTGCAACGGTCCAGCTTGGGAATTCGGGTGTCGCGGGCATCAAGCAGTTGAATGCGGCAAAAGACGACTAAGCGGCTTTCTTGCCGGAGTGTGCGACCCACATGCCTGCAAGGATAAGTGATACGCCAAGAACGCGCGCCCACAGGTTTCCGGGCGCGCCCATGGCGACATCAAGCAAGACACCAAACACCATCTGACCCGCGATGATCAGTAGGGCGGTACGCGTTGCCCCGATACGCGCAATCAACCAGCTGCCTGCGGCGATAAAGACAACCCCGATGGTGCCCCCCAAGTACGCCCACCATGGCGCTTCTCGTGGTTCGCCCGCGAAGAGCCCGCCAACTAGCAGCGCGATGACAGTGATGAATACCAAGCCAACAACATGGTTCCAGAATGATGATTCCATCGCAGAAGTCGACAGCGCCAACCGCCCGTTGATCTGACGGCTGAGCGAGACAAGCACACCTGCGAGGATCGCGAGGCAAGCAAAGACGATCATGTGCTGCTCCCGAAGAAAATAAGGATCAGGCTTCCTACGATGATGAAACCCAGCGATATGTAATCGCGGGGCTCTGGTGTCCGCTGCGGCAATCCAAAAAGGCCGCGCATATCAGCGAAAAGGCTGAACACCATCTGTCCTGCCAAGCCTAATGCAATCGTGCCGGACAGGGCCAAAGCACTGTTAAGTGTGGCTGATGTCAGCATGACCGTCACAGCCCCGGACACGCCGCCAAGGTACACCCACAACGGCGGGCGCGTGATCGCTGCCCGTTTGGGGCGCAGGACAGCGAGCAATATCAGTGCCGCAACCGTGCCCGTCAGGTGTGGTACCCAAGAGGCAAAGAACAATGACGCATAGGCGGCAAGTGTCCCGTTAAACAAAACCATCAACGACAACAGGCCGCCTGTCGCAAAGGCGGCTGCAAAATGATAAAGTGAAGTGTTGGGCGGCTGCATCATAGCCGCAGGTTTCTAGCTTTCCGAGCGCGAACGCAACAACGCTTTGACCGCGCCATAGTGTTCTTTCGAGCGTTCAGGTCGCGAAGATTTAACGCGGCGCAACTGGTCCAAAATTGCACGGTTTGGCTTTGATAGGCGCAAAGCAGCATAGCGCGACATCCATGCAGGTGCTGCATCAATGGCGTGCACGTGCAAAACCATGTGTTGTTCGGCGGGGGTCAGCGTCTCGAACGGGGTGGTGCAGTGGGACTTGCGCAAGAGGTCCACGCAAAGCGCTAGAAGTTGCGGAGGATGGCCTTCATCAGGCGGGACAGCGATTGTGGAACTGTAGATCGATGGCAAAACCGTTATCAACGAAGTGAACCGCCGCTTCACCATCTGATGCGCTATGAGCCATACTGCTGTCATACTGGTGAACGCGGTTAGAAACAAAACAAGCAAACTTCGTCCTCATCACTGCCCCTGTGGCATTCATAACCTTGTAGTTGGTCCATATTGAGACGCAATATGTACTTTCATGAGGCATCATTCGCCCAACAATTGGGTCTTACCCGGATGGCCCGTTGACACCCCAAGAATCCCTTATATAAGCCCTAAATTCATTGGTGTTGGTGGACCGCGCAAGCGGAACCC